>JBBREC010000013.1:0-33692 GCA_038203295.1 Caulobacterales bacterium
GGTGGCCGCCGCGCCCTGCGCGTTGTCCATGGCGCTCATGGCGCTGTTGGTGGAGCAACCGAACAGCAGAGCCGCGCTCGCCACGGTCCCCAGCACGGCAATTCGTGCAGAACTCATCAAAAATCCTCCCCAGGACATAGCTCTCGCCCTTCGCCGGTGCGGAAGGCTGGCCGATATGTTGGTAATCTAGCGCAACTTAACGCCGCTCAGGTGTGAATTTCTAGTAAGTTGACGTTGCCGTCATGTTTCAGCGTTCTGCTCAGCCGACAGGTTTCGGCGCCTTGCGGCTGGCCGGCAGGTACTCGGTCTCCAGAAAGCTTATGAAGGCCTGCTGGGCCGGGCGGATCAGGTCGCGGATCGTCCGTGCCGCCTCGGCCGCCATCGGGGTGGGCGCCGCCGATCCCTCGAATGGCTTCAGCAGGGGATCTGTCTCCGCCGGGACGGCCACGGCGGCCTTCGCCCGGGCCAGCACCGCCTCCACGGTGGCGGGCGACCTGACGAGCCCAGTCGCGATCCCCCGCCGTGCGTTTTCGATGTTCCCTGCGTAATAGCGCGGCACGGCCTTCAGCCGCAGAACCCACGCCGCGGCGTCCGCCTCGGTTTCCATGTGGGTGGAAGCCGCCAGTTCGTTCATCGTCAGGTCGAAGCCGCTCGTCGCGTCGAACACCAGCCGAGACTCGTCGGCGACCAGGCCCATCAGGCGCCGGTCAAGGGTCTGGCCAAGGGCCTGCGCGCTGGCCTTGGCTTCGGGGGACAGGCCGGCAGGATCAATGGCTTTCAGGCGGTCGCGAAACTCCTCGAGGAAGCTCTTGCGCAGCACGTCGGGACCCGGCGAGACGTCGGGCAGCTTGCCCTTGGCCTTGATGTCGCCCGCCCGTCCCGCGGCGATCGGGTCCTGACTCAGCGCGTAGGACTGGTAGTCGGCGACGAGGTCGATCAACGGCTTGTCGTCGGCGAGGGCGGGGGCTGCAAACCCAAAAAGGGCGGCGAACAGGAGGGCGAGGACGATCGGCAGGCGGCGCATGGCGGTTCCTTCGGTGCGGGGCCAAGCTGACCCAAGCCCGCGCCGGCGCCAAGCTCTTGGCGAGGCGACGCGACGCGGGCCATGGTGGCGGCGGATATACAGGAGGGGCGACGCCATGAGTTTCGTTACACGCCGCAAGGCGATCGCCAGCGGTCCACGGCCCACCGGCGAACACCAGCTGAAGGCGACGCTGTCGTGGCCGCATCTGGTGGCGCTTGGCGTCGGTGCGATCATCGGCACCGGGATCTACACCCTGACCGGGGTGGCCGCGGGCCTGGCGGGGCCTGCGGTGATCGTCTCCTTCGCGGTGGCGGGCGCGGTCTGCGCAGTCGCGGCCCTCAGCTATGCCGAGATGGCCAGCCTGATGCCGCACGCCGGCAGCGCCTACAGCTACACCTACGCAACCCTCGGCGAGCTCGTGGCCTGGGTTATCGGCTGGAGCCTGATCCTCGAATACACCCTGGTCTGCAGCGCGGTGTCGGTCGGGTGGGCGGGCTATGCCGCCGGCCTGATGGAGCAGGCGCACTGGGCTGTTCCCAAGATGCTGCTGGCCGGCCCCGATGCCGGCGGCCTGGTGAACCTGCCCGCCGTGTTCATCGCGCTGGCCGTCACGGCCCTGCTGCTTGTCGGCACGCGGGAGAGCGCGACGGTCAATTTCATCCTGGTCTGCGTGAAGCTGGTGGCGCTGGCGGCCTTCGTGGCGCTCACCCTGCCGAGCTTCGACGCAGCCAACTTCCATCCCTTCGCACCCTATGGCTACGGGGCCAACGAAGTGGACGGCAAGAAGTACGGGGTGATGGGCGCCGCCGCGATCATCTTCTTCGCGTTCTACGGCTTTGACGCGATCTCGACGGCGGCGGAGGAGACCAAGAATCCCAGTCGCGACCTGACCATCGGCATCGTCGGTTCCATGGTGCTCTGCACGATCATCTACATGGTGGTGGCTGCCTGCGCGCTGGGGGCCTCGCCGTTCGACGTTTTTTCCAGGAGCCCCGAGCCGCTGGCCTTTGTGCTGCGACAGCTCGACCGGCCGATCGCCGCCTCGCTGATCGCCGGCGCGGCCGTGATCGCCATGCCGACCGTGATCATGGTCTTCATGTTCGGCCAGAGCCGGGTGTTCTTCGCCATGGCCCGTGACGGCCTGCTGCCCCGCACGCTGGCCACCGTCAGCGCCAGAGGCGTGCCGCGCAAGGTGACCATCCTCACCGGCGTGATCGCGGCCATCATCGCCGGCGCCATGCCACTGTCCGAGATCGCGTCGCTGGCCAACGCGGGCACGCTGGCGGCCTTTATCGCCACCACGGCGGCAGTCATGGTCCTTCGGCGCGCGCGCCCCGACCTGCTGCGCCCCTTCCGGACGCCGCTGATCTGGCTGGTCGGGCCCGCAGGCATCCTAGGCTGCCTCTATCTGTTCACCAGCCTTTCGGCCAAGACGATGGCCTTCTTCGCGGTCTGGAACGTCTTCGGCATGGCCGTCTATCTCGTCTACGGCCGGCTGAAGAGCACGCTCGCCGTCGATTGACGCGCGGTCTCCGGGCGCATTTTTCCGACGCAGGAGAGAAACCGGCGCTTTGCGCTCGGGGGGTTGCAAGCTATCCCGGCGCAGCTTTGGGGGACTTCACGCCGTGACGGCCACGAACGAAACCGCCGGACGGCCGCCCTTCCGGGGTCCCCCGGGGGCACATGGCGGCGCGCGCCGCGGCGGACCCGACCTGACCACCGGTCCGATCGGCAAGACGCTGATCGTGTTCGCCTTGCCGGTGCTGGGCTCCAACATCCTGCAGTCCCTGAACGGTTCGGCCAACGCCGTGTGGGTCAGCCACGTGCTGGGCGAGGCGGCTCTGACCGCGACGTCCAACGCCAACCAGATCCTGTTCCTGATGCTGGGCGCGGTTTTCGGCGTCACCATGGCGGCCAACATCCTGATCGGCCAGGCCATCGGCGGCGGCGATCAGGCCCTGGCCAAGAAGGTGGTCGGCACTTCCACGACCTTCTTCGTCGCCCTGTCGCTGGCGGTGGGCCTGCTGGGCTTCACCTTCACGCCGCACATCCTGAAGGCCATGGGCACGCCGCCCGAGGCCGCCGCCGATGCGATCGCCTACCTGCGGGTGATCTTCGCGGCCATGCCGTTCATGTACTTCTTCTCGTTCGTGATGATGGGCCAGCGGGGCGTCGGCGACTCGCGGACGCCGTTCTATTTCTCGCTGCTGGCGGTGGCGCTGGACGTCACCCTGAACCCGCTGCTGATCATCGGCGTCGGCCCGTTCCCCAAGCTGGGCATCGCGGGCTCCGCCGCCTCCACCCTGATCTCCCAGACCTTCACGCTCGCGGTGATGGTGGCCTATCTCTACCGCAGGAACTCGATCCTGATGATCCGTCCGAAGGACTGGCGGCTGCTGGTCCCGGACCTGGCGATCATCCGTTCGCTGGTGACCAAGGGCTTGCCCATGGGCTTCCAGATGATCGTCATCAGCCTGGCGGCGGTGACCATGATGAGCTTCGTCAACCGCTACGGCGTCCACACCTCGGCGGCCTATGGCGCAGCGGCGCAACTCTGGACCTATGTCCAGATGCCGGCCATGGCGCTGGGCGCGGCGGTCTCCTCCATGGCCGCCCAGAATGTCGGTGCGGGCAAGATGGACCGCGTGGAGCAGGTGGCCAGGACCGGCGCGCTCTACGCCGTCGCCTTCACTGGCCTGCCGATCCTGGCGATCTATCTGGCAGACCCCTGGGTGCTGCGCGCCTTCCTGCCGGCGACCAGCGCCTCGCTCCCAATCGCGGTGCACATCAATTCGATCGTGCTCTGGGGCTTCATCCCGTTCGGGGTGGCCTTTATCTTCTCGGGTATCGTGCGCGCCACCGGCGCGGTCTGGCCGCCGCTGCTCGCGATGATCATCTCCCTGTGGGGCGTGCGGGTGCCGCTTGCCATGCTGCTGGAGCCGCACCTGGGCGCCGACGCCGTCTGGATCAGCTTCCCCGTCGGCAGCGCCACCACCTGCGTGCTGGCGGGGGGCTATTTCCTGTGGGGCGGCTGGCGCAAGGCCAAGATGCTCAGCATCACCCCCAGCGCCGACGCGCCCGACACCGGTCTCGGCCAACCGATGATGGACGAGAGCGAGGCCATCACCGACGAGGAAGAGCGGGAACTCGCCCGCAAGACCGAGCCGGCCATACCGTAGTGTGCCGCTCGCCTAAGCCTGCGACTCCATCAGCGCGGCGTAGGTCAGGGTTCGCAGCTCGCGGCGGATCGGATAGGTCGAGGAGGGGAGGAGCTGGGTCATGAACACCGCCGTCACCTCCTCCACCGGGTCGACCCAGAAGGCGGTCGAGGCGGCGCCGCCCCAGTAGAATTCACCCATCGAACATGGAATCAGGGTCTTCGGCGGATCGAACACTACGGCGAAGCCCAGGCCGAAGCCGACGCCGGCGTTGGTGCTTTCCGAGAACAGCGAGCGCGACAGTTCGGTCAGGTCCTTGCCGCCGGGCAGGTGGTTCGAGGCCATCAGCCGGATCGTCTTTGGGGCCAGGATGCGCGCGCCGTCCAGCTCTCCGCCGTTCACGAGCATGTTGGCGAAGCGCAGGTAGTCGGCCGCCGTCGAGACCAGCCCGCCGCCGCCCGCGAACATCGGCGGCGGCTTCAGATAGGGACTGGTCTGCGGGTCGTCCTGCAGCTTCAGCCCGCCCTGCGGCGTGGCGTTGTAGCAGGCGGCGAACCGGTCCAGCTGGTCCTCGCGGACGTAGAAGCCGGTGTCGGTCATCTTCAGCGGCTCGAAGATGCGCTCGCGGAACACCTGGTCCAGCGGCTTACCGGTCACCTTCTGGACCAGGTAGCCGCAGACGTCGGTGGCGACCGAGTAGTTCCAGGCCTCACCGGGCGAGAATTCCAGCGGGATCTTCGCCAGCATCTCGACGAAGGCTTCGAGGTCGTGGCCGGCGTGCATCTCCTCTACCCTGTGCTTGCGGTAGGCGGCGTCGATGTTGGTGCGGCTCTGGAAGCCATAGGTCAGGCCGGAGGTATGGCGCAGCAGGTCAACCACCTGCATCGGCCGGGCGACCGGCGTGGTCATGTAGCCGGGGTCCACACCCGCGGCGAAGACCGCCATATTCTTCCAGGACGGGATGTGTTTCGCGACGGGGTCATCAAGCGCGATCAGGCCTTCCTCGACCAGGGTCATCAGGGCGACCGAGGTCACCGGCTTGGTCATGGAGTAGATTCGGAAGACTGTGTCGCCGGTGCAGGCGGTCCCGCGCTCCACGTCACGGTTCCCAAGCACCGTCTCGTGGACAATCTCGCCTTTGCGGGCGACCACGAACTGCGCGCAGGGCATCCGTCCGGGGCCGACGTATTTCTCCTGCAGGAAGCGGTCGATGCGGGCCAGCCGCTCGCTCGAGAACCCCAATGACCTGGCCTTATTCATGGTCGCTTCCTCTTCACAGGGTCGCCATTTGCCCTTGCCTTCCGCGCCGTCGCAAGCGTGACGATAGGTAGATTGAGGAGACGCCATGCAGACCGTCAGCACGGAACGCCGCGACCGCACGTTCATCGTCACCATCGAGCGGCCTGAGCGCCGCAACGCCGTGGATGGTCCGACGGCACGCCAGCTCTACGACGCATTCAAGGTCTTCGACGCGGACGAGGCGCTGCACGTGGCGGTTCTGCAGGGGCGCGGCGGGGCGTTCTGCGCGGGCGCCGACCTGAAGGGCATTTCCGAGGGCGTCGGCAATCCGGTGCTGCCGGACGGTGACCTGGGGCCCATGGGCTGCACCCGCCTGAGACTGGGCAAGCCGGTGATCGCGGCCGTTGAAGGCCATGCGGTGGCGGGTGGTCTTGAGGTGGCTTGCTGGGCGGACCTGCGGGTCGCCGCCGAGGGCGCGACATTCGGGGTCTTCTGCCGCCGCTTCGGGGTGCCGTTGATCGACCTTGGCACCGTGCGCCTGCCCCGGTTGATCGGCGCCTCACGGGCGATGGACCTGATCCTCACCGGTCGGGCGTTAGGCGCGCGGGAAGCCTTCGACATCGGCCTCGCCAATCGCCTGGCGCCCAAGGGCGGGGCGCTGGACGCCGCGCTGGAGCTCGCCGCCCAGCTCTCGGCCTTCCCGCAGCTCTGTATGCGGAACGACCGCCTCTCGGCGCTGGACCAGTGGTCGCTTGACTGGGACGCGGCCCAGGCGCGCGAGATAGCCTATGGGATGGAAACCCTGCGCGCCGGCTCCGCCCGAGACGGGGCAGCGCGTTTCGCAGCCGGCGAGGGCCGTGGCGGGGCCTTCTAACGCTTCGCCAGCTCGGTGAAGGTCACCGTGCCGATGCCGTAGGCTGTCCACTCCCTGTAGTCGAAGTGCCACCATTCCTGCGGATAGACGGTGAAGCCCTCGGCCTCCATCGCCGTGCGCAAGATGCCGCGCAGCGCCCGCTGGCGGCTCGTCCCGCCGACGAAGTCGGCGTAGGAGCGGGTCGACATCTCGTCGTAGCGGCTCGTCATCACGACGGGCTTTCCGGTCTTGAGGTCATAGAGGCTGAGGTCCACCGCGCAGCCGCGGTTGTGCTTCGAGCCCTCCGCAGGGTCGGCCACGAAAATCCGGCTGTCGGGCGGCGTCGCCTCCCAGAACATCTTGGTCACGAACCAGGGTCGGTAGGCGTCGTGGATCAGAAGGCCATAGCCCTGCGCGGCCAGCGCTTTCTGGGCGCGGCCCAGCGCCTCGGCGGCCGGCCGCTGCATCCAGGCGCCGGCCCGCTCGTATAGCGGAAAGCCCATGAAGTTGTTCGAGGTCGCATAGCGGATATCGAGCCTGATCCGCGGATCGACGGTGGTGAGGTCCACGAGCTCGGCGAGCCGCTTGCCGGTCTCCACCGGCGGCGAGGCAGCCAGCGCCTCGGCGCGCACACTGGCGGAGTCGGCCCTCACCTTGGCCTGGATCGCCGCGACCACCTCGGCGCCGAAGTCGTGGCGCGGCAGGCGTTCCTTGCGATTGAGGATGATGGTGGTCTCCGGTCCATCGCGCTCGAAGGCGACCGCCGACAGGCCGGCGCGGTAACGGCCATGCCGCGCGCGGACGAGCGGCGTCTGCTGCAGGCCATGGCCGTCCACGAAGAGCCGCCCTTCCGACTCGTAGACGGTGAGAACGCTCTCGCTCGTCCCGTACTGGCCGAGCAGCCGTTCGAGCGCGGCCGGCGGGGCGGGCGGCAGGGCCGCGGCGGGCGCGGCCAGCGCGACGGCGGCCAGCGTCAGAAGGGCGAGTACCAGACGATGTTTCATGCCCAATTGGTGCAGCCGACCGCGCGGAATCACAAGCGCCGTTGCGCAACCCGAACAGGCGTTTGATAATGCGATCAGGCTAAAAACGTACCGCACCTTCGAAAACAACAAGCGGATGGGAGAACGGCATGGCTTGGGATTTTGAGACTGACCCGGAGTTCCAGAAGAAGCTCGACTGGATCGAGGAGTTCATGCGCGATGAGGTCGAGCCGCTGTCTCACCTCGGCATGGCCGTCCGCGGGCCGCTGGGCCGCGAGAAATTCCTCAAGCCCCTGCAGGAGAAGGTGAAGGCCCAGAAGCTGTGGGCCTGCCACCTCGGTCCCGAACTGGGCGGCCAGGGATATGGCCAGGTGAAGCTCGGCCTGATGAACGAGAAGCTGGGCCGCAACGGGCTGGCGCCCACCATCTTCGGCTGCCAGGCGCCTGATAGCGGCAACGCCGAGATCATCGCCCACTACGGCACTGACGCGCAGAAGGAAAAGTATCTCTGGCCGCTGCTGAACGGCGAGATCCGTTCGGCCTTCTCGATGTCGGAACCCACCGGCGGCTCCGACCCGCTCACCTTCAAGACCCGCGCCGTGCTTGACGGCGACGAGTGGGTGATCAACGGCGAGAAGTGGTTCTCCACAAACGCGCGGTACTCGACCGTGCTGGTGCTCTATGCGGTCACCGATCCGGACGCCAAGGACCCCTACCGCCGGACCTCGATCTTCCTGGTGCCCACCGACACGCCCGGGGTCGAGATCATCCGCAACGTGGCGGTCGGCGGCGGCGGCGAAATCGGCGGCGGCACGGAAGGCTACGTCCGCTACACCGATGTGCGCCTGCCCTATGACGCCCTGCTCGGCGAGCGCGGCGCGGCCTTCGTCATCGCCCAGGTGCGCCTTGGGGGCGGGCGCGTGCACCACGCCATGCGCACGGTCGGCGCCTGCCGGCATGCGCTGGACCTGATGTGCCAGCGCGCCGTCAGCCGCACTACTCGCGACGGCAAGCTCGCCGACCTGCAGATGGTCCAGGCCGACATTGCCGACAGCTGGATCGCGCTGGAGAGCTTTCGCTTGATGGTGCTGCGCACCGCCTGGCTGATCGACAAGCACAAGGACTACCAGCTGGTCCGCAAGGACATCGCCGCCATCAAGGTGATGATGCCGAAAATCTACAACGACATCGCCACTAAGGCCGCCCACCTGCACGGCGCACTGGGCGTCTCCAACGAGATGCCGTTCATGCACATGGTGACGAGCTCGCTGGTCATGGGCATCGCCGACGGCCCCACCGAGGTCCACAAGGTAACGGTCGCCAAGCAGGTCCTGAAGGACTACCGCCCAGACAACGACCTATTCCCAGCCTACCACATCCCCAAGCTGAAAGAGGCCGCCGAGGAACGCTATTCCAAGGAGCTTGGCGAACTGAAGGACGCCTATGCCGCGCGTCGCGAGAAGGCGCCGGCGTAGAGGTTACGCCACGAAACCCTTCCCGTAGGCGGGCAGGAGGCCTTATCTGGCCGCGGCGCTCTCGCGGGCGCCGCGCCTTTCGTTCGACCCTGTGTTGAGTTCGAGATTTTTCCCGATGTCCGACGCCCCAGTCTGGCCCGTCATGTCCGTCGCCGAGGCTCATGCGCGGCTGACCGCCGCCGGGGAGCGCTTCGAGATCGAGACCCTCCCGATCCGCGGCGTTTCCACCCGCGCCTGGAAGAACGCGCCGCCGACCCTTCGCCATGTCTTCGAGACCGGCCGCACGTTTCCGGACCGCGAGTTCCTGGTCTACGAAGACGAGCGCGCGACCTATGACGCTTTCGCCCGCGCCGCGCTGACCCTCGCCCACCGGCTGCAGGCCGACGGCGTCCGCAAAGGCGACCGGGTCGCGGTGATCATGCGCAACCTACCGGAATGGCCGGTGGCCTTCTTCGCGGGCATCCTGGTCGGCGCCATCGTCACCCCGCTGAATGCCTGGTGGACGGGCGGCGAACTGGAATACGGTCTGGCCGATTCAGGCGCCAAGGTCGCCATCGTCGATGACGAGCGTCTGGGCCGGATCGCTGAATACCTCGACACCCTGCTGAACCTGAAGCGGGTCTATGTCTCGCGCCTGTCCGAGGCGGCGGCGCACCCGAAGGTCGCCCAGCTGGAAGACATCATCGGCCAGACCAACAGCTGGAAGGCCCTGCCCGAGCTAGCGGCGCCGGACGTGGACCTGGCCCCCGAGGACGACGCCACCATCCTCTACACCTCCGGCACCACCGGTAAGCCCAAGGGCGCGCTCGGCACCCACCGCAACATGACCTCGAACGTCGGCGCCGGCGGCATCTCGGCGGTGCGCAATTTTCTCCGCGCAGGCCAGCCCCTCCCTGAGAGCGATCCGCACAAGCTGCCCCAGCGCGTGACCCTGCTGGTGGTGCCGCTGTTCCACGCCACAGGCCTGTCGGCGACGCTGGGCCCCACGATGAACGCTGGCGGCAAGATCGTGCTGATGCGCCGCTGGGACACCGAGCCGGCCATGCGCTTGATCGAGCGGGAAAAGGTCTCCTCCACCGGGGGTGTGCCGACCATCGCCTGGCAATTGATCGAGCATCCGGCCCGCGATAAATACGACCTGTCCTCCCTGGTCGCGGTCACCTATGGCGGAGCGCCCTCGGCGCCGGAGCTGGTGCGCAGGATCGGCGAGACCTTCCCGGGCTCCCAACCCGGAAATGGCTGGGGCATGACCGAGACCACGGCCACATTCACCTCCCACCTGGGCCGCGACTACGAGAACCGCCCCGACAGCGCCGGCCCCGCCGCGCCGGTGGGCGAGATGGAAATCCGCGACCCCTCCGACGGAAAGACGGTGTTGCCGCAAGGCGCGGTCGGTGAGCTCTGGGTCAAGGGCCCACAGGTGGTGAAGGGCTACTGGAACAAGCCTGAGGCCACCGCCGAGACCTTCGTCGACGGCTGGCTGCGCACCGGCGACCTTGCGCGGATCGACGAGGAAGGGTTCCTGTTCATCATCGACCGGGCCAAGGACATGCTGATCCGCGGCGGCGAGAACATCTACTGCGTTGAGGTGGAGAACGTGCTCTACGACCACCCCGACGTGATGGACGCCGCCATCGTCGGCATCCCGCACAAGACCCTCGGCGAGGAGGCCGGCGCTGTGGTCCACCTGAAGCCCGGCGGCACGGCCACGGAATCCGAGTTGCGGGCCTTCGTCCGCCAGCGCCTGGCCGGATTCAAGGTCCCGGTGAAAGTGGTTTTCTGGCCCGAGACCCTTCCGCGCAACGCCAACGGCAAGATCCTGAAGACAGAACTCAAGAAGGTGTTCGCACCGGAAACAGCACAGGCATGAGCGGACCCCTGATCATCGGTGTCGGCGGCACGCCGCGCCCGAACTCCTCCACCGAGCGGGCGCTCGGGCTGGCGCTGCGTGCGGCCGAGGCCTCGGGCGCGACGACGCGCCTGTTCGGCGGCGAATTCCTGGAGCGGCTGCCACACTTCAACCCGGGTCCCGATGGTCCGAGCCCCGAGCAGACCGAGCTGTCCGACGCGGTGCGGCAGGCCGACGGGATTATCCTGGCCTCGCCGGGGTATCACGGCTCGCTTTCCGGAGTGATGAAGAACGCCCTCGATACGCTGGAACTCACCCGCGATGACCCCGCGCCCTATTTCCAGGGCAAGCCCGTGGGGATCATCATCACGGCTGACGGCGCCCAGGCGGGCGGCACGACCTTGATGGCAGTGCGCGCCATCATACATGCCATGCGGGGCTGGCCGACGCCGTTCGGCGCGGCCCTGAACGCGAAGAACTTGTTCAGCGAAACGGGCGACTGCCGGGATCCAAAGGACACCTGGCAGATCGCCACCGTCGCCGAGCAGGTCATGGAATTCGCCAGAATGAGAGCGAGCCAATGAAGCGTCCCTACCTCGTCGGCGACACGCCGCCGCCTCGCCTTATGGGCGGCTTGCCGCCGCCGGGGGCCGAATTCACCACCTCGGCCCTCTCGCCCATCGAGGACATCATCGAGGACGCCCGCAACGGGCGGCCCTACATTCTGGTCGACGCCGAGGACCGTGAGAACGAGGGCGACGTGATCATCCCGGCGCAGTTCGCAACGCCGGAACAGATCAATTTCATGGCCAAGCACGCCCGCGGCCTGATCTGCCTGTCCATCACCGCTGAGCGCGCGCGCCAACTGCGCCTGCCGCCCATGGCCAGCGACAACCAGTCCGGCCACGGCACAGCCTTCACCGTGTCCATCGAGGCCCGCGAGGGTGTCACCACGGGCATCTCCGCCCATGACCGCGCCCACACCATTGCCGTCGCTGTCGACCCGTCCAAGGGCGTCGACGACATCGTCTCGCCGGGCCACGTCTTCCCGCTGGTCGCCCGCGACGGCGGCGTGCTGGTCCGCGCCGGCCACACCGAGGCCGCCGTGGACATCTCACGCCTGGCCGGGCTCAACGCCGCCGGAGTGATCTGCGAGATCATGAAGGACGACGGCTCGATGGCCCGGCTTCCGGATCTGGTGGCCTTCGCCCAGCTGCACGGCCTAAAGATCGGCGCCATCGCCGACCTGATCGCCTATCGCCGCCGGACCGAGCGCCAGGTGGAGCGCGTGCTCGAGACGCCGTTCGACAGCGCCTACGGCGGCCGCTTCCGGATGGTGATCTACCGCAATGTGATCGACGGCACCGAGCACGTTGTGCTGACGAAGGGCAAAATCGACGCCGAGAAGCCGACCCTGGTGCGAATGCACCGCGTTGACATGGCCGCCGACATGCTGGGCCATGTGGAGGCCCGCCGCGACTATGTGCCCAAGGCCCTGCAGGCCATCGCCGACCACGACGGCGCAGGCGTTGCAGTGTTCATCCGCGACAGCAACCCGGCCTGGCTCTCCGAACGTTATGGCCAGCCGGAATTGAGCCAGACCGCCAATGTGCTGCGCGACTATGGCGTCGGGGCCCAGATCCTCATCGACCTCGGCGTGCGCGACATGCTGCTCCTGTCATCGTCCAAAACGGTGCTGCCGGGCTCCGGCGGCTACGGCCTGCAGATCCTCGGCCGCGTCCCACTCGACTGACATTTGCTTTGTCGCGCTTTCTGCCGCCGAACCGCCGGCCACTTCGGCGGAAAGCGCACTAACGGACGAAACAGGCGACGCCGTCGGTCTTCAATCCGGCGCAGAACTGCTGGGCGTCGACGCTGCGGGCAAACCCGGTGACCAGCGCGCGATAGACCGTCCGGCCGCCGACGCCGGCGGGCGAGACCCGGGTCGAGAGCCCGTGCATCGCGCCAACGAGGTTCGTCCTCAGGCCAGCCAGCATGGCCTCGGCCGCCCCGCGCGTGGCCATGGCCCCCAGCTGTACCGTGGCGCCTGCGCGCGGCGGGTCGGGCGGGGTCACCACGGCCGTCATCCGCACGATCGGGGGCGCGGACGCTGGGCTGGGCGCGACGACCGGGTCAGGCTTGGACGCTGACCTAGTGACGGGCGTGCGCAGGTCCTGGATCAGCATGGGCCGCAGCTGCAGCGACGGCGACGCGGCGCGAGGCGCCGAGAGGGCGCGAGTGGTGACCAGCGGTCGCTGGAAATCAGGCTCGCAGGCCGCGCGCCAGACGCTCTCCAGCTGCGCGCCCGCCGGCGGCGCGGTCCAGGTCTCCGACCCGGGGCGGATTCTGCGGCCCTCGCCCAGCAGGTTGCGCCCGACATAGCCGGTGGTCTCGCCAAGTCGCAGCCTGTGGCCCTCGCAATCGGCCTCGACCACCATGTGCCAGGAAAGCATGCCTTCTCGCGCGCTGACCTCGGCGTCGATGGCCTCGGCCCGCAACGCCATACGCATGCCCCGGGGGCTGGCGGTATCGATGGCGCCCAGCACGGCGGTCACCGCCGAGGGACTCACCGCCACGACCTGGGCAGGGGTGATGTCGGTCTCGCGGCGCAGCCAGCCCACGAGGTCCTGACGGTCCGTTGTGACGGGGAAGGCGGGAGTCTGTGGTGTCTGGGCGCCGGCCAGACCAGCGATCAGCGCCAGTACGGTTGCGGGCAATGCGGCCCTGCCCAATCGCATGGATCCCCCGAATACCATGCCCAAGCTTTCGCCTGCTTCGGTCCCGTCCCGCAAGTCGCACTCGCCCCTGAGAAGTCTCCGCTTGTCCGCGCCTGGGTAGTCGTGGCTAACTTTACCCGCATCGGGGGTGGGGCCCAGCGGAAGACATCCGCCGTCGACATCCGTGTCTTACCTGTGCGCGTATCCGTCGCATAGGCCCCAAGATTGTCGCTCGTTCACCATTCCCAGAAAGAATTGAAGGGGATGGCCATGGTAGAGTTCTGTTGATGCCATCCGAAATTTCCCCAGAACTGTCGCTCGACGCCGGCGAGGTCCATGTCGCGCCCTGGGTGGTGGGCCTGGCCGGTTTCGATCCGTTTCCCGTGGAATCGGCCGCCAGGGTTTCCCCGCTGGAAACCGATCCGGGCGCGATCCAGTCGTTCCTGAACGCCGATTCCCGTACGGGCACCGCCGACAACGGCAAACCCAGCTTCACCATCGACCAGGCGGCGAGCCAGATCGTGCGCGGTGAACCGGGCTGGTCCAGCGCCCTCGGCGTCGGCTTCACGCTCACCTACGCCTTCCGGGCGAACGAGCCCGGCTCGATGCCCACCGACTCGGGCGGCTTCTCCCGGTTCAACTCCAGCCAGATCGCCCAGGCCGAGCTGGCCATCCAGGGGTGGGGCGACGCAGCCAACATCAACTTCGTGCGCGTCGGCGCCGGCCTGAGCGGGGAGGGCGCCTACTCCGATTCCGCGACCGTTCTGTTCAGCAACTATTCAACCGGCGTCTCGGGCGCCTCGGCCTTCGCGATGTTCCCCGGCTCGACCGCCCCGTTCTCGACGGCCGGTGACATCTGGGTCAATTCGACCTTCGGCTACAACCAGAGCCCTACAGTTGGGAACTATGGCGGCCAGGTGCTGATCCACGAGTTGGGGCACGCCATCGGCCTGGCCCACCCTTCCGCGTATGACGCCGGAGACGGAGTCTCGGTCACCTATTCGGCGGACGCCAGCTATTACGAAGACAGTCGCCAGTACACCGTGATGAGCTACTTCAACGAGTTCGCCACCGGCGGCAATTTCGGGGTGATCTACTCCGCCGCCCCGCTGATCGACGACATCGCCGCCGTCCAGCTTGAGTACGGCGCGAACATGTCCACGCGCACCGGCGACACCGTCTACGGCTTCAATTCCAACGCCGACCGGCCCTGGTTCATCACCACCTCCAGCGCCGCCAAGCTGGTGTTCGCGGTTTGGGACGCTGGGGGCAACGACACCTTCGACTTTTCCGGCTATGCCAACAACCAGACCATCGACATCCGCCAGGGCTTCTTCTCCAGCGTCGGCGGCCTGGTGGGCAATGTCGCGGTGGCGAAGAACACCGACATCGAGAACGTGAAATCGGGTTCGGGCTCCGACAGCATCACCGGCAATGCGCTCGCCAACAACCTGCAGGCCGGCGCGGGCGCCGACACCGTATCCGGCGGCTCGGGCGCCGACACCATCGACGGGGGCTCCGGCCAGAACTACCTGCGCGGCGATGACGGTAACGACAGCATCGTGGGCGGCGGCCAGTTCGACGATATCAACGGCAACATTGGCAATGACACCGTCTCGGGCGGTGCGGGCGACGACTACGTTGTCGGCGGCAAGGACAACGACCTGCTGTTCGGCGATGGCGGCCAGGATATCGTCTGGGGCAACCTCGGCAACGACACCTGCGACGGCGGCGACGGCGATGACCAGGTCCGCGGCGGCCAGGGCGACGACAGCGTGTCCGGCGGCGCGGGGGACGATTTCGTCTCCGGCGACAGGGGGAACGACACCATTTCGGGCGGCGCCGGCGCAGACCTGTTCCACGGTTCGCAGGACGCGGGGATCGACCGGGTGATCGACTTCAGCCTGGCCCAGGGCGACCGGGTCCAGCTCGATCCCGGGACCACGTTCAGCCTGGCCCAGGTGGGCGCTGATACCGTCATTGACATGGGCGGCGGCAACCAGATGATCCTGGTCGGCGTGCAGCTCTCGACCCTGACGCCGGGCTGGATTTTCGGCGCCTAGGCCCGGTTACTTCGGCGCCTTCCGCAGCGTCGGCGAATCCAGGTCGAGGTCGCTTGCCGCAATGACCTCCAGGTCGGGCCGTCTGGCCTTCAGCGCCCCGCCGAAGGTCTTTGCGTCGCCGGCGATGATCACGCTGGCGCTGTCCGGGTTCATCATGCGCACGGCGAAGGCCTGCACCTGTTCGGCATCCACCGCCTCGACCCTGGCCGTGTAGCGGGTGATCTCGTCCAGCGTCACGCCATAGAGCGCCAGATCGCCCAGAATATCGGCCAGGCCTCCCGTGGTCGCGAGGTTGCGGCCATAGCTGCCCACCAGCACCGACTTGCGGGCCTTCAGCTCCTCAGGCCCTGCGGGCGTGGCGGCCAGGCCCCTCATCTCGGTGATCATCAGGTCCAGCACCTCGGCGGCGGACTCGTTTTTGGTCTGGGCCGCGGCGCGGAACGAGCCGATCGGGCCGTTGGCCGACAGCCGGGACGACGCGCCGTACGAGAGGCCGCGCTTGACCCGGATCTCAGCGTTCAGCCGCGCCGAATAGCCGCCGCCCAGCACGGTGTTGGCGACCATACCCGGATAGTAGTCGGGATCGCTGCGCGGGATGGCGGCCTTGGCGATGGTGACCGCGGCCTGACCGGCGCCCGGGACATCGATGGCGATGGCGCGGGCCTGTGTCCGCGGCGTCACCGCAGGGGCCCTCGCCAGCGGCGTCGCGGGCCTCGCCCAGCCGCCAAACGCCTTTTCTGCCAGCGCAAAGCCGCGTTCGGCGGCGATGTCGCCTGTCAGCACCAGTATGGCGTTGTCCGGCCGGAACCAGGCTCGGTGTATCGCCGCAAGGTCTGCCGGCTTAATCCGCGCCAGCGAGGCTGCCGTGCCGGTAGCCACGTGGCCCCAGCTGGTGCCCGCAAACACCACGGGCGCGGCGGCCATGCTGGCCACCTGCCCGGGAGCCTGCATGGCAACCTGGAGGCCGTCGAGCGCCTGGGACCGCTGGCGCTCAAGCTCCTCGGCCTTGAAGGCCGGGTTGCGGGCCACGTCGGCCATGATCGCCATGCCAGCAGCCAGTTTGTCGGGCATGACGTTCAGGGTCACCGAGGCCGCTTCGAGGCTAGCGCCCGAGCTGAGCGTCGCGCCTAGCGCCTCGGCCTGGCTGGCGATCTGCTGCGCCGAGCGGGTCGTGGTGCCCTCGCTCAGCATGTCGGCGGCCATGCCGGCCGCGCCGGACAGTCCGGTGGGATCGGTCCAGGCGCCGGCCTTCACGGTCAGGTCGGCGGTCACCAGCGGCAGGCTGGAGGACCGCGCGACAATCACCCGAAGGCCGTTGGCTAGGGTCTTCTCGGCCGGCTTCGGCAACACTGGAGCGACCGGCTTTGCGATCGGCGGCGGGGCGACCCGCTGGCTTTCGGCGGCCAGGGTGAAGACGGGCCCATCGTACTTGGCGGCGGTGACCGGCGGCGGCGGGGCGACAGCGGCGACCGCGCCCTTCGGCCGCTCGCTCTCGGGGCGATAGCGGATGGTCATGCGCCTGTCGGGGTCGAGGTACTTGACCGCCACCCGCTGCACGTCGGCGGCGGTGACCCTCTGCAGGTCGGCGAGTTCAGTGTTGGCCTTGGCCGCATCGCCGTCGATGCGCAGCGCATAGCCCAGAGCAAAGCCGCGTCCGTCGATGGTCTCGCGCTCGCGGAGCTTGCCGGTCACCAGCTCGTTCTTGGCCTCCCTCAGTTCGGCTGCGGTGGGCGGCGCGTCGCGCAGCCGCTTCACCTCGCCCAGCAGGGCGGTCTCGCCCTGGGCGATTGTGTGGCCGCTGGCCAGGATCGCGCCGACCATGAAGTTGCCGGGCTGCTGGGGCAGGTCGGCGTTCGAGAAGATCTCGGCGGCCACTTGCTTGTCATAGACGAGGCTGTTGTAGAGCCTGGACGACTTGCCGCCCGAGAGGATCGCGTCCAGCACCTTCAGCGCCGGCGCGTCGGGGTCCGAGGCCCTGGGTCCAAGCCAGGTGATCGCCAGCGCCGGCAGGGGCACGTTCGGGCCATAGCCCTCGAAGACCCCCGCGGCTTTGCGCGGCGGCTCCACGGTGGTCACGCGGGTGATCGGCTGGTCCGGCTTCTTCAGCCCACCCATGTACTTGTCGATCCAGGCGTTGAGCTGGGCCTCGTCGTAGTTGCCGACCACGATCAGGGCGGCGTTATCGGGGCGATAGTAAGCGTGGTGGAATGCCCGCACGTCGTCGATGGTCGCGGCGTCCAGCTCCTCGATCGAGCCGATCCCCGGGCGCTTGTAGGGGTGGGTCGTGTAGCTGGCCTGCGGCACATAGAGGTTGAAGAGCCGGCCATAGGGCGAGGCCAGCACCCGTTGGCGCAACTCCTCCTTCACGACGTCGCGTTCGGACTTGAAGTTGGCGTCGTCGATGACCAGCGCGCCCATCCGCTCGGACTCCACCCAGATGAGCCGCTCCAGGTGATTGGCCGGCACGACTTCGTAGTAGTTGGTGAAGTCGTCGTAGGTGGAGGCGTTGTTCATCCCGCCCACGTCCTCGGTGAAGCGGTCGATGCTCTCGGCGGGGAAGTCCTTCGTCGCCTTGAACATCATGTGTTCGAAGAGGTGAGCGAAGCCGGAGCGCCCTTGCGGATCGTCCTTCGATCCCACGCCATACCAGACCTGCACCGTGACGTTGGGCGTTGTGCCGTCAAGCGAGGTGTAGACCCGCAGGCCGTTGGCAAGGGTCCGCTGCTGGTACATGATAGGCGGTACGGTCGTCGCGGCGGGCGCCGGCCTGGCGACCGCGGCTCCGGACAGTGCGGTCGTGGTGAGGAAGGCGGCGAGGCCGGCGGCGCGGGCAGTGCGGATCATGAGGAGGTCCCGTTGAACTGAGGAGAAATCCTTAGCATCCCCCGCGCGCCCTGAAAGCTTACGGCCTTGTCATGATGCTTCAGCACCCTTGCAGGATGGTTCTGCGCGACCACAGAATGCGGCCATGTTCGACTGGAATGACCTGAAGGCTTTCCTGGCTGTCGCCCGCGGGGGATCGACGCTGGCCGCCGCCAAGGCGCTGGCCGTCAACCAGACCACCGTGGCCCGCCGCATCGAGGGCCTGGAAGCCGCGCTGTCGCTGAAGCTCTTCGAGCGCGGCCAGTCTGGCAGCCGCCTCACCGAGGCCGGCCGCGACCTGCTGGCCGAGGGCGAGAAGGTCGAGCGCGCGGCGCTCAACTTCGACAGCCGGGCCAAGGCCCATCAACGCGGCCTTACCGGCTCCATCCGCCTGACCTGTATCGAAATCCTGGCCAACATGGCGGTGACGCCGGCGATCGGCGAGTTCCGAAAGCTGCATCCCGAGGTGCAGGTGGACCTGATGGTCACCGACCAGGCGCTGGACATCGAAGCCGGCGAGGCAGATCTGGCGGTGCGTGCGGTGCAGATACTGCCCAATTCCGACCTGATCGCCCGCAAGATCACCGACTACGAGTTCG
Organism: Caulobacterales bacterium; assembly: GCA_038203295.1. GTDB lineage: Bacteria > Pseudomonadota > Alphaproteobacteria > Caulobacterales > Caulobacteraceae > Phenylobacterium. The sequence continues at coordinate 18,823 of JBBREC010000013.1, forward strand.
CGCTCTACTGCGACCGCGACTACGCCGAGCGCATGGGCGTGCCGGCCAGCGTGGCAGACCTGGCGAACCACGACCTGATCGGCGGCGACGCGGGTCTCGACGTGATCCCGGCGATGGTCTGGATGTTCGAGCAGGCGAGCGGAAAGCCGCCCGTCAGCCGCTCAAATTCGATGTCGAACCTGGTGCATGCGGTTCGCGCGGGGCTTGGCATCGCCCCGCTCCCCTGCGTGGTGGCCGACGCTGACACCCGGTTCGTGCGCTGCACCGAGGTCATCCCCTCAGCCAAGGTGACAGCCTTCATCCTGACCCGCCGGGAGCTGAAGGATACGCCCCGCGTCCGCGCCCTGATTGACTTCCTGGCGCCCTACATGCAGGCCGACATGAAGGTCCGCCTGGAACGGGGCCGCCAGCTGCGCGAGCAGAACGCCGCCAACGATGGCGACCCCGAAGACATGTCGAAGCTCAGCTCGCCAGCCTGACCAGCATCTTGCCCGAATTCTCGCCGGCCATCAGGCCGATGAGGGCGGCCGGCGCGGCGGCGATCCCGTCCATCACCGTCTCCTGGTATTTCACCTGCCCGTCGCGCAGCCAGCCGCGCATGTCGCGCTGGAAGTCGCCGTAAAGATGCATGAAGTCGGGCGCCACGAAGCCCCGCAGCATCACCCGCGAATAGATGATGTTCGACAGGTTCGAGACGTTGGAGTGGCCGGAGTTGTAGCCGGAGATCGCCCCGCAGACGGGCACCCGGCCGAGCGTGTTCATCCGGCGGAGCGCCGCCTCGAGATGGTCGCCGCCGACATTGTCGAAATAGACGTCGATGCCGCGCGGCGTGGCGTCTTCCAGAGCCTTGCGGATGGGCTGGGTCTTGTAGTTGATCACCACATCGAGGCCCGCCTCGTCCTTCAGCCATTTCGCCTTGTCGTCGGACCCCGTGGAACCGACCACGTAGCAGCCCCTGATCCTGGCGATCTGGGCTGCGACCGAGCCCACCGCCCCACCGGCCGTGGAGACGAACACCTGCTCGCCGTCCTTCAGCGCTCCGATATGCAGAAGGCCGCCATAGGCCGTGAACCCGGTCCCGCCCAGCGCGTGCATATAGACCGTCAGCGGCAGGTCCGGCTCGGGCGCGACCTTGGTTAGGCCCTTGCCGTCGGAGGTGAAGAACTCCCGGAAGCCCATCCGGTTGGAGACCATGTCGCCCACGGCGTAGTCGATGTGCTTTGACTGCACGACGCGGCCAAGGGCCCCGCCCATCATGGTCTCGTTCAACGCCTGGCCGGCAGTCAGCCGCGGCCGCATGGCCGGGTCCACCGACATCAGCAGGTTCTCCACCATCACCTCGCCATCGGCCGCGTCCGGCACGGCCCGCTCGATCATCGCGAAGTCGTCAGGGGTTGGGGCGCCGGTGGGACGCTGGACGAGGTGGATCTCGCGGCTGGTGGGCATGAAGGGCTCCGGAAATGGGGTGGTGATGAAAATACAGCGTCCACCCTAGACCGCCCTAGCCGTCGAACACATCCCCCCAGCCCAACCGCCGGGCTACGGCATAAAGGACCTTCTCCCGCCGACCGATGAAGCGCAGTTTCACCCCCGCCGGTCCGCAGAGCTTCAAGTCGATGCCGGGCTTGCTGGTGCGGGGTGGGGCGAGAATGCGCGGGTTGCGGGCTATTGCGGCGACCTGCGGCCGGGCGACCACCAGATAGGCGTACCGCTCGTCCTCGAAGGGGGCGTCCGCGCCCTTGGCCAGGCGGTGGTCGCGGCTGCGTGAGAGCCGGACCGAGAAATGGCACCAGTCGGAGCCGACCAGTGGGCACGCGTCGTGGTGCGGGCAGGGCGCCAGAACAGTGGCGCCCGCCGCGATCAGCGCGGTCCTCGCCGCCAGGATGCGGGCGAAGCCGGCTGGCGTGCCGGGTTCCACCAGCGCCAGCACGCCCTCGCAGGCGTCCCACAGGGCCTGCACCACGCCGGCCTGCCGCTCGGGCGCGATTTCGGCGAGCGCATAGCTCGCGGCGACCAGCTCCGCCTTCGGCCAACCCTCCCCGGCTGAGGTCAGGTCGGCGCGTTGCGTCGTCGCCGCCCTCAGCGCCGCCGGACCATCCGCGGCCAGCCGGGCGGCGAGCGTCAGGAACGTCGGGCTGGCGTCGAGCCAGGTGACCGCTCCGACCCCCGGCCAGGTCTCCAGCGCCGCCCAACTCGCCGCGCCCGTGCCTGCGCCGGCGTCGAGCAGGCTCATCGGCCGGAAGCGCGGCGCCATCCGCGCGGCCTCGCCGAACATCGCCGCGCAGGCCGCGTAGGTGGCGGGCAGCCGGGTGATCGCATAGGCCAGGGCGTCGTCGGCCTCGCGGATCACGCCAGACGATGGCCGACCCGCGCGATAGGCCTCCGAGGTCGCCCGCGCGCGCTCGGTCAGTCCCTTGCGGGGGACGCCTTCCAGCATCTGTTCAAGGGCGCCACGCAGGGTGCCGGGAAGGTCGCTCACGGGGTTCCCTGCGCCTCGCGCTTCAGCGCCATCAGCGCCGCGGGGACTTCGTAGCGCAGGGTCGCGCGCGCCAGCCAGCCGGGCACCGAGAAAGGTGCGGAGGCGCGCGCCTCATAGGTCACCCGTACGCCGTCGAGGTGCGGGATCAACCGCCATTCGCCGTCAAAGATGGTCATGTCGCCGCCGGTCCGCCGGAACCGGATGCGGTTGGGCCGGTCATAGTCCGAGCGGTAGACGTTGCGCACCGGCGGCAGGAACGGTGCGCCGCTGACCTGTTCTCGGACGTCGAAGCGGCCCAGCGGGTCGCGTTCGACCACCCGGCAGCTCTTCAGGTTGGTCACCATCCGGAGCGCCGCGTCGCAATCGAGCATCAGGCTCCAGATCCGCTCCTTGCTGGCCGCGATGTCGACGGCCGCGCGCACCTGGCCGGAGTGGCCGTCCTCGTCGTGCCGCACCTCCACCCACGGTCGCCCCCGCGCCAGCACCGCCTCGGCGCGCGGTGGCAGGTCGAAGGCGTGCGCCGGACCCGCCACGGCGAGGGCGGTCATGAGGAGAAGAGCGCGCACCGCGCGGGCCTGACGCGCCCGCGCCTAGCTGGTCGCAGGCTTCAGCAGGTGGTCGATCACCGTGGGGTCGGCCAGATGCGCCGGGTCGCCCAGGTCGGTGTCTCCCGCTGCGGCCTTCCGCAGGATCCGCCGCACCACGCGGCCCTCCTTGCTGCGCGGCAGGGCGGGCAGGAACCGCACGGCGGCGGGGGCTGCGGCGACGCCGACCTCACGGCGGACCAGGCCCTTCAACTCGGCCTCCAGAATGTCGGTGGCCCGCGTCTCGGGCGTCAGCACCACGAAGGCGTAGACGGCGCCGTTTGCGCCCACGACGGCCGCTTCGAGCACGCCTTCGTTGCTCTCCAACACCCGCTCGACCTCGTCGGCGTCAATCTTCGCCGCGCCTACGCCGATCACGTCGGGCGCCCAGTCGTCAGCGCGGTTGCGCACCAGGTCGTCGACCACGCTGGGGTCGGCCAGGGTGGAGGTGTCGCCCAGATTGGCGATGTCGCCCTCGGCGACCTTGCGCAGGATCCGGCGCATGATCTTGCCGGAGCGGGTCTTGGGCAGCCCCGGCGCAAACTGGATCACGTCGGGGGAAGCGAAGGGTCCGATCTCGCGCCGGACCCAGTTGCGCAGTTCCGGCTCCAGCGCGGGGGTCATCTCCACCTCGGCCTTGAGCGTCACGTAGCAGTAGATGCCCTGGCCCTTGATCTCGTGCGGATAGCCGACCACCGCGGCCTCGGCCACGGCGGCGTGGCCCACCAGCGCGCTCTCGATCTCGGCAGTCCCCAGGCGGTGGCCGGAGACGTTGATCACGTCGTCCACCCGGCCGGTGATCCAGTAGTAACCGTCCTCGTCGCGCCGGGCGCCATCGCCGGTGAAGTACTTGCCGGGATAGGTGGTGAAGTAGGTGGTGATGAACCGCTCGTGGTCGCCATAGACCGTGCGCATCATCCCGGGCCAGCTGTCGGTCAGGCATAGGTTGCCGCTGATCGCGCCGTCCAGCACCAGGCCCTCGGCGTCCACCAACTGCGGCATCACGCCCGGCAGCGGCTTGGCGCACGACCCCGGCTTCAGGGGTGTCGCGCCGGGCAGCGGACTCATCAGGCAGGCGCCGGTCTCGGTCTGCCACCATGTATCGACGATCGGGCAACGCGCCTCGCCCACCACCCGGTGGTACCACAGCCAGGCTTCGGGGTTGATCGGCTCGCCCACCGTGCCCAGCAGACGGATGGTCGAGCGCGAGGTCCGCTGCACCGGCGCGTCGCCCTCGCGCATCAGCGCGCGGATGGCGGTGGGCGCGGTGTAGAAGATCTCGACCTTGTGCTTGTCGCAGACCTCCCAGAACCGCGACGAAGAGGGATAGTTGGGCACGCCCTCGAACATCACCGTGGTGGCCGCGTTGGCCAGCGGGCCATAGACGACATAGCTATGGCCGGTAACCCAGCCGATGTCGGCGGTGCACCAGAAGACCTCGCCCGGCCGGTAGTCGAACACCAGCTCGTGGGTATGCGCCGCCCAGGTCAGATACCCACCTGTCGTATGCAGGACACCCTTCGGCTTACCGGTCGAGCCGGAGGTGTAGAGGATAAACAACGGATCCTCGGCGTTCATCGGCTCCGGGTCGCACTGGTCGGCGACGGTCGCCTTCAGGTCGGAATAGAAGGCGTCGCGGCCCTCGATCATCGGCACGTCGGCGCGCGTGCGCTTGACCACGATGACGTCGGTGACGCCCGGGCAGGACCGCAAGGCTTCGTCGACGTTCTTCTTCAGCGGCACCGGCTTGCCGCCGCGCAGGCCCTCGTCAGCGGTGATGACGATCCTGGAGTCGCAGTCCTGGATGCGCCCGGCGATCGAGTCCGGCGAAAAGCCGCCGAAGATCACCGAATGGATCGCCCCGATCCGCGAACAGGCCAGCATGGCGTAGGCCGCCTGCGGGATCATCGGCAGGTAGATGGTGACCCGGTCGCCCTTTCTGACGCCTCGCGCCTTCAGCACATTGGCCATGCGGCAGACTTCGGCGTGGAGCTGGGCGTAGGTAATCCTGTCGCTGATCGAGCCGTCGTCGCTCTCCCAGATGATCGCGGTCTGGTCGGCGCGCTCCGGCAGGTGGCGGTCGATGTAGTTGACCGAGACGTTCAGGACGCCGTCGGCGTACCACTTGACCCGGAAATCCCTGGCGTCGAACGACACGTCCTTCACCTCGGTGAAGGGCGTGATCCAGTCGAGACGGTTCCCGACGTCGGTCCAGTAGCCCTCGGGATCGGCCGCAACCCGGCGCACCGCCGCTTCATATTCTGCGGCGCCCATGTGCGCAGTCTTGGCCCAGGCCTCGGGGACCGGAAACACCTCGCCGTCGGACACTGCGCCTACTCCCGGAAACTCATCGCTGGATGGAGTATGCGGAGTGGGACGGTCCGCGCAACATCGGCCATCGGCTCAGCTTGCCCGAAGAAGCGGGCGCCCGCATGGTCCGGCCATGCTTCGCAAGGACTCAATGGTCGCCCTGGCAGGGTTCGCGCTCCTCCTTGGCGGCTGCGACGTTGGGGTGCGGGCCGATGCGTCCAGGGCCATCGAGCACTTCCTGTCCGCCGTCCACAATGACGACCGCAAGGCTTTTGAGGCCGCCATCGACCGCCAGGCGCTGCGCGGCGACCTTGCCGACCAGCTCAACGAGCTCGCCCGCGGCAAGGGTGTCATCGTCGAAGGCGGCCCCTCGGAATTCGCGCTCGACCGGATGATCTCGCCGGAAGCCTTCCGGGTGGTCGAGGCCCGGACCGGCCAGGTGCTGAACCACGCGCCCAACGCTGCCGAGATCGCGCTGATCATGAAGGTCCGCGACAAAAGCCACGTCTGCGTCGGCGATCCGCGCAAGGCTAGCTGCACGCTGTCCTTCGCCAAACGGGGCGGCGTGTGGCGGCTGGTGGGCATGCAGGCTACCGACCTCAGGATCGAGGTCCCGCAGGTGGCGAAGACGAAGTAACAGGTCTAAGCCGACCGGACGCTCCAACGAGGCCCCCCGCATGCTGCTCCACCTGTCGACCTGGCCCGAGATCGAAGATTACCTGAAGCGCTCGAAGACGGTGGTCGTTCCTATCGGCTCCAACGAGCAACATGGGCCCATCGGCCTGCTCGGCACCGACTGGCTTTGCCCCGAGATCATCGCCCACGAGGCGCAGAAGACCGCCGATATCCTGGTCGCGCCCACCTTCAACATCGGCATGGCCCAGCACCACCTGGGCTTTCCGGGGACCATCGCGCTTCGGCCATCGACCTTCATGGCGGCGATCGGCGACTGGTGCCGCAGCCTCGGCCTCTACGGCTTCGAGAAGCTCTATTTCCTCAACGGCCACGGCGGCAATGTCGCCACCATCGACGCGGCCTTCTCCGAGCTCTATGCGGAGGCCACCTATGCCGGGAAACACCGGGGCTTCGCCTGCAAGCAGAAGAACTGGTGGGAGCTGAAGGGCGTGCTGAGCCTCGCCCACCGCCAGTTCCCCACCGGCCACGGCAGCCACGCCACGCCGTCCGAGATCGCGGTCACCCAGTGGGGCTACCCGGACAGCATCAAGGCCGCGAACTACGCCCCCCAGATCGCCCCCACCGGACCGATCCGCGAGGCGCTGGACTTCCGAGCCCGCTACCCCGATGGCCGCATGGGCTCCGACCCTGGCCAGGCGACTCCGGAAAAGGGCGGCGAACTGGTGGCCATGGCCTCCGCCGGTCTGATCGAAGACGTCGCGGCATTCTCCAACGAGCCGATGCCGACGTTCCAATGAAAGAGTTCTTCCCCGCTGAGCGACTGGCTTCAGCTATGCCGTGAAAACCTCGTCCCCGCGCAACTCGATCGGCCAGGCGGTCAGACGCTCGCCGAGGCAGGGGCTGGTCGCGCCCACGCCGTCGAGGGTAAACAGCGCGCCGTGGCCGGTGCACAGGATGTGGCGGGCGTCCCGGGTCAGGTAGCGGTCGTCGAAGGTGGCGAGCGGCCAGCCGGCGTGCGGACAGGAGTCCACATAGCCTGCCAGCAGCTCGCCCTTGCGGATCAGGAAGCCCGCGAAGATCCGGCCGCCCTCGCGGAATCGGAACCCCTTGCCGCCCGGGTCGGTGATCTCGGCCAGCGCGCAGAGCCGCACCCCGGCCGGAGGGCGGGCGGGGTTGGCGGCGGCGGGACCCTGGCTCAGAGCGGCTCGCCCAGAGTGGGCCGGAAGCGCTGTACCTCAATGCGGTCGAACAGCCCGGCCTTGCTGTAGGGGTCGGCGGCGCTGAAGGCGCGCACTTCGGCGGCGCTCTCGGCCTCCAGGAAGAACAGCGAACCAGCCATGGCGTCCTCTTCGGTCAGCATGGGGCCGGCGCGACGGATGCGATCCTTCTGGCCCGCGGCCCAGGCGAGGTGCGCCTCGCGTGTCGCCATGCGCAGGTCGAGGGACTTGGCTTTGTCGAAGCAGGCCAGCATGTAGAGCGGCATCTAGTTTTCCTCACGAAGCGGCCGGGAGAGCAGGCCGCGGATGGCGTCATCGACGTCGACTTCGCCGGCCAGGATGGCGGCAACGGCCTCGCAGATCGGGGTATCGACGCCAAACCGGGCGGCGAGCTGGCGCACCGCCGGTGCGGAGGCGACCCCCTCGGCCACGGAGAGCTTGCCGGCCAGGGCCTCCTCCAGCGTCTGGCCGTGGCCGAGCGCCAGGCCGACGCTCATGTTGCGTGACTGCGGGCTGGAGCATGTCAGCACCAGGTCTCCGAGCCCGCAAAGGCCCGCGACGGTGCGGGCTTCGCCGCCCAGCGCCACGGCGAGGCGGGTCAGTTCCGCGAAGCCGCGGGTGATCAGGGCAGCCTGGGCGCTGCGGCCCAGGCCCCGGCCCTCAACGATGCCGCAGGCGATGGCGAGCACGTTCTTCACCGCCCCGCCGGCCTCGGCGCCGATCATGTCCGTGGCGGCGTAGGGCCGGAAGGTCGGCGTGGCGATCATCTCGGCGAGGTCGCGGGCGCAGTCCTCGTCGGGGCAGGCGAGCGTCACGGCGGTGGGCAGGCCGCGGGCCACCTCGCCGGCGAAGCTGGGGCCGGACAGCACCGCGGGCGCCGCATGCGGGATCGTCTCGGCCAGCACCTCGGTCATCAGCTTCAGCGAGCCCTGCTCGACGCCCTTGGCGCAGAGCAGGATCTGCAGGCCAGGGCGGACGTGCGGGGCGAAGGCGGACAGGGTGGATCGCAGGTGCTGGGCCGGCGCTACGGCCAGGACAACGTCGCTGGCGGCCAGGTCGGCAAAGTCGCCGGTGGCGCGGATGCCCGGATCGAGCGCGATGCCTGGCAGGAAGCTGGTGTTCTCGTGCCCCGCGTTGACGCTGGCGACCACGTCCGCCTCGCGCGCCCACAGTGTGGTCTCCAGCCCGGCGCGCGCGCAGACCTGGGCCAGGGCCGTGCCCCACGCTCCGCCGCCGATAACGCCTGCCTTCGTCAAGCCTTCGCTCCCTTGCGGCCGGCGACGTGGGTCGGATTGGCCGAGGCCGCCTGTTGGTCCAACGGCCAGCGCGGCCTTGCGGGTGCATCCAGGGGATCGGACATCCCCAGCGCCAGCCGTTCGGCGCCAGCCAGTGCGATCATCGCGGCGTTGTCGGTGCAGTAGGCCAGCGGCGGCGCGGTGAAGGAAAAGCCGCGCGCCTTGGCGGTTCCGGTCAGCCTCGCGCGCACGGCTCGGTTGGCGGCGACGCCTCCGGCCACGACGAAGCGCAGGTCGCGGCCCTCATGATCGATGGCGTAGGCGGCCATGGCGCGGTCGCTGCGCTCGGACAGCTGCGCCGCGATGGCGGCCTGGACGGCGGCGGCCAGGTCGCGGCGCTCATTCTCGGTGGTCAGCGCCTCAGCGATCCGCGCGGCGGCGGTCTTCAGGCCGGAGAAAGAGAAGTCGCAGTCCTTGCGGCCCAGCAGCATGCGCGGCAGCGGGAACCGCGTGGGGTCGCCGCCCTCCGCCAGCGCCTCCAGCGCCGGGCCGCCTGGGTAGGGCAGGCCGAGCGTCTTGGCGATCTTGTCGAAAGCCTCGCCCGCCGCATCGTCGATGGTCGTGCCCAGCCTGCGGCACCGGCCGATGCCGTTGACGCTGAGAAGCTGGCAATGGCCGCCGGAGACCAGCAGCAGCAGGAAAGGATAGGGCAGGTCGGCCGCCAGCCTGGCGGAGACCGCGTGGCCCTCCAGATGGTTCACGGCCGCCAGTGGCAGGCCGCGGGCCAGCGCCACCGCCTTGCCGAAAGCCAGGCCCACCATCACCCCGCCTACCAGTCCCGGTCCGGCGGTGGCCGCCACCCCGGTGAGGTCGTCAAATCCGAGACCCGCGTCGCGCAACGCCTGCAGCGCGATCGCGTCGATGCTCTCCACATGGGCGCGCGCGGCGATCTCCGGGACCACCCCGCCATAGGGCGCGTGGGCCGCGATCTGGCTGCCGACCACCGACGACAGCACCTCGACGGCGCCGTCGGAGCCCAGGCGCACGACCGAGGCCGCGGTCTCGTCGCAGCTGGTCTCAAGACCTAAGACAGTCTGGGTGCTGGGGGTCATCCGGTTGCCGTGGGGCGCCCGCTCCTGTAGCAGGCGCTCTTCAGTTCCCCACCGAGGTAGACCGCCGCCCGTGTCCACGCAACCGCTCGCCCCCCAGGCGCAGGTCCGCATCGGCGCCCGCGGCTCAAAGCTCAGCCTCGCCCAGGCCGGCCATATGCAACGCCGTATCGCCGCCGCCTTGGGCGCCGATCCCGAGGATGCGGCCGCGGTCGAGCGCGTCGCGCCGCTGATCGTTATCACCACCAGCGGCGACCGGATCCAGGACCGGCGGCTGCTGGAAGTGGGCGGCAAGGGCCTCTTCACCAAGGAAATCGAGGAGGCGCTGCTGGAGGGCCGCATCGACTGCGCCATCCATTCGCTGAAGGACATGCCGGCGGTGCTCCCTGACGGCCTTTGCATCGCCGCGATCCCCGAGCGGGAAGATCCGCGCGACGCCTTTCTCAGCCTGACGTCCGAAACCCTCGAGGCCCTGCCGCAGGGCGCCGTACTCGGCACCGCCAGCCTCAGGCGGCAGGCCCAATCGATGCACCGGCGCCCCGATCTCGACGTCCAGATGCTGCGCGGCAATGTCGACACTCGCATCGCCAAGCTCGAAGCCGGCGGCGCCGACGCCATCCTGCTGGCCTATGCGGGGCTGCGGCGCCTGGGCCTCAGCCACCTGCCGAAGAGCCTGATCGATCCGGTGGAGTGCCCGCCGGCTCCCGGCCAGGGCGCGCTGGCTATCGAGACCCGCGCCGCCGACCGCGATCTGCCCTGGGTCCAGACGCTGCGCCACGCGCCGACCGCCATCGCGGTGGCCGCCGAGCGCGGGGCCATGATGGCGCTGGAAGGCTCCTGCAAGACCGCCATCGGCGCCTACGCCCGCTTCGAGGGCGCGCATCTGAAGCTGATCGTCGAGGCCCTGTCGCCGGACGGCCGAGTCCGCTTCCGCCACGCGGGCGAGGCCGACCTCACCGAACTGGCCGACGCCGAGGCTTCGGCGCGGGCCCTGGGCCTGTCGCTGGGAACCGCCGTCCGCGACGAGGCGGGCGACGCGATCGAGATCTAGGCGGCGGCTTCGTCGCCCACTGCGGAGAGCGCCAGGGCTTCCAGCATCGCTTCCAGCAGGCGGGTCACGTCGATCGGCTTGGCCACGATCGCATCCATGCCCGCGGCGCGGTAGTCGGCGATCTGGTGGGCCATCGCGTTGGCGGTCAGCGCGATCACCGGCGTGCGCGGCCGGCCCTCGGCGCGCTCGCGGCGGCGGATTTCCTGGGTCGCGGTCGGCCCGTCCATCACCGGCATCTGCACATCCATAAGGATCAGGTCCCAGGGTTCGCGCGCCCAGGCCTCAAGCGCCTCCGCCCCGTCGGCGACCACGACCGGGTCAATGCCGGCCTGTTGGAGCAGGGTGCGGATCACCAGCCGGTTGACCGCATTGTCCTCGGCCGCGAGCACCCGCAGCGGCAGGGACGGAGCCTCGGCGCGCGGCGCGGGCGCCAGCCCGTCGGCCGCGGCGGCCCTGCCCTCGTCGCTGACGCGGACCAGCGGCAGTTCGACAATGAAGCATGACCCCTGGTCCTCGGCGCTCTGGGCGGTGATCGAACCGCCCATCAGTTCGGCGAGTTCCCGGCAGATGGCCAGGCCCAGGCCCGTGCCGCCAAACCGGCGGGTCGTCGAGGCGTCAGCCTGCTCGAATTTCTGGAACAGGTCCTTCAGTCGGTCGGCCGGGATGCCCATGCCGCTGTCGGTGATGGTCAGGCGCACGCCGGGATCCTCGGCCTCCACCAGAATGCGGACCTCGCCGATCTGGGTGAACTTCAGGCCGTTGGAGATCAGGTTATAGAGGATCTGGCGCACGCGGGTGGCGTCGCCGCGATAGATGCCCTCGGCGCGCTCCTCGATCTTCAGGTCAAAGCGCAGCGCCTTGGCGTTGGCGAGCGCGGTGAAGGCCGCGTAGGCGCTGCGCGCCACGTCGCCGATCGAAAACTCGGCCTCCTCCAGTTCCAGCTTGCCGGCTTCGATCTTGGAAAGGTCGAGCACGTCGTTAAGGATCGTCAGCAGGCCCTCGCCGGACTGGCGCACCACATCCAGACGCTCACGCTGGACTTGCGATAGGTCGTCGGCGGCCATGGCCTGGGCCATGCCGAGCACGCCGTTCAGCGGCGTGCGGATCTCGTGGCTCATAGTGGCCAGGAACGTCGACTTGGCGCGGTTGGCGGCCTCGGCGGCGTCGCGGGCCTTCACCAGGTCGAGCGCCGTGCGTTTTTCCAGATCGATGTCGCGCACCGCGCCGATGATCCGTTCCACCGTCCCGTCGAGTCCGCGGATGGCTTCGCTGACCCCCTCCACCCAGCGGTGCGGGCCGTCTGGACGGATGATCCGATACTGGGCCTTGTACGGCGTGCCGTCCTTGATGTGCTGGTCCCAGAGCGCCTGCGCGGCCGGGCGATCGTGGGGATGCACCGAGTCCCAGATACCCTCGCTAGCCTCGCGGAAGTCGCGCTGCCCCCGGCTGCTCAGGGTGACCCCGTCAGACGCCATCTCGCGGCGCGTGTGATCGATCTCGAAAATCTGGATCTTCGCCATCTCGACCACGATCCGCAGGCGTTCCTCGGACCGCTTGGTCTTCTCCATGGCCTCGACGATGTCCGTCACCTCGTGGGCCGCAAGAACCACGCCGCCGACCGCGCCATCGCTGTCGAGCCAGGGGGTGAAGTCCATCTGGTGCCAGACCGGCTGGCCGTCCCGCTCGGAGCGGATGCGGTCCTCGTGGAGGGTTTCACCGGCCTGGCAACGGTCGACGATCGGCCGGAACCGCGAGAAGCCCGGCGGCGTCAGGTCGAAGATGTTGGCGCCCAGCGCGCGGTCCTCGGTCAGCCCGCGCTGGTTCAGCCATCGCGGGCTCGCCTTGATCACCCGGGACTCGCGGTCGAGCATCACCAGCATGACCGGGGCGGACGTCACAAAGGCGGTGAGCGTGATCCGGACCTTGTCCAGCTCCTCGGCGTTGCGCGCCGCGATAGCGGCGGCGCGCGCCCGATTGCACTCCTCGGCGACGCCCGCGGCCAGCAGCTCGAGGCCCTTGGCGAGGCCGGCGTCATAGGCGCGCGGTTCGGTATGGAAGACGCTGATCACGCCCGGCGTCGAGCCGTCTTCCAGCTTCACCGGCGCTGCGGCGTAGAACCTGAGGCCCAGCTTGGTGACACTAGGCTGGTCGGCATAGGCGGGGTCGTTGCTGGCGTCCGCGATCCACATCGACTGGCCGGTGCTCATCACCTGGCGCACGGGGCTGTTACGCGGGGGCGTCGCGCTACCCTTACCATCACCGACAGCGCCGCGGCTGCGCCATACGGTGGCGCCGTCGACGATCACGATGCTGGAATCGAGGGCGCTGAACAGCAATTTCGCCAGCCGGGTGGCGCGGTCGAACGCCGGCTGGGCCGGATCCAGTCCGAACGGTGCTCCTCCGGCCGTACGCATTTTGCGCCTCACGCGACTTCCCCAGCCTTGCTCTGTCTCATGGCGGGGCGAATATCGGGTTAAGATGAGGACGTGTTCGGGGTGAGCGGCCTCGGCGCATGTGGCGCGACGCCCGCCGGTTTCTGGTACAAAGGTTGAGTATGTCGCGACGCCGCCAACGAATCTGGATCACCCGGGCCCACCCCGCCGCGGAGGTCACCGCCGAGCGGGTGCGCGCGCTTGGCCACGAGGCGCTGGTCGCGCCGTTGCTGGCGGTGCGCGTGCTGGATGACGTTCAGATCGACCTGACGGGGGTCGCCGCGCTGGCCTTCACCTCGGCCAATGGCGTGCGCGCCTTCGCCGAGAAATGCCCGGAACGGTCCCTGCGGGTGTTCGCCGTGGGCGCCGCCACCGCCCAGGCCGCCCGCGCCGTAGGCTTCAAGAGCGTGCTCAGCGCCGACGGCGACGTCGATGCGCTGGCCGAAGGCATCGGCCAGCGCCGGGGCGAGCTGAAGGGCGTGGTGCTGCATCCGGGCGCGGTCGAGCCCGCCGGAGACCTCGCCGGCTCGCTGGGACGTCACGGCGTCGAGGCGCGCCGGCTTATCCTCTACGAGACCGGCGCGGTGAAGCTTTCGACCGAGGAGGCCGAGCTCCTGATCCGGTCCGACGCCGCCCTGCTGCATTCGCCCAGCGCCGCTAAGGCGCTGGCCGGTCTGCTGAAGGCCCACCCCGCCCCGAAGCTGCGCGTGCTGGGCCTCTCGAAGGCGGTGATCAAGCCGCTTGCGCGCACCCCGCTCGCCGGCCGGGCCTTTCCGCCGCTCCCGCTCGAAGCCGCCCTGCTCAATCTGATAGATCGCGCCTGATGACCATGCCCGCCGAGTCCGAGCCCACCGCGCCGAAGGATCCCGCCGGCTACAGGCGTCGGCCGCTGATGGGCGTTGGGTTCTGGGCGGCGATCTCGTTCGGCGTGCTCTGCGTGTTGGCCGGAGCCGGCATCGCGGTCTTCGGCCCGAAGCTGCTGGCGAACAGGCCGGCCCTTGCGTCCCTCGCCGAACCCGCCGCCACGCCCGAGCGTGCCGCCGCGCCGCCGTCCGCGCCCGCCGCGCCGCCGCCGGTCACGGCACTGCCGGCCGTCGCCTCCGCCGACATCGCGGGCCTGGACGCCCGGCTGGCCATCCTGGAGACCCAGGAAACCCGCACCGCCCAGGCTGCCGCCACCGCCCTCGCCGCCGCCGCGGTGGTCGAGGCCTCGCAGGGATCCGGCCCCTTTGCCGCCCAGGTCTCGGGCCTGATCGCCATGACACCGCCCTCGCCGGAACTGAGCGCGCTGGCCCAACTGGCCGCCATCGGCGCCCCCAGCCGCGCGGCGCTCGCCGCCAGTTTCCCCGACTACGCCGCGCGCGCGGCCAGCGCCGCCCGCGCGCCGGGCGAAGGCGCCGGCCTCGGCGACCAGATCACCTACGCCCTGTCACGCGTCGTCACCCTGCGCCGGGTGGGCGATGTGCCCGGAAACGGGGTCGACGCGGTGATCGCGCGGGCTGAACGACAGGTGGAGGACGGCGACCTCGACCATGCGCTCCGCACCCTCGACAGCCTGCCGAAGTCCTCGCACGACGCCATCGCCGGCTGGCGCGACGGCGCCCAGCGCCGCGCGGAGATCGACCGCAACGCCGCGGCGCTGCGTGCGCGGGCCCTGCAGGCGCTCGCCGCCAGCGCCCGGCCGGCCAATGTGAGACCCGCGACGTGATCCGCGCCGGCCTCGTCGTCTTCCTGGTCGCGGCGGTCGCCGCCGCGATCCTGGCCCTGACCGGCGACGCGGGGCGGGCGAACATCGTCTGGCTGGGCTGGCGGGCGGA
>JBBREC010000014.1:0-33035 GCA_038203295.1 Caulobacterales bacterium
CCGTCCATCGCGACCAAGGAGCTGCTCCCCAAGGAGCGGGCCACCCCAGGATACCTCGCCCGGCATGATTTCGAGTTCGTCGACGGCGGATTGCGCCAGCGGCCCGGCGTCGGTAACTCGCTCGGCCGGGTGAAGTTCGATTTTCCGAGCCCGTTCGGCGTCTATCTGCATGACACTCCGGGCCGTACGGCGTTCGCGCGCCCGAATCGCGCCCTCAGTCACGGCTGCATGCGCCTGGAGAAGCCCCGCGAGCTTGCCGCCCTGCTGCTGGACTGGGACGCCGCACGCGTCGACGCCGCGATCGATTCAGGCGAGACGGTCAAGTTCCCGCTCGCCCGCCGTCCGCCGCTCTATGTGCTTTACTGGACCGTTGTCCCGCGCGCGGGCGGGGAGGCGTCTTTCCATCGCGACCCCTACGGCTGGGACGCCGAGTTGATCCAGGCCCTCGCGGCCGCCCGGATCCGGCCGCAGGCCGCGGTCCGGGCGCCTGCGACGGAATGCTCCGTCCAGAAATAGCCGCAACCCGCGCTATAACGACATCTGTTCAGTCTCGAGGGGCCCGGCCATGCATCGTCGAACCTTGCTTCAGCTTGGACTGGGGGCCGTCGGCGCGGCCGCGTTTTCAAGCAAGGCCGTCGCCCTGGGCGCCGCGCGCACTGTCGCGTTCAACAACCTGCACACCGGCGAGACGCTGAGCGCGACCTACTGGGAGGCCGGCGCCTACGTCCCCGACGCACTGCAGGCGCTCAATCATCTCCTGCGCGATCACCGCACCGGCCAGGTGCATGACATCGCGCCTGGCCTGTTCGACCTCGTGGCGTCGCTTCGGAGCCGGGTCGAAAGCAATGCGACGGTGCAGGTCATCTCGGGCTACCGCTCGCCGCAGAGCAATGCAGCCCTGCATGCGCGCAGCGACGGCGTGGCCTCCCACAGCCTGCATATGCTGGGGGAGGCCACGGACCTGCGCATTCCCGGCGTCGACCTCGCATATCTGCGCGATGCGGCCTGGTCGCTGCAGCGGGGCGGGGTGGGATTCTATCCGCAGTCGCAGTTCGTGCATGTCGACGTGGGCCGCGTCAGGCGCTGGCAGGGGGCCTGACGGTCGCGCGCGGCCGGCGGGGCTTGACCTGACGCAATGCCCAGACCGGGTCGGTCCGCGATAGTCCGGTTCCGGATTTCACGAGGGCGGACGATGCGAAGCTGGACGGCCATGACGAGACGCCGATGACTGCCGATGGGGCCGGACTGTCCTTCTTGCGGCGCTATGCCCGCCACACGCGGTTGCCAGCGCCGATCGGCGTCAGCGCCAGCCTGCGGGGCTTTGAAAACGTCCGCCTGAGCATCGGCGAGGCGGAGGAATCGCTCTCCGCGGCGGCGGACCGCATGGCCATCCCGCAAGCGGAGTCAGACGAGGACTTCAACATCCTGGCCATTTCCGGCGGCGCCTCGGGCGGCGCCTTTGGCGCCGGCGTCCTGGTGGGACTTAGCCGCGCAGGCAGGCGCCCGAAGTTCGCCATCGTCACCGGCGTCAGCACCGGGGCGCTGATGGCGCCCTTCGCCTTCCTGGGGTCGGACTGGGACGCGCGGCTGGAGGACGCCTACACCGGCGGTCGCGCTGCCCAGCTCTGGAGCCTGGCGCGGCTGGCGCCGACGCTCGACGGCGGCCTCTTCCGGCCTGACGCGCTCGACAGCGTGATCGACCCGTTCATCGACGCAGAACTGGTCGCCGCGGTCGCCCGCGAGCACGCCCGCGGCCGCCGCCTGCTGGTCGCCACCACCGACCTCGACAGCGAAAACGCCTGCATCTGGGACATGGGCGAGATCGCCTCCCGCGGCGGGGACCGAGCGCTGGCTCTGTTCCGCGCGGTGCTGGCCGCCTCGGCCAGCCTGCCCGGGCTCTTCCCGCCGCGCCGGTTCGCCTGCGAAGCTGACGGCGTTCAGTATGAGGAGATGCATGTGGATGGGGGCGTCGCTGCGCCGCTTTTCGTGATGCCTGAGGCCCTGTTGCGCTGGAAGACGCTTGGCCAGCGCCTGCGCGGCGGCCGGGTCTATGTGATCGTCAACATGTCCCTCGACGGGGCGCCGCGCACCACCGAGCCCAACCTGCCCACGATCCTGCTGCGCAGCTTCGACGCCATGCTGCGCTCGACCTACCGCCAGGCGCTGAACCTGGCCGCAGCCTTTTGCGCTGACCACGACCTGCCGCTCAGCGTGGCCTCGATCCCGCTCGATCCGCAGGCCGGCAACATGCTGACCTTCGACACGGCGCTGATGCGGCGGATTTTCGAGGCGGCCGTGCTGAAGGCCCACGGTCCGGACCTGTGGGACACAGTGATCCCGGACAAAGGCGATGGGGGTTGATCCAGCCCTGCGGCGCAATCAGGTCTCGATGGCTCCCGGAGCAGGACTCGAACCTGCGACATCAGCATTAACAGTGCCGCGCTCTACCAGCTGAGCTATCCGGGATCATCCGTCGAGGGCCGGGCGTATACGATGGCCCGCCGGGGCTGGCAAGCGGCGCCGGGCGTCGCTCGAAAAAAGAGCCCGGCGCGAGCGCCGGGCTATTAAAAGTCGGTGATGGTGGGGTGTCTTCAGAGAAGACCCTCTGAATCTGAACCGTCGTGATTAACGGCGGGTTAACCGCACCACCGGGTTACAATTTCTTCTTAGCGGGTGCGAACAGAACGCTAATGAGGCGCGGCGTCGCGACTGATTGGACGGGCCGTGGCGATGGGCTAACCATCGTTCGGGGACGAGTCGAAAGGGCGCGCGATGCGCATCCACTTCACCGGCATTGCCGGCGCCGGCATGAGCGCAGCCGCCCTGATGATGCGGGACGCGGGTCATGAGGTGTCGGGCTCCGACGCCGAGGCCTTTCCGCCGATGTCGACCTACGTCGAGAGCCTGGGCTTTCCGTTCCACCGCAGCTTCGACGCCGTCAACCTGCCCATCGGCCTCGACGTCCTGGTGCTGGGCGCCAGCGCCAAGCTGGGCGGGGCCGACAACCCCGAGGTCGCCGAGGCGCACCGGCGGGGCGTAGAGATCACCACTTTTCCGGAGCTGGTGGGCGCGGCGACGCGTGGCCGCGCCAACACCGTCGTCGCCGGCTCCTTCGGCAAGTCCACCTGCTCGGGGCTGATGGCGCACATCCTGCGTGAGGCGGGCTGCGACCCGGGCTGGATGATCGGCGCGATTTCGCCCTCGCTGCCGGCCACCGGCCATTGGGGGACCGCGCCGCACGTGGTGCTGGAGGGCGACGAGTACATCGTGGGCGCATCCGACCGGCGCTCGAAGTTCGTGCTCTATCATCCCACGGATGTACTGTTGACGTCGCTGGTGCACGACCACGTCAACGTCTTCCCGACCTTCGAGGCGTACGAGGCGCCGTTCCGGGAGCTCCTGCGCCTGCTGCCCGCCGACGGCCTGCTTGTCGCCCGTGAGCACCCGGCCATCCGCGCCATCGCCGGCGAGGCCGCCAGCCGCATCGTCTGGTACGACACCGCGCGCTGCGACGGCTGGTGGGCCGAGGGCGTGACCTATGGCGAGGCCAGCCGCTTCACGCTTGTCCGGCCCGACGGCGGCAAGCTCGCGCTCTCCACCGTTCTGCTTGGCCAGCACAACATCGAGAATATCGTCGGCGTCGCCGCCTACCTGCTGGAGCGTGGCCTCGTCACCGAGCAGGCCCTGCAGGCCGCCGTCGCCAGCTTCGGCGGCATCCGCCGGCGGCTTGACCGGCTGACCACGCGATCCCTCGTGCCGGTGATCGAGGGCTTCGGCTCCTCCTACGAGAAGGCCCGCTCGGCCATCGAGGCGCTGCTCCTGCACTATCCGCACCGGCCGCTGACGGTCGTCTTCGAGCCGCACACCTTTTCCTGGCGCTCGCGCGACGCGATCTCCTGGTACGACACGGTGTTCGAGGGCGCGGCCCGCGTCCTCATGGTTCCGCCGCCCTCCCATGGCGCCCAGACCCATCACCAGTCGACCTTCGATGAAATCCAAGCGCGCACCGCGGCCACCGGCGTGTCCGTCCAGGGCATCCGCACGGCCGACGAGGCCATCCGGAGCCTGAGCGGCCTCAAGGGCGACGAGGTCGTCCTGCTGCTGTCCTCAGGCCCGCTGCTGGGTCTGCCCGACGCCCTGCCGCCGGTGTTCGACAGCCTCTATTCGGTGGCCGCCGCCTGAAGCGTCGGTCGCCGCCGCACGTTACGGCCGCGCGGGGATGGGCTGGATGTACTCGTCCTTCTCGGCCGCCGCCTGGGCGTCGAACATCCGCCGCTTCGGGCCTGCGTAACCGAAGAGATAGGCGGCGACCTTGCGGATCTGGATCTCTTCCGAACCCTCGGTGATCCGGTAGCGGCGGTGGTGACGGTAGATGTGCTCGAAGGGCTTGTGCCGCGAATAGCCGATGCCCCCGTGCACCTGCATCGCCCGGTCGGCAGCCTCGCACACCAGGCGGTTGGCCCAGTAGTTACACATCGAGACCTTGTCTGAGATCTCCCGCTCGATTTCCTTGTGTTCCATCCGGTCCATCTGCCAGGCGGTCTTGCGGATCAGCAGGCGCAGCATCTCCGCCTGGGTGGCCAGTTCCACCAGCGGCCACTGGAGGGCCTGGTTGGTGGCCAGCGCCTTGCCGAACGGCTTGCGCTCGCGGGCGTACTTCACGCTCTCCTCGATGCAGTAGACGGCCGCACCCAGCGATGACGCCGCCTGGCGGATGCGGTTCTGGTGCACGAAGCTCTGGCCCAGGCGCAGCCCCTGGTCGATCTGGCCCCAGTAGCTGTCTTCGGGGATCCATACGTCGGTGAAGCTCACCCGCGGGTGGTCCGTCGGCATGTTGAAGGTCCACAGGTACTCTTCAATTTTCACGCCGGGGGTGTCGGCCGGCACGATGAAGCAGGTGATCCCCGATGCATCGCCGTCCTTCCCGGATGTCCGGGCAAAGACCATGACGTGCGTCGCCACGTGCATGCCCGTCGTCCACATTTTTTCGCCGCGGATCAGCCAGCCTGGCTGACCATCCTTTTCCTGGGGAACCGCGGTGGTATCCATGAAGGTAGCGTCGGAGCCGTGTTCTGGTTCGGTGAGCCCGAAGCCGGTGCGCAGCTTGCCCGCCAGCAGCTTCTCCGCGTCGCGGTCGTACTGGGCGTTGGTGGCGAACTCCTTGAACATCAGGATGAAGGGGTTGTTGCCCACGATGGAATGTTCGTTCTGCAGGTCGTTGTGGAGACCCAGGCCCTTGGCGGCCAAGTGCTCGCGGATGATCGCCAGCGCAAGCTGGGTCCCGCCCTTGCCGCCCAGCTCGACCGGCCAGCCGTAGCGAAGGTGGCCGGCCTTGTCGGCGCGCCGCCGGGCCTCGCCCAGCAGCTCTTCCCATTCTTTTTTCGGCAGGCCTCCGGCCTCCCAGTCGGTCCGCTCATATTCCCGCCGGTGGTCGAAATAGCGGATGTTGTCATCCTGCTGCTCCAGCGGCTTGATCTCCGCCTCGATGAAGGCGTCGAGCTCAAGCAGGTAGTCGGCGATATCCTTGGGAACCTCGAAGTCCATGAGCTGCTTCCTCGTCGCTTTCTTGAGGGGTCTTGACGTTAGGGAGGCATTTACAAGCCGCCGGAACGCCCGCCTGATCGCGCCAGCCTAGACCAGGTTTGAGGTTCCGTCGGGTCATGACTTTGGACGTTGCAGATGCGCTATCACGCCTCGCCCACCGCCTGGGCGGGGAGGGCGCGCGTCTGTCCGACGCCGGGCGGCTGTCCGGCGGGGCCAGCATGGAGACCTGGGGTTTCGTCATCGAGGGCGCGGGTGCGCGCGAGGACCTCATCCTTCGCCGCCGCAGCGGCGCCTTCGATCCCGAAAACGCCCGCTCCATCAGCCTCGCCACCGAGGCCGCCCTCATCCGCGCCACGGGGGCCCGCGGTGCGCCGGTCCCCAGTGTGCGTCACGTCTGCGACGACGCCGATGGCCTGGGTGAGGCCTATGTCATGGGTCGCGTCAGCGGCGAGACCCTCGGAAAGCGGATCGTGTCCGATCCGCGCTTCGACGCCGTGCGCGGCGGGCTCGCCCGCCAGTGCGGCGCGGTCCTGGCCCAGATCCACGCGACCCCGCCGCCCCCGGGCCTGGCGCTTAAGACCATCGACGGCATTGGCGAACTCGACCGCTATGAGGAGGTCTACCGTGCGGTGGGCGCCGGGCGGCCGATACTGGAGCTCGCCTTCCAGTATCTGAGAAAGCATGTCCCCGATGCGGTCGAGCCAACGCTGCTGCACGGCGATTTCCGCAATGGCAATCTGATGTTCGACCCTGAAAAGGGCCTCGTCGCCGTGCTCGACTGGGAGCTCTCCCACATCGGCGACCCCGCCGAGGACATGGGCTGGATCTGCACCAACTCCTGGCGTTTCGGCAGGCCGGACCGCCCAGTTGGCGGCTTCGGCGACTACGCCGATCTGTTGGCGGGCTACGCCGCGGCCGGCGGGCGTCCCATAGAGCTCTCCCGCGTGCGTTTCTGGCAGATGCTGGGTTCGCTGCGCTGGGGCGTCATGTGCCTGACCATGTACATGAGCTGGGCCAACGGGACAGAGCGCTCAGTTGAGCGCCCGATGATCGGCCGCCGGGTCTCGGAGACCGAGGCCGACCTCGTCACCTTGCTGGAGCAGGGCCTGTGATCACCCATCCCCGCACCGAGGAACTGGCCGAGGCCGTCGCGGCCTGGATCGACCAGATCCGGCCCAGCCTCGATCCACGCAACGCCTTCCTGGCCCGCGTCGCCGCCAACGCCATGGCCACCATCAGGCGCGAGATCACCGAGGGCCCCGCTGCGGAGGTCGCGGCCGTGGCGGCGATGGCCGGCGTGCTGGGTCGCGCCGGAACCTACGAAGATCTCAACGCCGAGCTCTGCCAGCGCATCCGGTCCGGCGATCTGACCGTGGAAACTCCGGGCCTGCTGCCGGCGCTCCGCGTGATGGCCGACGACCAGCTCGCCATCGACCAGCCCAGCTACAGGCCAGAGGGCGCGCCGCAACCACCTTCGGGCCAGCCTACGCCGCCTCCAGCACCCGTATGATCTCGCTCTCGCGCTCGTTCCAGAGGATCGAGACGTTGGCGGCCCGTTTCTTCTGATCCCCCAGCGCGGCCGAAACCTCCGCATCGCGCAGCCGCTTCTTGCTCAGCCGCATCAGGGTGCGGCCGGCGCCCTGGTCCTGTTCCTCGTCATGGAAGCGCAGCACGGCGTCGATCACCGAGCCGGGCAGGGTGGGGCGCTCCACCTGGGCGAAGGTGGCGGCGCGGCGGCGGCGGGCGGTAAAGTTGGCGAAGTGCGAAGGCATCGGTCCAAACTCCATTGCGGGTAGCGATGAGTTCGGTTGTGATCTCCGGGTGCGCCAGAATCGGACGTAGAATCCATGCGACATGAAAAGGCCGGCCGCCTGCTCGAACTTGCGCGGCTGCTCGCCAGCACCTCGGAGGGTCTGACCCTCGACGAAATGGCCGAGCGGCTTGGCGTCGGCCGCCGCACTGTCGAGCGTATGCGCGACGCCGTCCGCGACGTCTTCCCGCAGCTGGAGGAGGTCGACGATCCGCCCACGCGGCGCTTCCGCATTCCCGCCGGCCTCGACGGCCTTTTCCAGGCGCCCACGGCCGAGGAACTGGCCGCGCTGAAGGCCTCCGCTGACGCTTTCGCCCAGCAGGGCTCGCAGGTTCGCGCCGCCGCCCTGCGCTCGCTTGAACAGAAGGTGCTGTCGGCCACCCGCGCCGCCGCCCGCCGCAGGCTCGCCCCCGACCTGGAAGCGCTGCTGCAGGCGGAGACCATCGCCGTCCAGGCCGGTCCACGCCCCTTTGAGGACGAGACCGTGCTTGCAAAGGTGCGCGAGGCGCTGCTGTCCCTCCAGCGGCTGAGCTTCCGCTACGAGGGCGGCTCCACCCCCGGCCGCATCCGCGAGGTGACCCCGTTCGGCGTGCTGTTCGGCCGCTCCAACTACCTGGTGGCCGAGGAGGACCCCGCCACTGGCCCGCGCAACTGGCGTCTCGACCGCATCCAGGACATCGCCGTCACCGACCATGCGGGCGCCAAGCCCGAGGATTTCTCGTTGCAGGCCTATGCCGACGAGAGCTTCGGAATCTATCAGGACGACGTTTACGACGTAGTCCTGCGCGTGACGCCCGGCGGCGCCGAGGACGCCCTGCGTTGGCGCTTCCACGCCAACCAGACCGTCGAGCCGCAACCCGACGGCGGCGTCATCGTCCGCTTCCGGGCCAGCGGCATGCGAGAACTCGCATGGCACCTCTTCACCTGGGGCGACAAGTTGCGGATCGTGGCGCCGCCCGAACTGCAACAGATGATGCTGGGCGAACTCGAGGTCGCCCGCTGCACCCATGCGTCCGCAACTGACGCATCGGTCTCCTAGCGTCGCTTCACCAGACGAGGAGACCGCCATGACCGATACGGCCGACTACGCCAGCTACTACGAAGTCCAGATCCGCCCGCGCCGCCGGCGCCTCCGCTATGTCGGCGTCCTCGCCGTCTGGGCCGGGCTCTTCCTGCTGAGGCCAGAGCTTGCCCTGGCCATCTGGCGCGAACGCCGCGGCTGACATCTTTCGCCTTGAGCTTCGCCGCCGCTTCCGCCTCTATCCGGCAGTTCAAATCGGGAGTCCGGGTTCATGTCCGTGCGTGTCTTAGCGACCCTGTTTGCGGGAGTTTTCCTCATGGGCGCGGCCCCGAACACGAGCGATCCCTACACCTACATGGAGGATGCCGAGGGCGCGAAAGCGCTGGCCTTCGCCCACGCCGAGAACGCCCGTTCCCTGCCGCAGCTGCAGAACGATCCCCGTTACGCCGGCTTCTATGCCGACGCTCAGAAGATCGTCACCGCCAAGGACCGTATCGCCAGCGTGGGTTTCGCCGGCGACGGGTCCCTGCGCGACTTCTGGCAGGACGGCGAGCATGTGCGCGGCGTCTGGCGCACGACTGGTCTCGCGGGCTACCGGTCCGGCGCGCCGGAGTGGACGACTATCCTCGACATCGACGCGCTCGCCAAAGCCGAGGGCAAGAACTGGGTGTTCAAGGGCGCCGACTGCCTTGCGCCCGACGACCGCTACTGCCTGGTCAGCCTCTCCAATGGTGGGAAGGACGCCGTGGAGGTCCGCGAGTTTGACACGAGGACGCTGACCTTCATCGAGGGCGGCTTCCGCCTGCCCGAGGGCAAACATCGCTTCGACTGGATCGACAGGGACACTCTGCTGGTCTTCACCGACTGGACGAAGGCCGACGTCACCACCTCCGGCTATCCGTTCATCGGCAAGCTCCTGAAGCGCGGCCAGCCGCTGTCGGCGGCTCGCGAGGTTTTCCGCGGCACGAAGGGCGACGGCGGTTACGGCGTCCAGCCGGTGGTCCTGCGCGATCCGGCCGGCAAGGTGCAGGGCGTGGTGATCATGCGTCCGCTGGATACCTTCAACGCCGAATATTACCTGCTGAGCGGCGAGAAGACTGTGCGCCTCGACCTGCCGAAGAAGGTGTCCCTGCAGGGCTACCTCGCCGGGCGCTTCATCGTCAGCCTCGACGAGGACTGGGCGGCCAAGGGCATGAAGGAAGGCCAGCTGGTCGACTTCGACTTGGCGGCGGTAAAGGCCAATCCCGCCAGTCTCAAGCCCGCGCTCGTCCTTGCCACAGCCGACGACCAGGCCGTGGAGCAGGTCGCCACCACTCGCGACCGGCTGATCGTCGTGCGCCTGCGCGACGTGAAGGCCGAGGTGCTGAGCTTCGAGCGGACGGGCGGCGCCTGGAAGCAGACCACCCTCGACCTTCCGATGGACTCCACCATCGGCATCGGATCGGCCTCGGATCACGACAACCGCCTGATTTTGAACGTGGCCAGTTTCCTGACCCCGTCGAGCCAGTGGCTGGCGGATGCCGCCGAGGGTAAGCCCGTGCAGCTTCGCACGCTGCCACCGCGATTCGACGCCTCGAAGGATGTCGTCGAGCAGAACTGGGCCACGTCGAAGGACGGCACGAAGATCCCGTATTTCGTGGTGCGGCCGAAGGATCTGAAGTTCGACGGGACCGCGCCGACCCTCCTCAACGCCTACGGCGGCTTCCAGGTCAGCCAGACGCCCAGCTACTCCGGCGCCACCGGCAAGCTCTGGCTGGAAAAGGGCGGCGTCTACGTCAT
The DNA here is from genome assembly GCA_038203295.1 of Caulobacterales bacterium. Classification (GTDB taxonomy): domain Bacteria; phylum Pseudomonadota; class Alphaproteobacteria; order Caulobacterales; family Caulobacteraceae; genus Phenylobacterium. The sequence goes on from JBBREC010000014.1 coordinate 10,155, forward strand.
CGCCAACATCCGCGGTGGCGGCGAGTTCGGGCCGCGCTGGCATAACGCCGGCCTGAAGCTGAACCGCATGCGGGTCTATGACGACTTTTTCGCCGTCAGCCGCGACCTAATCGCGCGCGGGATCACCAGCCCTATGAAACTGGGCATCCTGGGAGGCTCCAACGGCGGCCTGCTGATGGGCGTGGCGCTGACCCAGCATCCGGAACTCTACAACGCCATCGTCATCCAGGTGCCGCTGTTCGACATGATCGGCTACACCCATATCGGCGCCGGAGCGTCGTGGGTCGGCGAATACGGCGACCCGGCGGTCCCCGCCGAGCGCGCGGTGATCGACACCTACTCGCCCTACCAGCTGCTGGCCGCCGGCAAGCCCTATCCGCGGGTGTTCATCGAGACCTCGACCAAGGACGACCGCGTCCACCCCGCCCACGCCCGCAAGGCCGCCGCGCGCCTGAAGGCGTTGGGCTACGACTACCTCTACTACGAGAACATCGACGGTGGTCATGCCGCCGCGGCCAACCTCAACGAACGCGCCATGCGCGTCGCGCTGGAGTTCACCTACCTGCACCAGCGCCTGATGGACTAGGCGGGCAGGGCATACATACGGGAAAATCTGGAGGCCTGACCGGGAATCGAACCCGGGTGCGCGGATTTGCAGTCCGCTACGTCACCACTCCGCCATCAGGCCGTCTTCAGCCGGCGGTGCTATCAGATGGTCCCAACCGGGACAACCCGCGCGATTGCCTTGGCGGGGGACGCAGACCTATAAGCCGGGGCGACATTCCCGAGCCCGCTTCAGAGAGTCTCATGGCCGACCTCGCCGCCGCCCGAACGAACATGGTGGAGAGCCAGGTTCGCACCGCCGACGTCACCGACGTGCGGATCCACGACGCCATGCGCGCCGTAACCCGTGAGAGCTTATTGCCGCCGGGCAAGGCGCACCTGGCCTATGCCGACATAGAGGCCGAGTACGCGCCCGGCCGCTGGCTGCTGAAGCCGCGGGACGTCGCCAAGCTGCTGCAGGCGTTGCGACCCATGCCGGGCGAGACCGTCCTGGCCATCGCTGCGCCCTACGCCGGCGCGCTGGTCGAGCACATGGGCATGGCCGTCACCCGATTCGACGGCGACGATCTGGGCCAGCTTCCGGCCGGCGGCGGCTACGATGTCATCATCTGCGAGGGCGCCGTGTCCCGGGCGCCACAGTCCTGGCTTTCGGCGCTGAAAATCGGCGGCCGGCTTGGCGTCGTCGAGCGGGATGGCCCGGTCGGCAAGGCAGTTCTCTATGTGCGCGTCGAAGACGGGGCAGGGCGCCGCGACCTTTTCGACGCCACGCCGCCGGTGCTGCAAGGCTTCGCCGCGCTTCAGGGTTTCGCGTTCTAATGGCGCGGTGAAACACCCGGGAAGCGCCGGAGTGAAAAAAGCTTAAGGTGACGCGGCCTAGGTGTTGGCGCCACAGGACGTCATATAGAGCCCAAGTCTGTCTCGCCTATATCGGGGATACGTAATGTCGATGAGCTTTCGCGGACGTTTGCTTGCCGCGATCTTCAGCGCAGGGGTAGTCGGCGCTTTCGCCGCGCCCGCCTGCGCCGAGACCCTCGCGGACGCGATCGCGCTGGCCTACGATTCCAACCCAACTCTGCAGGCGCAGCGCGCCAGCCAGCGCGCCCTGGACGAGAACTATGTCCAGGCCCGTTCCGGCTGGCGGCCGACGATCGGGCTCCAGGGCTCGGTGACCGACGTCGAATCACGCACTCCGCGCGCGGCGCGCGGCGTCGGCGCCATCGACACGAACGGCGACGGGGTTCCGGACACGGTCGTGCCGGCCTCTGGCGATGGCGTGTCCAGCCGCTCGTCCGGCAGCATTGGCCTCAGCTTTTCCCAACCGCTCTGGACCGGCGGCCGGACGGCCGCCGCCGTGTCGGCCGCCGAGGCCGACATCATGTCCGGCCGCGAGAACCTGCGCCGCGTCGAGGCCCAGGTGCTTGGCGCGGTCATCCAGGCCTATTCCGACGTCCGCCGTGACCAGGAGAGCCTGCGCATCCGCGGCCTGAACGTCGAGGTCCTGCGCCACCAGCTCGAGGAATCCCAGGCCCGCTTCGACGTCGGCGAGATCACCCGCACAGATGTGGCCCAGTCGCAGTCGCGCCTGGCCGCCGCCCAGGCCCAGTATCAGAATTCGGTGGCCCAGCTGGCCATCAGTCGCGGCGCCTACGCCGCCGTCGTCGGCCAGAACCCGGGCGATCTCGCGCCTGAGCCGTCGCTGGCCTTCCTGCTGCCCGCCGACATCGACCAGGCCTTCACCGTCGCAGAACAGAACAGCCCGGCGCTGCGCGCGCAGGAGTTCGCAGAGCAGGCCAGCCGCGCCCGCGTCGCCGGCGCCCGCGCCGAACGCATGCCCAACGTCTCGCTGCGCACCACCCTCGGCTACAGCGGCAACGCGCACCCCTACAACGGCGATATGTGGTCCCAGAACATCCAGACGCAGGCGGTCGTCACCGTGCCGCTGTTCACCGGCGGCCTGACCTCCTCGCGGGTGCGGCAGTCGGTCGAGCGCAACAACGTTGACCGGATCAATATAGAGGCCCAGCGCCGCGCGGTACTGCAGACCATCACCCAGTTCTGGAACCAGCTTACCGCCGCGCGCGCCAACATCGGCTCGACCGCCGAGCAGGTCCGCGCCGCGCGCATCGCCGCTGAGGGCACCAAGCAGGAGCAGCAGGTCGGCCTGCGCACCACCCTGGACGTCCTCAACGCCGAGCAGGAGCTGCGCAACGCCGAGCTCGCCCAGGTCAGCGCGACCCGCGACGAATATGTGGCCGCCGCCACCGTGCTGGCCACCATGGGCCGGCTCGAAGGCAAAAACCTGATCCCGGCGGTCCGCCCCTATGACGCCAAGGCCAACTTCCGCAAGGTGCGGCTGACCTGGGGCTGGGTGCCGTGGGAAGAGCCGATCGGCATCGTCGACCGTGCCGTCTCCATCCCGCCGATTCCGCAGCCCTCGGGCAAGCCGACGGAAGCCGCGATCGCGCCCGGCCTGACGCCCGCGCCCGTCGTCGGGGCGGCCCCCGCCAAGGCGAAGAAGTAGGCCGAGCGAGGTCCGTCCGCTCGCGGAACGCGCTGCGGCGACATGGCTGCGCTTTTTGGAATCGAAGCGTCTCCCCTTCGCCGGAAAATGGTCTAGGCTACGCGTAACGTATCGCTCCTCGGCAGGCCCATGTCAGAACAGACTTCGCAAGAACCGACGATGGAGGAGATCCTCGCCTCCATCCGCCGTATCATTTCCGAAGACGATACCCCACCCGAAGAAGGCGCCGCCGCCGAGGCGGCGCCGGCTGAGCCCGAGCCGGTGACGGCCGAGCCGACCGTCGCGGCAGTTGTGACGACGGAGGCTGCGCCCGAGCCGGAGTCGGAGCCTCAACCTATCGCCGCCGCGCCCGAGACCGCGGTCGAGCCGGCTGCCGCGCCCGAGGAAGAAGAACTGGAATTGACCGATAAGGTGGAAACGCACGGCGATCTCGATATCTACAGCGCGCCGGCTGAGCCCGCGGCAGGGGCCCCTCTCGCGGCGCCCGCACCCGCGCCCGTGGCGGGCCTCGTCAGCGACCGCGCCTCGGCCGCCGCGGCCTCGTCCTTCGGCGCACTCTCCGCGGCGATCCTGATGCCCAAGGGCGACCGGACGCTCGAGGACGTGGTGCGCGAACTGCTCCGCCCCATGCTGCAGCAATGGCTGGACGACAATCTGCCCACCATCGTGCAGACCGCCGTCGAGGCCGAAGTCGAGCGAATCGCCCGCAGCCGCGTACGCTAGACACCCACCTCCACTCATCCTCGCGAATGCGGGGACCCAGGTGTTTTTGTGTTACTGAGCTTGCCGCTCGCAGGCTGGCGTCAGCCATATCGCTGAAACTGAAAAAGCCTGGGTCCCCGCATTCGCGAGGATGAGCGGGACTATTTTCAACGCTCCGGATTCCAGCGCCGCCCCATGCTTGAGAAGACCTTCGATCCGAAAACCGCCGAGCCGCGCCTCTACGCCGCCTGGGAGGCCTCGGGCGCGTTCGCCCCGACCGACGACCCTGCCGCCGAGCCATTTTCGATCGTCATCCCGCCGCCCAACGTCACTGGCTCGCTGCACATCGGCCACGCGCTGAACAACACCCTGCAGGACGTGTTGATCCGCTTCGAGCGCATGCGCGGCAAGGCGGCGCTGTGGCTGCCCGGCACCGACCACGCCGGCATCGCCACCCAGATGGTCGTCGAGCGCCAGCTCGCCGAGGCCGGCAACCAGTCGCGCCGCGACATGGGCCGCGAGGCCTTCGTCGCGAAGGTCTGGGAGTGGAAGGCCAAGTCCGGCGGCGTCATCGTCAACCAGCTGCGCCGCCTGGGCGCCTCCTGTGACTGGAGCCGCGAGCGCTTCACCCTGGACGAGGGGCTGTCGGCCGCCGTCCGCAAGGTCTTCGTCACCCTCTACAAGCAGAAGCTGATCTATCGCGACAAGCGGCTGGTGAACTGGGATCCGCAGTTCCAAACCGCCATCTCCGACCTCGAGGTCGAGCAGCGCGAGGTGGACGGCCACTACTGGCATTTCGCCTATCCGCTGGAGGACGGCTCCGGCGAGATCGTCGTCGCCACCACCCGCCCTGAGACCATGCTGGGCGACAGTGCGGTGGCGGTTAACGCTGGCGACGAGCGCTACTCTGCGCTGATCGGCCGGGCCGTGCGCCTGCCGATCGTGGGTCGGCCGGTGCCGATCATCGCCGACGACTACGCCGATCCGGAAAAGGGCTCCGGCGCGGTGAAGATCACGCCCGCCCACGATTTCAACGACTTCATGGTCGGCAAACGGCACAACCTGCCGATGATCAACATCTTCGACGACTTCGCGCGGATCAACGACAACGCGCCGCCGGAGTATCGCGGCCTCGACCGGTTCGCGGCCCGCAAGAAGGTCATCGAGGCGTTCGAGGAACTGGGTCTGCTGCGCGGCGTCGAAAAGACCCGCCATATGGTCCCCCACGGCGACCGCTCCGGCGTAGTCGTCGAGCCCTACCTGACCGACCAATGGTGGGTGAACGCCGAGGTGCTGGCCAAGCCGGCGATCAAGGCCGTCGAGAGCGGCGAAACCGTCTTCGTGCCCAAAGCCTGGGAGAAGACCTACTTCGAGTGGATGCGGAACATCCAGCCGTGGTGCGTCTCGCGCCAGCTCTGGTGGGGCCATCGCATTCCCGCCTGGTTCGGACCCGACGGGAAGGTTTTCGTCGAGGAGACCGAGGAGGAGGCGAAGCGCCAGGCCCGTGAGCACTACGGCCGCGACGAGCCGCTGCGCCAGGACGAGGACGTGCTGGACACTTGGTTCTCCTCCGCGCTCTGGCCGTTCTCGACGCTTGGCTGGCCGGAGAAGACCGACGACCTGCGCCGGTTCTATCCGACCCACACGCTGGTCACCGGCTTCGACATCATCTTCTTCTGGGTCGCCCGCATGATGATGCAGGGCATCCACTTCCTCGACGCGCCTCCGTTCAAGCGCATCTTCATCAACGCCCTGGTGCGCGACGCCGAGGGGAAGAAGATGTCCAAGTCCAAGGGCAACGTCATGGACCCCCTGGCGCTGATAGACGACTACGGCGCCGATGCGCTGCGGTTCACGCTCGTGGCCATGTCGGGGCAGGCGAGGGACATCAAGCTTTCAACCCAACGCATTGAAGGTTATCGCAACTTCGGCACCAAGCTGTGGAACGCCACGCGCTTCTGCCAGATGAACGGCTGCGCCCGCGCCGAAGGTTTCGACCCTGCCAAGGTCAAGGTTCCGCTCAATCGCTGGATCGTCGGCGAGACCACGCGCACCGCCCAGGCGATTACGGCGGCGATGGCCGACTGCGGTTTCGACCAGACCGCCGATGGCCTCTACCGCTTCATCTGGCGCCAGTACTGCGACTGGTACGTCGAACTCGCCAAGCCGCTGCTTGGAAAGCCTGACGAGCCGCCCGCCGATCTGGACGCCCAAGCCGAGACCCAGGCCACCGCCGCGTGGGTGCTGGACGTGGTGCTGAAGCTGCTGCACCCGGTCATGCCCTTTCTCACCGAGGAACTCTGGGCCCAGACCGCCGACCTCGGCGCGCCCCGCGACCATGCAGGCTTCCTGATGGTCGCCAGATGGCCGGAGCTGCCCTCCAGCCTGATCGACGCGCAGGCCGACGCCGAGATCGGCCTGATCATCGAGGCGATCTCCGAGGGCCGTTCGGTCCGCGCCGAGCTGAACGTCCCCAACTCGGCCAAGCCCGCGCTGCTTGTCATCGAGGCCAGCGCCGCCCAGGCCAGGGTGCTGAAAGACTCCAGCCTGCTGATCTGCCAACTCCTGCGCGTCGCGGAGATCCGCTTCGTGGACTCGGCCCCCGAAGGGGCGATCCCCTACGTGGTCGAAGGCGCGACGCTGGCTCTGCCGGTCGCAGAATTCATCGACCTCGCCGCCGAACGTGCGCGTCTTGGCAAGGAGGTCGCTACCCTGGCGAGCGACATCGAACGCACCGCAAAGAAGCTCGACAATGCCGACTTCATCGCCCGCGCCCCGGAAGAGGTGGTTGAAGAAAACCGCGAACGCCTTGCCGACGCCAAGGGCGCCAAGGCCAGGCTGGAAGCCGCGCTCGGCCGCCTGGGCGCAGTGGTCTGATCGGACGAGGGTCCGGGCGGGCCTAACGGCTTCTTAGCCATTTCTGGCGCTCCATGTCCGATGCGCACAAGCGCGAAAGTAGGAATGGAGGGCGGAATGTCCATGACCCGGACAAACAGCCTGAGACGGACGGGCGACCACTTCGAGCCGCACGACCACGCTGATCCGAAGACCCAGCGCCAGCTTCGCGGCCAGCTGGAGCAGATCGACTACACGGCCTATGACGCTAACAAGAAGGTGCTGGCCGCCACGCTGGGCGGCGCCGACCCACAGAAATTCCAGCGCCTGGGCTTGGCCACGGCGCAGTGCCGGGCGCGATGGGTCGCCGCCGCCCTCGCCGCGACGGAGGGCGCCGCCGTCCCCACCGTCGAACAGATCGACAAACTCTCCCATCTGCGGAGCGCCTACGAGGAACTGGCCGAAGCCTACGACGCCATGCGCCGCATGGTCGAGCGCGGCTACCTAAGCTACCCGCCGGTCTAGCGCGCCGCCCGGAGAACCTGCTCGGCGGATCCCTCGCTCACGCCTTCGCCAGTTGCTCGCCCATCAGCCGGTGCAGCAGGTTGATCGCCTTCAGAGGGCGGACCATCACCTTGAAATGGACGATCTGCTCGCCGTCGCCGCTGAAGGTGATGATGTCGACGCCGTTGATCTTGACCCCCTCGACCTCGGTCTCGAACTCGAGCACCGCGCCGGTCGCGTTGCGCCATTCCCCGACATACCGGAAACCCGCCCCGCCCAACACTTTCTCGGCGCCCGCCAGATACTTGAAGGTGATCTCCCGGCCCCGCTGTGGGGTGTGCACCACCGGGCTTTCGAACACCGCGTCGGGATGGAGCAGGTCCCAAAGAGCCGACAGGTCATGCGCCTGCATATAGCTGTACCAGCGTTCGAGTCCGGGCAGTGACATGGGGGGTCTCCTGGGTTCTGGGCTGCGCAGGCTGGCGCACCCCGAGGCCCTCGTCTAGCTTCCCCCCAAATCCGGTTCTGAGGGTGTCATTTCATGCGTGGCTTGAGCAAGGCGGCGATATTGGCCGCGGTCGTTGTGCTGGGCGCGTCCGCCCCCGCCTTCGCCGCCGACGATCCGCCGAAGACCGATGCGGCCAAGGACAAGGACAAGATCGAGCTGCCGGCGTTCCCGGCCGACGCCACGGTCAAGCAGGTCACTCACGTCGCGGGCAGGACACTGAGCTATACCGCGACCGTCGGCTCGCTGCCGGTACGCGACGAGAAGGGCAAGAAGATCGCCGAGGTGGTCTTCACCGCCTACATTCTCGATGGCCCCAAAAACCCCGACCGGCCCGTCACCTTCGCCTTCAACGGCGGTCCGGGCGCAGCCTCGGTCTACCTCAACCTCGGCGCCATCGGCCCCAAGCGTGTCCAGTTCGGCGCCCAGGGCGACAGCCCGTCCGACCCCGCCCGGCTGGTCGACAATCCCGGCACCTGGCTCGACTTCACCGACCTGGTGTTTATCGACCCGGTGGGAACCGGCTTCTCCCGTTCGCTGGTCGACAAGGACGAGACCAAGAAGCAATTCTATTCGATTAAGCCGGACATCGAATATCTGTCGCGCATCGTCTATGACTGGCTGCTCAAGAACGACCGGATGGCATCGCCGAAGTACGTCACGGGCGAGAGCTACGGCGGCTACCGCGCGCCGCGCATCACGTACTACCTGCAGACCAAGCTGGGCGTCGGCGTGAACGGCGTGGTGATGGTCTCGCCTTACCTGCAGCCAGGCGCCGACACCTCGCCGGACTTCTCGCCCATGGCCTGGGTCGCCACCCTGCCGTCGATGGCCGCCTCCAACTATGAGCGCCAGGGCAAGACGCTCAGCCCGGCCCTGATGGCCGAGGTCGAGGCCTACACCCGCGGCGAGTTCGTCACCGACCTGATGAAGGGCCGGCGCGACCCGGCCGCCGTCGATCGGATCGTCGGCAAGGTCACCGCCTATACCGGCCTGAATCCAACCTTCGTGCGCGCCTCGGGCGGGCGGATCGACAGCCGCGCGTACCTGCGCGAACTCTATCGCGATACCGGCCGGATCGGCTCCTGGTACGATTCGAACGTCACCCAGGACGATCCTTTTCCCTGGGCGCCGCAGGGCCGCCGCGGCGACCCCATCCTCGACGCGATCATCGCGCCGACGACCAGCGCCATGGTGGACTTCGACGTGCGCGTGGTCGGCTGGAAGGTGGAGGGCCGCTACAACGCCCTCTCCGACGATGTGGGCCAGAACTGGGAGAACGGCGTCGAGCTGACCGATCCTACCGGCGACCTGCGTCAGGCGATCGCCGCCGACCCGAAGATGCGGGTGCTGATCGTCCACGGCTATGACGATCTGTCGTGCCCCTACTTCATCTCGCGCCTGGTGATCGACCAGATCCCGCCCAGCGGCGACCCCAACCGGGTGAAGCTGGCGCTCTATCCGGGCGGCCACATGTTCTACAGCCGCCCCGCCAGCCAAGCCGCGTTCCGCACCGACGTGATGCAGGTTTTCGGGGCGCGCTAACCCCTTGCCGGACCTAGCGTCGGGGACTGGGTTATGCTTGATCACTTGAGACGCAGCCTGGGCGGAAGACCTGGGCGCGAGCACCAGGAGTAGACCCATGTCCCAGGCCCCGTTGCCGGCCGGCTGGCCCGCCATGTCCATTGCCCAGACGCACGCGCTGCTGACCGCGCCCGGCTCGCCGCTGGAGATCGAGGAAATCGACATCCGCGGCGTGCGCACCCGCACCTGGAAGAACCTGCCGCCGTCGCTGCGCGCCGTCGTCGAGGCGTCCCGCGTCCATGGCGAGCGCATCTTCATGGTCTACGAGGACGAGCGCGTAAGCTTCGAGGCCTTCCATCGCGCGGTGGCGGCCTTCGCGGCTGAGCTCGCGGCGCAGGGCGTGGTCAAGGGCGACCGCGTCGCGGTGATCATGCGCAACATTCCCGACTGGGTCGTGGCCTTCTACGCCGCGGCGGCGCTTGGCGCGGTGGTGACGCCGCTGAACGCCTGGTGGACCGGGCCGGAGCTGGAATACGGTCTGACCGATTCCGGGACCAAGATCGCGATCCTGGACGCCGAGCGCTTCGAGCGTATGAGCGAGCACTTCGCCAACTGCCCGGACCTCGCGCGGGTCTACGTCTGCCGAGAGCGTGACGAGATCGCCCATCCCCTGGTCACCAAGCTGGAGGATGTGATCGGCGGGCCTGAGACCTGGAAGGACTTGCCGGACCGGCCGCTGCCCGAAGTGGAGATCGGCCCGGAGGACGACGCGACGATCTTCTATACCTCCGGCACCACCGGAAAGCCCAAGGGCGCGCTTGCCACACAGCGGGCGGTGAACTGCAACATCCTGGCGGCGGCTGCGGCCGGCGCGCGCTCGTTCCTGCGCCGGGGTGAAATGCCGCCCGCGCCCGACGCCGGCGGGCCGCAGCGCTCATCGCTGATCTCGGTGCCGTTCTTCCACGTCACCGGCTGCATGGCCGTCCTGAACCCCAGCCTGTTCGCCGGCGCCAAGCTGGTGATGATGCGCAAGTGGGACGCCGTCCGCGCCTTCGAGCTGATCGAGCGCGAGAAGATCCAGTCCGCTGGCGGCGTGCCGACCATTGCCTGGCAGCTTATCGAGCATCCGGCGCGGGTGAATTACGACCTCTCGTCGCTGGAGTCGGTCTCCTACGGCGGCGCGCCCTCCGCGCCTGAACTGGTGCGCAAGCTGAAGGAGGTCTTCCCGAAATCGATGTCCGGCAACGGCTGGGGGATGACCGAGACCTGCGCCACGGTTACCAGCAATGGGGCCGAGGACTATATGAATCGTCCCGACAGCTGCGGGGCGGCGGTGCCGGTCTCCGAGCTGCAGATCCGCGACCCGGCCGACGGCGTCACCCGCCTGCCGGCAGGCACGGTGGGCGAGCTCTGGGCCAACGGGCCGCAGGTGGTGAAGGGATACTGGAACAAGCCCGAAGCCACCGCCCAGACCTTCGTCGACGGCTGGGTGCGCACGGGCGACCTCGCCAAGGTCGACGAGGAGGGATTCTGCTTCATCATCGACCGCGCCAAGGACATGCTGATCCGCGGCGGCGAGAACATCTACTGCATTGAGGTCGAGAACGTCCTCTATGACCACCCGGCGATCATGGACGCCGCCGTGGTCGGCATTCCGCACCGGACGCTTGGCGAGGAGCCCGGCGCCGTCGTCACCCTTAAGCCCGGCGCCCACGCCACCGAGGACGAACTGCGCGCCCACGTGGCCGAGCGACTTGCTGCCTTCAAGGTGCCGGTGCGGGTGAAGTTCTGGCACGAGGTGCTGCCGCGCAACCCGAACGGCAAGATCCTCAAGAACGAGCTAAAGAAGCTGTTCGAGGACGAGCCCGCCGGCGCCTGACGCCGTGGCCCGCAAGCGCGCCGATCTCCTGCTGGTCGAACGCGGCCTGTTCGAGAGCCGGGCCAGGGCCCAGGCCGCCATCGAGGCCGGAGGCGTGACGGCGGACGGGCGGCCCGTGCGGAAAGCCTCCGAGATTCTCGAGGCGGGCTGCGCGATCTCCGCCGCCGCGGCCCATCCGTGGGTGGGGCGTGGCGCGCTCAAGCTGGTTCATGCGCTGGAGACTTGGCCGATCACCATGGAGGGCGCGGTGGTTCTCGATGTGGGCGCCACGACCGGCGGATGCACCGAGGTCTGTTTGGCGAAGGGCGCGGCCCGCGTCTACGCCGTCGATGTCGGCCGCGGCCAGCTCCACGCTTCGCTTGCCGCGGATCACCGCGTGACGAACCTAGAAGCCACCAACGCCCGCGGCCTGACCGCTGCCCTGATCCCCGAGCCCCCGCAGCTGATCGTCACCGACGTCAGCTTCATCGGCCTGGCCAAGGCCCTGCCGGCGGCGCTGGCGCTCGCCGCCGACGGCGCGGACCTGATCGCCCTCGTCAAGCCGCAGTTCGAGGTCGGTCCTGAGCGGGTGGGCAAGGGCGGGCTGGTCAAGGACCCAGCGGCGCGGGAGGATGCACTGGCCTCGGTCCGCGCCTTCCTGGACGCGTCAGGCTGGGCGGTGCAGGCCGCGACCGACAGCCCCATCGAAGGCGGCGACGGAAATCGCGAATATCTGCTCTGGGCGCGAAAAAGCCGCCCGGCCTGAGGCTGGACGGCTCTCCCAACGCAACACCTGGAAAGGCTTAGTCGACGACCTGGTAGCGGCCCTGGTCGTCCTGGCAGACCCGGACGAAGCGCATCTGGGTGCGGCCGTCAGGCATATGGATCGGGCTCTCGGCCAGCGTGCACCCGTCGGCGCCGACCCGCCGCTCCTCGACCACCCGGAAGCGTTCGCCGCGGCGGCCATAGGCGTAGGCGTCATCGCGGTCGTAGCGCTGGCGCTGGATCCGATCGGCGTAGTCGTCGCGGCCGTATTCACTGACGCCCGGAGACGGGGCGTAGGGCCGATTCTCGGCATAGGGCGCGTCGCGGTCATCGTCGTAGCTCGAGCGGGCGCCGTTGTAGGGCTGCTGCACATAGCCGGGGCGGCAGCCGGCGCTGTTCGAACCGACCGCGGCGCCGCCGAACGCGCCGAGCGCGCCGCCCAGGACCGATCCGTCGGTCCGGTGGCCGCGCGCGGCCAGCTGCGAGCCCAGCGTGGCGCCTATGCCGGCGCCCAGCAGGGCGCCCACGATGCCGCGGCTGTTGGTGTCGCGGCGGCAGGGATCGTAGTAGGCGCCGCCCGAACCGCTGTTATAGGGCTGCGCGGAGGCCGCGCCGGCGCTCAGCGCCATGACGCCTGCCGCAGCGGCCAGCGCCATGCGGGCGAAGGTTGAAGGCTTGGACATGGTATCCCTCTCTCGAATTCGGTCGGCGCACCTTCCGGCCGCCTTGAGGCAATTTATCGACCTTAGAAGCTGAACAGTCGTTGAGCGGGCCGTTCATCTTCGTTCATCAAAACTTACGCCAGCCCGCCAGGATCTGTTTCAGCCAATGCGACCGCCCCACCGACGCCACCGACCGGACCTGCGGGCCAAGCCCGCCTCCGGGCCCCCGGTGGAGGTCCTGATCGAAGCCGTTGGCGGGGAGGGCGACGGCGTCGCCGCCGGGCCAGTCTTCGCGCCGTTCACCCTGCCGGGCGAGCGGGTGCTGGTCTCGGGCTCCGGCGAACGGCGGGAGCTGGTCGAGGTGTTGGCGCCCAGCGTCGAGCGGGTCGTCCCGCCATGCCCGCACTTTGGCGCCTGTGGCGGCTGCGCCCTGCAGCATTGGGACCGCGCGCCCTACCTCGCCTGGAAGATCGAACGCCTGCGCGGCACGCTCGCGCGCCAGCATATCGAGACCGAGATCCTCGCCCCCTTTGCGGCGGCGCCCGGCACCCGCCGGCGGCTGGCGCTGCACGCCCGGCCGGGGAACCGCCAAGAAGCTCGCCTGGGCTATAAGGCGCGCAAGTCGTGGGACCTGGTGGACGTCAACGTCTGCCCCATCGCCGATCCGCGCCTGCAGGCGGCGATTCCGGCCTTGAAGCGCCTGGCCGCGCCGCTGTTCGAGCACGCCAAGTCGGCGCCGACCCTGCACGTGACGCTCACGCGGACCGGCATCGACGTCGATATCTCCGGCGTCGAGAAGAAGTCCGGCGGTCTCTCCGCCGACGCCCGCGTCCTGCTGGCCGAGCGGGCGGCCGAAGCCGGCTTCGCGCGGGTCACCCTTGACGGCGAGGCGGCCTATGTGGCGCGGCTGCCGCAGGTGAAGCTGGGACCGGCGGTCGTCGGCCTCCCCGCCGGCGCTTTCCTGCAGGCCACGCCGCAGGCCGAGGCGGCCATGGCGGCCTTCATTGTCGAGCAGGCGGCGGGCGCCGGCCGCATCGCCGACCTGTTCTGCGGGGTCGGCACCTTCACCTTCGCGCTTGCAAGCGTGGCGCCCGTCCATGCCGCCGACTCCGCGGCGGACGCCATCCAGGCGCTGATCTCGGCGCTGGCTGGCGCGCCCGGCCTGCACGGCGTCACAGCCGAGGCCCGCGACCTGGTCCGCCGCCCGATGCTGGCGCAGGAGTTGAAGAAGACCGACCTCGTGGTCTTCGACCCGCCGCGCGCCGGCGCTGTCGAACAGACCGCCGAGCTGGCGCGCTCGACGGTTTCTCGGGTGATCGGTGTCTCCTGCGCGCCCGCCACCTTCGCCCGCGACGCCAGCGTGCTGATCGACGCGGGGTTCAGCCTGGATCGTGTTCTGCCGGTGGATCAGTTCCTCTGGTCCCCGCACATAGAACTCGTGGGCGTGTTCAGCCGCTGAGGCGTGCCTATATGGCGGTCATGGTTCCTCTCTCAGTCCTCGACCTTTCACCGATCCTGCAGGGCAACGACGCCGCCCAGTCGCTGAAGAACAGCCTGGATCTCGCCCGCCATGCCGAGCGGCTGGGCTATCGGCGCTTCTGGCTTGCCGAACATCACAACATGCCGGGCGTTGCCAGCGCCGCCACCGCGGTCTGTATCGCCCATGTGGCGGGCGGCACCTCGACGATCCGGGTCGGGGCGGGAGGCATCATGCTGCCCAACCACGCCCCGCTGGTGATTGCCGAGCAGTTCGGCACCCTGGCCTCCCTCTACCCCGGCCGCATCGACCTGGGCCTGGGCCGCGCGCCGGGGACCGACCAGATAACCGCCCGGGCGTTGCGCCGCACCCTGGTCGGCGACGTCGACCGCTTCCCGCAGGACGTCGTCGAGCTGATGTCCTTCTTCAAGCCGGTGCAGCCCGGCCAGATGATCCAGGCGGTTCCGGGGGCGGGTCTCGACGTGCCGGTGTGGATCCTGGGCTCCAGCCTGTTCGGCGCCCAGCTGGCGGCCATCCTGGGCCTTCCCTACGCTTTCGCCTCGCACTTCGCCCCGGCTCAGATGGAGGAGGCGGTGGAACTCTACCGCCACCGCTTCGAGCCCTCGGAGCACCTCGCCGAGCCCTATGTGATTCTGGGCCTGAACGTGGTCGCCGGCGAGACCGACGCCGAGGCGCGGCGGCTGTTCACCTCGCTGCAGCAGGCGTTCCTGAACCTGCGCACAGGCCGGCCCGGTCCGCTGCCGCCGCCAGTTGACGACATCGAGGCCCGCTTCGCTACGGCGGGCATGGAGACCACGATGCAGGGTGCGTTGAAGACCGCCGTGGTGGGGGGCCCTGGGCCCGTCCGCGCCGGGCTGGAGGCGTTCGTGGCGAAGAACAGGCCGGACGAGATCATGGTCACGGCCCAGATCTACGACCACGCCGCGCGCCTCCGCTCCTTCGAGATCGCCGCGGCGGCGCGGGACGAGCTGGCGGCCGCCGCCTAGCCGAACAGGTCGGTCTGATCGCCCGCCCTGGCGGGCACGCCGAACCGCGCGAGGTCGAGGTCGCCGAGCCGGCGGGTCAGGCCATAGCGGGTCTTCGCCACCGCGAACCGTCGCGACATCAGCGCGGCGAGCGGGCCTTCGCCCTTCATCCGCTTGCCCCACTGGCTGTCATAATCCTTGCCGCCGCGCATCTGGCGGACCAGCGACATCACCCTGCCGGCTCGGTCCGGATGGTCGGTGGCCAGCCATTCCTTGAACAGGTCAGCGATCTCCAGGGGCAGGCGCAGCGCCACATAGCCCGCGCCCGCGGCGCCAGCCTGGGCAGCGCTTTCAAGCACAGCTTCCATTTCTTGGTCGTTCAGGCCTGGGATCGAGGGCGCAAACATCACCACCGTCGGAACGCCGGCTTCCGAAAGGCGCCGAATCGTATCGAGCCGCTTTTCCGGCGTGGAGGCGCGGGGCTCCATCGAGCGGGCCAGCTTGCGGTCCAGGGTGGTGACTGAGACCGCCACCCGCACCAGGTTGCGGGCCGCCATCGCCGCCAGCAGGTCGAGATCGCGCAGGATCAGCGCCGACTTGGTGATGATCGAGAACGGGTGATTGAAACGGTCCAGCACCTCGATCACCTGGCGGGTGACGCGCAGGCGCCGCTCCTGCGGCTGGTAGGGGTCGGTGTTGCCGCCGATATGGACGACCTCGGGAACATAGCTGGGCTTTGACAGCTCGCGCTCGAGCAGCTCCGCCGCCTGCGGCTTGAAGAACAGCCTGGATTCGAAATCCAGCCCCGGCGACAGCCCCATGTAGGCGTGCGCCGGCCGCGCGTAGCAGTAGATGCAGCCGTGCTCGCAGCCCCGGTAGGGGTTGATCGACGCCGTGAACCCCACGTCGGGGCTGTCGTTGCGGGTGATGATCACCCTGGCTTTCTCCGGCGAGACCGTGGTGATCAGCTGCGTCGGCTCGTCATCGTCGGGTGTCCAGCCGTCGTCGAACGCCTCGCGGGTGGCGGACTCATACCGGCCGCTGGCGTTGGTTCGCGCCCCACGGCCGCGGATCTGCTGGGTGAAAGTGGTCACCGCGCGACCTTAGCGGTTGATTGGAACAAAACAAGAACCAATTGACGCGACAGGCGTGACGACCGCTTGTGCGCCGATGCTCACGGTAATCGTCGAGGCGGGAGATTCGAGCGACAGGCTCCCGGCGCTGCTGGGGTGCCTGACGTCGGCGGCCGTGGACGGTCTGGTCCGCGAGGTGCTGATCGCCGGCGGCGGCCCGCCCGAGCTGCTGAGTGTGCTTCGCGAGGAGACCGGGGCCGAGCTGGTCACCAGCATCGCCGGCGCCGCGGCGACCTCGAAATCGGATCAGATCCTGCTGCTTCCGGCGTCGATCAGGCTGAAGCCAAGCTGGCTTGCCACGCTGGGCGAGCATCTGCGGGGCGGCGGCGGAGAAGCGATTGTGCTGGGTCTGAGCAGCGGATTCCTGCGCCGGGCTCCGTTCGGCATGCTTGCGAGACAGGAGCGGGTGCTACTGCACCCCGACCTGCATCGCCTGCGCCGCAACCTGGGCGGCCGCGCCGTTCGCCTGGGCTAGGTCCAGTCGCGCGTCGATGAAACGGGCGCCGCCTGCCACGGCGTCGAGCGTGGCCGAGTCCTGGCCCCACATCCGCCGATAGGTCCAGTAGCCTGCCATCACTTTTTCGACGTAGTTGCGCGTCTCGACCGAGGGCAGACATTCGATGATCAGCAGGCTGTCGGCCTCATCGCCCAGCATCTGGGCAGTCTTGATCAGGGTTCCGGGCCCGCCGTTGTAGGCGGCGACGGTGCGCAGGATGTCATAGCCGACGCCGCGTTCCATCAGCCAGGTGACATAGTCCTGGCCCACCCGCAGATTGAAGGCCGGGTCGAACAGCGGGCTCATGTCGGCCTTCAGCTTGTCATCGCCGGCGGCCCGGGCGGCGGCCTCAGGCATCAGCTGCATCAGGCCAGTGGCGCCGACGGATGAGACCGCCATCGGGTTGAAACGGCTTTCCTGGCGCACGATCGCGTAGACCAGGGCCTTGTCGATGGTGAAGCCGGAGCGCGGCTCCAGGTACGGCATCGGATAGTCGAGATCCGCGGCGCGCGGCGCCTGGACCCGGTCGGCGAGTTGGGCGCCGAGGTCGAGCGCCAGGGCCATCCAGCGGTCCCGTTCCTCCGACGTCGCGGCCAGCGTCAGTCCGGCGCGCAGTTCCTGGGCGGCCTCGCCCGAGCGGCCGATCTGGGCAAGGGCCGCGGCGCGATGGGCGCGCGGATCGGCCAGGACGAAGCGCGAAAGATCGGCGTCGGCGGCAGGGCGGGCAAAGGCTGCGGGCGTAAGTTGCATCCGCTGCGGCGCGACCGAAAGCGCCAGTTGCCGACGCGCAATCATGCCGTAGAAGGTCTCCGGCGCCCGGGCGGCCGCCTTCAGCAGCGCCGTGGCGGTGCCGTCGTCGCCCTCGGCCTGGGCCGATCGCGCGCCCCAGTACCCGGCGGCGGCGCGCAGCCAGGGATCGGCCGCCGCGTCGTGGGCGAGTTCGCTGAAATAACCCTGCGCCTGGGAGTAGGCCTTAAGCCGATAGGCCGCCAGGCCGGCGATCCAGCGCTCGCCTGCGGCGGGAGCCAACGCAAGAGCGCGCTTGCTGTTGCCGGAATAGAAGGCCTCGCGGGCGGCGCGTCCCCGCTCGGAGACCGCCGGCGCTATACCGCCGGCGGGGTCGACCAACGCCACGGAGGGTGCGGGCGGCGAGGTCTCGCCGGCGGGCTTGCGCTTGGCGGCGAGGGCAAAAATGCGGTCGGCGACCGGCAGGTCCCGGAACTTGGACAGCCAACCGACCAGTTCTTCGAACCCTGCCTTGTGTGCCGTCGGGTGCATCAGCTCCTTGAAGGAGAGGTAGCCCAGCAGCGAAGGGTCCTGAATGTCGCCCACCTGCATCTGGGCATCGATGAAATCGCCGCGCTCGGAGGCCTCGAACGCCATGGCATAGTGGCGCGCGTCTTCGAGCGAGAGGGCCTGAGTGTTCGCAGCCCCGCAAGCGGTGGCGATGGCGGCGGAGCCGGCAAGGATCGAGACCCCCAGCCGCAGGCGCTTCATCAGCGTCATGCCGTCTTCCGCGAGCTCATCTTATGCGAGCTGGATCGCGGCCCTTTTCTCGAAACCCAAGCGGGGAGGGTAGGCAGGCAGGTCTTAACGGGCAAGCCTTTTGCCGCGTACATCATGAATCCCCGTGGCGTGGTCGATCGCCGCACGGCGCATTCAGAGCGCCGCCCGGCCGCGCTCCAGCCAGGCCTTCAGCGCCGGATCGAACCGAGTCCGGTTGAGCGTCTCGTAGAGCTTCTGATTCGCGGGCGAGATGACCTCGCGCCACTGATCCAGCCGCGCGGTCCGGAAGAAGTCCCGGTTACTGCGCCAGCGGTTCGCGTCGACGCCTGGAGCGTTCTGGTCGGCGTCAGCCCGCATGGCCTCGAAACTGCCGGCTTCGAGGATCGACGGCCAAAGCGCCTCGTCGATCGTAACCCCCAGGAAGGTCGCCAGCCGCCGCGCCTCGCCGGCCAGATCCTGGGTGAGATCGCGGTAGTGCAGGAAGTGCAGGTTCGGCAGGTCGCGATACCGCCACCAGGTCTCCATGGCCGAGAACACCGACTGGAACTGTGCGCCATCGAGCTGCCACTCGTACTGCCCCTCACCGGCCCAGCGCGGGAAAACGGCGTTGGGATCGGGCGGCGGCGGCGGCGGACCCGGCGGGCGGCCCATGCGCCGGTCAGTCTCCGCCCAGCTGGCGGGCGAGGTATTGGCCAGGTGGTCGATCATCGACAGGAAGGCGTCACGCGGATCGCGACCACAGATCACATAGCGGGCCGCCTCATGGAACGGCAGGCCGTCGAGCGGTACGTGGGTCTTCAGCACCCGCCGCCCCGGCCGGGCGTCCAGCTCCGCGACCATCGGGTAGAGCATTGGCCCGATCTGTTCCAGCCATGGCGAGTGCGTGGCCAGGGGCCTGGGGAGGGTGGGCGACCCCTCCAGCAGCATGGCGCAGAGCTTCTGGGTCCAGGTGGTGCCGCACTTGGGCGCGGTGGCCACGATCACGTCGCCGGGCCGCACCGTGAAGGCGTCCCAGCGCAGGCTGTCGGACACCGCGTTGCGGTAGACGTTGACGCGCTCCGGCCGCCGCATCGACGGCTCAGGCGGGACGGTCCGGGCGGTCGAGCCGCTCGGTAAGGGTCAGCAGGTCCGCCCAGGCGCGCTTCTTCGCCGCCGGCTGCCGCAGCAGGAAGGCCGGGTGCAGGGTCGGCATGGCCGGAATTTCCAGCGCCCCGTCCTCGGAGCGCCACTCGTGCCAGCGGCCGCGCAGCGACAGGATGCCCTCGTCCTTCTTCAGCATCGATTTGGCCGAGGCGCCGCCGACCAGCAGCAGCATCTTTGGGTTCACCAGGGCGATGGCCCGCTCGACAAAGGGCGCGCAGATCGCCTGCTCCGCCAGGGTGGGCGTGCGGTTGCCGGGCGGGCGCCAGAAGACGGTATTGGTGATGAACACCCGATCGCTTAGGCCCGCCGCGCCCAGCATCCGGTCAAGCAGTCGCCCGGCGCGGCCGACGAAGGGTTCTCCGCGCTGGTCTTCCTCCTGGCCAGGACCTTCGCCGATGACCATCAACGGCGCGGCGGCATCGCCCCGGGCGAACACTGCACGGCTGGCCGCGCCCTCGAATTTCAGCGGGCAGCCGTCGAAGGCGGAGATCGCCGTGGCCAGGGCCTCGAGACTATCGGCCGCCGCGGCCAGCGCCTGGGCCTGTACGACGGCGCCGGAGACATCAGGCTGGCTAACCGCGGGCCGCCCCGCCGGCGCGGCGATCGGCGTGGCCTTCTTCGGAGGGGCTGGCGGTACAATCCGGCCGGCCGCGATCCGGTCCACCGGCGTGTCCAGCAGCATCGCGTCCACCCCGGCCTCGCTCCAGAAGGCGAGCAGGCTCTCGGCGACCTGGGCGTTGGTGGGAGACGCTGCGGGCATCATGAAGTCTTGCCGGTTGGCGGGCCGCTTGTCAGCCCTTCGGCTTCAGGTCCGGCCGCGAGGCCAGGAACGCCGCTTTTTCGGCCGCGGTCAGCACCTTGGCCGGCTTCTGGCGCGAGACCTTGGGCGTTGGCTTGTCATAGGCGCTGGGCGGCGCCGGTTTCTTCAGCTCGGTCAGGCTCTTGAGCGGGAATTTGGACATCGGTCAGGTCACCGTTTCTTGAAGCGTTTGGCGTCGGCCGCAAGCGCCGAGCCCCAGTCCTTGTCGGGGCGGTCGTCGTCGTCGGGCTGAAAAGGAAGCCCGCCCGCCACGCCGCGAATAGCGAGCCAGAGCTGCTGGTTCCAGTGGCCAAGGGTGCGCAAGGGCCGGCGCTTGTCGTCGGTGACGTCCCAGCCGGCATCCTCGAACGCGAAGACCTGCTTCTGAATGGCTTGCGTCTCGACGCCGTCCCAGCCCGCCGGCCGGGGCGTTTCCCCGGCCTGGTCGGCGGTGAGGCCGAAGATCGCCAGCGAGCATTCATCCAGCTCTGGGTACTCGAGCCGCGCCTGCGGCTCGGCATAGTCGCGCTTCATCACCGCCTTGAATTCAAGGTCGGCGACGCCGGGCAGATCGATGAGTCGACGAAGCTTTGCGGCCATGCCGCTCCGTAGCGCGGAAAGGAGGTTCTGGCGTCGGAAAAAAAGCCTGGGGTGTCGGAACGCCGCCTCTCGGATCGTCCTTGAGACGAAACGATGAAGGACCACGACATGCCGAAAATTCACCCGTTCCTGTGGTTCGACCACGAAGCCGAAGATGCGATGAACCTCTACGTCTCGGTCTTCCCCAATTGCAGGGTCACCAGCGTCCAGCGCTACAAGGCCGGCATGCCCGGGCCTGCAGGTTCGGTGATGACCGCGGATTTTGAACTGAACGGGGTGCGCTTCACGGCGCTGAACGGCGGGCCGATGTTCAAGTTCAGCGAGGCGGTCTCCTTCGTCATCGACTGCGAGGACCAGGCCGAGGTCGACCACTACTGGCAGGCGTTGGGCGTCGAGGGCGGCCAGCCCGGCCAGTGCGGCTGGCTGAAGGACCGCTTCGGCGTCTCCTGGCAGGTGATCCCCAAGGCGCTATTCGAGACCATCGGCGGCCCGGACCGCGCCGGCGCCCAGCGCGCGACGGAGGCCATGATGCATATGACCCGGCTCGACGTCGCCCAGCTGAAGGCCGCCTACGCCGGCTAGCGGAAAAGGGCGAGGTCGATTGCCTCGCCCATGACCCGATACCCCGCATCGTTGGGATGCAGCCAGTCGCCGGACTGGAGGTCGGCGCGCATCTTGGTTGGTTTCGCCGGGTCGCGGGTGGCGGCGTCGAAGTCGATGACCCCGTCGAAGTGGCCGGGCGCGCGAATCCAGGCGTTCAGCGCCTGGCGCGCGGCCTCGCCGGGCAGGCTGAAGTAAGCCGCGCCCTCGTAGGGCAGGATCGTCGCGCCGATGACCTTTACGCCGTGGGCGTGGCCCCGGTCGATGATCTGCCGATAGCCCAGGATCAGGCTCTCGGCCGTCGGCGGGCTGATCTTGCTGGAGCCCAGGTCGTTTACGCCCTCCAGCATAATGATATGGGTCGCGCCGGGGATTGCCAGCACATCGCGGTCGAACCGGGTGAGCGCGCTCTGGCCAAACACCCCGATGGCGCCGTCGCTGAGCACGCGGTTGCCCCCGATGCCGGCGTTTGCCACCGCCATGGCGCGGCCGGGATAATTCGTGGCCAGCCGCTCGGCGAGCCGATCGGGCCACCGCCGATCGGCGCCGACGCTGGAGAGATAGCCGTCGGTGATCGAGTCACCGAACGCCACGATCACCGGGCCGGGCCGCGCCGTCTCGACCTCCACGCCGGACAGGAACGCACGGAACTGCGCCGGTCCGGCGGCGGGCGGCAGGGCGCGCTCTGTGTAGTCTCCAGGCGGAGACACCTGGACAAGCTCGCTCCCGCTCATGTGACAGGTGCAAGTCGCCCCCTCGTCGGGCAGGTACAGGCTGACCCTCAGGCGGGCCAGCGGCCCCGTCGGCAGCGTCACAGGGTCGCTGAGCAGGGGCGCACCGGCGGGAATGGTCGCGGTCCTGCCGCCTGCGAAGGTGAGGGGCCGGTCGCTGCCGGCCACTATCGCGCCGTCCGGGCCGATCAGGGCCACGCGAGCCTTCCCGACCGCGAGGGGCCTTGCCCCATATTCATTGCTGAAGCGCACCCTCAGCCGTTGGCCGCCGGCGCTCAGCCGAACGACCTGGACGATGGTCTGGTTGCTGAAAGTGGGCGTGACGCGGCCGGGGGCCCCGCCCGGCGTGGACGCCATGGGCGGCGCAGGCGAGGCGGCCCAAGTCCCGATCCACCGCGCACCCGCCGCCTGAACGTTCGTCGCCGCGAGCGCCAGGGCGCACACCAGGACTGACAGCCGCATTATATTTCCCCCCGCTCATCCCAATAGGTCGTGGACTGTCGACGCGCGGGCGCGGCTTGTCAGCCCCTGATCGGCGGTCCGCCTGACGTGCTTTTGCTTGACCGCCCCGACGTCACGTCCCGATAAGTCAGCCAAATACCATGGAGCGCCGGGGCATGAGCGAAGCTGTCGAAACCGTTGAACGTGAGGCGATGGAATATGATGTCGTCATCGTGGGTGCGGGTCCCTCTGGCCTGGCCGCCGCGATCCGGCTGAAGCAGCTCGACGCGAACCTGACGGTCGCGATCATCGAGAAGGGCGCCGAGGTCGGCGCGCACATCCTTTCGGGCGCGGTTATCGACCCCAAGGGCATCACCGAGCTGCTTCCAGACTGGAAGGCCAGGGGCGCGCCGCTCGATACTCCGGTGAAGGAAGACAAGTTCCTGGTGCTGGGCCCGCAGGGAAGTATCGGACTGCCCATGTGGGCCATGCCCTCGTTCATGAACAACCACGGCAACTACATCGCCTC
>JBBREC010000015.1:0-32990 GCA_038203295.1 Caulobacterales bacterium
CGGCCATTGGCCTCGCGGCCTGGTTCAAGGCGCTGAAACCGGGCGGCTTCCTGGTGATCACCGTGCCCGACGAGGACCTCTACGAGCAGGGGGTCTTTCCGCCCAGCGGCTTCAATCGCGACCACAAGTGGACCTTCACCATCAACAAGGCCCGCTCCTGGAGCGAGCGATCGATCAATGTTCTGGAGCTGCTGGCCGGCCTCGGCCCCGCCGCCGACATCGAAAAAATCGCGCTGCTGAATTCCACTTACCGGTACGGCCTGCCGCGCTACGACCAGACACTCACGCCTATCGGTGAAAGCGGCATCGAATTCGTGGTCCGCAAACGCTCGGGCCGCGAGCTCGCCGCGGGCGGGCTGGTTCGCGAGACCGCCCAGCCGCTCCCCGCCGACCGACGCCACTTCAACCAGTACAAGGCCGACCACGCCCGAATGAAGGCCGACGCCGGGAAAGCCACGCCGTTCGAGGATGAGAACGACCTTTAAGACTAGGGTGCTCTAACCCGGGCGCCGTCCTTGCTTTCGCCACACGCCACCTGTTAGGAGCGCCCCTTCGTCGGGAGACCCCATGGAAGCCGCCACCCACATGCTGCGGACCGGACGGCGCGGGACGCTGTTTGAGTTCCAGATGGCGCTGCGCGACCTGCGAACGTCGGGGCAGCGGGTCGGCCTGGCCTGGTCGCTGGCCTGGCACGACATCTCCTCGCGCTACCGCGGATCGATCCTCGGCCCCTTCTGGATCACGCTCTCCATGGGCCTGATGGTTTTGGGGATCGGCCTCGTCTATGCGCGGCTGTTCGGCATCTCCCTGCACGACTACATCCCCTATGTGGCGCTGGGGATCGTGTTCTTCGCGGCCATCACCGGAACCGTCACCGAAGGGTGCGACACCTTCGTGCAGGCGGCCGGCATGCTGTCGCAGACCAGCCTGCCGATGTTCACCTTCGTGTGGCGCACGATCTTCCGGAACCTCATCAACCTTGCCCACCACCTGGTGATCGTGGTGGCGGTGCTCATCTATTTCGGCTTCTGGCGCACCGCCAACGTGCCAGTGGCCCTGCTGGGCCTGGTGCTCCTGGTGATCAACGTCTCCTGGGGCAGCATGCTGGCGGCCATCGCCTCGGCCCGGTTCCGCGACATCCCGCAGATCGTCCAGTCGGTGATGCAGTTCGCGATGTTCATGACGCCGGTCTTCTGGAAGTCCGACAGGTTCGGCGAGAACCATATCTTCCTCGAACTCAACCCGTTTTATCACACGCTTCAGGCGGTCCGCGCGCCGCTGCTGGGCGCGGCCGTGGCGCCGCACACCTACCTGTTCCTCGCCGCCCTGGCCGTGGGCGGCTGGGCCGTGACCTTCTCGGTGTTCGCCATGACGCGCCGCCGGATCGTGCACTACCTATGAAGGCGCCCCCGGTCACCATCTCCTGCCGCGACCTGACGCTGCGCTTTCCCGTCTACGGGGTGGACGCCAAATCTCTGAAGAAGAGCCTGGCGAAGATCACCGTCGGCGGCCGGCTGGGCCGTTCGCATGGCGCCACCGAGGTCACCGCCATCTCCGGCCTCAGCATGGAGCTGAAGGCCGGCGACCGGCTGGGCCTTGTCGGCCACAACGGCTCGGGCAAGACCACCCTGCTGCGCGCCCTCTCAGGCGCCTATGAGCCCGACGAGGGGATCATCGAGGTGCAGGGCCGCATCGCCCCGCTGCTCGACCTCAACCTCGGCATCGATCCCTCGGCGACCGGCTATGAGAACATCCGCCTGCGCGGTCGCATCGCCGGCCTGTCCTCGAAGGAAGTCGACGCGCGGATGGACGAAATCGCCCACTTCACGGGCCTTGGGCCCTTCCTGGCCATGCCGGTGAAGACCTATTCGGCGGGTATGCAGGCGCGCCTGGCCTTCGCCGCGGCGACCTCGGTCGAGGCCGACGTGCTCCTGATGGACGAGTGGATCGCTGTGGGCGACGCGGAATTCCAGCAGCTGGCCCACAAACGCCTGCTCAAACTCGTGGAGCGCGCCGGCATCCTGGTGCTGGCCAGCCACGACCTCGACCTGCTGCGGCTCTACTGCAACAAGGTCATGCGGATGGAGGGCGGCGTCGCTTCGCCGGTCACCGACATCCGCAAGCTCGACGAGCTGATGGCCGCCTGACGGCGCCGCGCGTTGCCCCCCTAAGCCAACCCCTGATAGACCTCTCGCTTGGACGTCATCTTCACCATCGTCTCCCGCAACTACGCGGCCCAGGCCGCGACGCTTATGGAGAGCCTGGCGGCCGCCGAGCCGAACGCGCGGCGCGTGGTGGTGGCCACGGACGGCCCGCTGGCGGGCTTCGAGGGCCGGGCCGAGGTGATCGACGCCGCCACGGTCGGCGCCCCCTTCGCAGCCATGTGCGTCTACTACGACGCGCTTGAGCTCAACACGTCGGTGAAGCCCTACGTCTTCAAGCACCTGCTTGCCCAGCCCGGCGTGACCTCGGCCACCTACCTCGACCCCGATATCTACGTCTATCGGCCGCTGCAGGGCGTGCGCGCGGGCCTGGCGCAGGCGCAGCTGGTGCTGACCCCGCATGTGACCCGCCCGCTGCTGGGCGACGCCAATCCCAACGATCAGGCGATCCTTCGCTCCGGCGTCTACAACCTGGGTTTCTGCGCGGCCCGCAGCGAGCCGAAAATCCTTCAGCTGATGAACTGGTGGGCCGACCGCTGCCGGTTCGACTGCCGGGTCGACCTGGCGAACGGCCTCTTCACCGACCAGAAGTGGATGGATATGTCGCCGGGCTTCGTCGACAGCGTCCACCTCCACCGCGCGCCAGACATGAACCTCGCCTACTGGAACCTCGAGGGTCGCACCCTGGCCCGGGGCAAGGCCGGCTGGACGGTGGACGGCCAGCCGCTGACCTTCTTCCACTTCTCGGGCTTCGATCCGACGCGGCCGAAGACCCTCTCGAAGCACCAGAACCGGGTGACCGCGCAGCCGGGCTCGCCACTGGCCGACCTGCTGGCCGAGTTCGCCGAGGCGATGCTGAAGAACGGCCACCTGGTCACCAGCCTCATCCCCTACGCTCACAACCGCTTCGCTTCGGGCCGACCGGTGACCTCGCTGATGCGCCGGCGCGCCCTGCGGGCCGCCCGCGCGGGCGAGCCCTTCGCCAGCGGGCTTTCCGACGAGACCGAGGCCTGGTTCGACGCCCCCGACCCCGACGCCGCCGAGCCCGGCCTGCCCGACATCACCCGGCTGATGGAACAGGTCCGCCACGAGAACCCTGCCAGTGATCCCTTCGATCTGACCACGGCAGAGGGCCGCCTAGCCTACCACCAGTGGTTCGCCGACAACGCCGAGGTTCTCGGCGCCGACGCTGTGTCGGTAGCCGCCGCAGAGGCCCTCGCCCGGCGCGCCGGCGGCAGCGCCCGCAGCGCCCAGCCCGGCGCCTGGCGCGAGACGCCCTGGGCCGGCCCGGCGTCGCGGGTGTTCGACTGGCTCCGAGAGCCCACCGCCGGCCGGCCCCGCGCCTGTCGCGCCCTGCTTGCCGCGCGCGGCGATCTGCGCCAGCGTTTCGGTGGCGATCCTGACGGCCTGCTGGCCTGGTGCCTCGGCCCCGAGGCCGCCGCCGGCCGCTTCGCCGCCGACCTTCTGCCAGAGGAGGTGCTCAGGTCGCTGGTCCAC
Organism: Caulobacterales bacterium; assembly: GCA_038203295.1. Taxonomy (GTDB): domain Bacteria; phylum Pseudomonadota; class Alphaproteobacteria; order Caulobacterales; family Caulobacteraceae; genus Phenylobacterium. Next base: position 3,660 of record JBBREC010000015.1, read on the forward strand.
GACCCCGCGCCGCTCTTCAGGGCGGCCCAGCTTGCCGAGCGCAGCGCCGCCCCCTCCGACCTTGGCCGCCGCCTGAGCGCGGGCTTCGGCGCGGGCGAGCGCGGGCGCTGGCCCGAGCGCCTGACCGCGCCGCTTCGCGAGCCCCACCTGGTCCGCGCCGAGGGCTATCCCGCGCCGTTCGTGAAGCTCTTCCTCGACATCTGGGAGGCACGGCCGGACCTGCAGCGGCTCTACCCCCTGACCAGCGCTGCGAGCCGCCTGCGCTACCTGCGCTGGCTGCTGGCCGGGGGCCTGGCCGCACACGGGATCGAGGTCGCCGCCCTGCCGGCCGCCGTTCGCAACCACCCGATGATGCGGCTGGCGGAGTTGACCACCCGCCGCTACCGCAAGCCCGTGCCGCGGCTCGTCCCCGCTGCCGCGGGTCGCCTGCTGGTTATGGAAACTGCCGAAGGCGCGGCGATCCCCGCCGGCGCGCTAGCCTATGACGCCGCCTCCGGCCGCTTCCACGGCCCCAACGGCCCCTCGCCCGCGCCCGCCCTCGTCGAGGAGGTCGCCTTCCTGACCGCCCCGGCCCTGGTTCCCGCCGACGCCATCGCGCTATACGCCAAGGGCGTCCGCTGGACCCGGGCCACCGGCGCCTGGAGCGCCGAACAGATCGCGGCCCTGGCCGCCGACGATGTCGTCCGCGGCTTCGTCGACGACATCGCCCCCGCCCCATGAGCGGCCTGGACGCCCTGCAGGGGCTCTGGCGGCGCGCCCTGCCCCGATCCCTTCGCGAACGCGCCGGCCCGGCCGTCACCTGGGCTACCCAGGCCTACGCGCGCGCCAGTGCCAAACGACGGGGCGCCGAGCCCGCCGGCCAAGGGATCAGGGTCGTCGGCCTGTTCTCGCAGTCGAGCGGCATCGCCGCGTCGGCCAGGCTTTGTGTCCGCGCTTTCGAGGCGCTGGGCGTGCCGGTGGAAAAGGTCGACATTGGCGTCAGCGGCGGCCTCGACTTCTCCCGCCGCCTGCCCGCCCCGACCGCCGCGGCGGCCTGGATCTTCCATCTGAACCCCGCCGAACTGCTGGCGGCGCTGGCTATCCTGGGTCCTCGCCGGGTGGTCGGGCCGCGCTATGGCTTCTGGGCCTGGGAACTGCCGCGCGCACCGGCGTCGTGGCTGAAGGACGGCGCGGTCGTGGACGAGATCTGGGCGCCCAGCCGCTACACCGCCCGCTCGCTGAAAGGCGCCGCGGCGCCGGTCCGCGTGGTGCCGCACCCCTTCTTCGCGGAGGACTATGCCGGGATCGCGCCGGCCCCGCGCCGCGCCCCGTTCCAGGCCGTCACCCTCTTCGATTTCAACTCGTCGTCGGCGCGTAAGAACCCGCGCGGCGCCATGGAAGCCTTCCGCCGCGCTTTCGGCGACGACCCGGCCTGCGAGCTGACCATCAAGACCCAGAACGGCGACCGATTCCCCGAACTGCTGGCGATCCTGCGCGCCCGCGCCCCGGCCAATGTGCGGATCGTCGATGAAGTCTGGCCCTACGCCCAGGTCCAGAGCCTGATCGCCGGCGCCGATGTGCTGATGTCGCTGCACCGCGCCGAGGGGTTCGGCCTGACCCCCGCCGAAGCCATGGCGCTGGGCACCCCGGTGCTGGCCACGTCGTTTTCCGGCGTGCTCGATTTCATGGACGAAACCTGCGCGGTGATGGTCCCTTTCAGCCTGACGCCGGTTGAGGATCCTCAAGGCATCTACCAGGGCCAGAGCTGGGCCGAGCCCGGTCTGGACGCAGCAGCAGAGGGCCTGAAGCGACTGCGTAACGACGCCTGGCTGCGCAGCACCCTGGCCGAAGCGGGCCGGCAGCGGGTCGCCGAACGACTGTCGCCGGCGGCCTGGTTCGCCACCTTGCCGGACGCCGTCCAAGCCGCGGCGCTCGCCGCAAAAGCCGCCGCCTAGCCCTCCTCCGGCGGCCGGACTTTCTGGAAGCGCCAGAGCAGCAGCAGGTCGTAGGCAATCTTCAGCGACCCTCCGATCACCAGCGGCCAGGCGAAAACGTAGGTGCTGAACAGGAAGCCCGCGAGCGTCGGGCTAAGCGCCGAGGCCAGGCTGCGCGGGACATTGGTCACCCCGGCCGCCGCGGCCCGCTCCGCGGGGGTCACCACGGCCATCACGTAGGACGTGCGCGCCGGCACATCCATCTGCGACAGCAGCGAACGCACCACCAGCAGCCCGAACGCGACGGGCAGGTTGGGGGCGAAGGCCGCGGCGATCACACAGAGGTTCGCCGGTATATGAGTGAAGACCATGGTGTTGATCAGGCCCACACGCCTCGCCAGCCAGGGCGCGGCGAGCTGGGACAGGGCCGAAAACGCTCCGGTCCAGAAAAAGAACGCACCCGCCGCCGGCAGCGACAGGCCGAACCGCTGGAAGAGCCAGAGCGCGAACAGAGACTGTACAAGAAAGCCGCCGCCGAAACTGTCGATGCTGAACAGCGCCGCCAGCCCCAGCACCCTGTTGCGCGAGGGTCCCAGCGCCGTGCGCGGCGCTTCTTCTTCCGGCGGGGCGTCCGGCAGCGCGCGATAGAGCAGGAACGCGCCGGCGCCCAGCAGTCCGTAGAGGGCGAACGCGCCCTCGATCAGCGTTTGCTGCGAAAGCCCGGTCAGCCCTCGCAGCGGCGACAGAAGGCCGACGCTGAGCGCGCCCACCGCCACCATCGCCGAGCCGGCCAAGCTGTAGCGGGCGAAGAGCCGGGTGCGCTCGGCCGGCGGTCCGGCGTGGGCAAGCAGCGACTGCTCCAGCGGCAGGAACGGGCTGACGTCGCCGCCCGACGGATTGAGGGTGCCCAGGAAGCCCACCACGATCAGCGGCCAGAACGCATGGGCCTGGGAGAACGCCAGGCCCGTCGCCGCCATCAGCAGGCAGGCCGCGAACAGCAGCCGCTTCGCCGCGACCCTGTGCCCCGCCAGACCCACCGCCAGAGTCAGCATGGCGGAGCCCAGCAGGGTCGCCGTGGTGAGCGCGCCAACCCGGAAGGCGCTGAATCCAAGGCCGGTCAGATAGACCGGCAGCAGTAGCGCGGTGAAGCCGTCCCCGAAGGCGCGAACCGCGCGCGCGGCGATCAGGGTGTGGGAGGGCCGCATCGCCGGCACAGTGGCATGGTGTGACGCTTGCGGCGAGCGTTCGGCATCCAACCGCACGGCGGCGCGTTCTCTGGGCCCAACTCAATACAGGAACGCCACGCATGAGTATCTTCGGCTCGATCATGTCAAAGATCTTCCACCACCCCCAGGCCCAGGCCGCGCCCCAGCCGGCGCCGTCCGTCGGCGCGCCTGCCGCTGCGCCGCAAGCCGCGCCGGCCCCCGCAGCGGCAGAGTCCGTAGACGTTGAGGCCGTGCTTACGGTGATGGCCAGCGACAACGCCCAGACCCTCGACTGGCGTCACTCTATCGTCGACCTGATGAAGCTGCTGTCCCTCGAGTCCAGCCTGACGGCCCGCAAGGAGCTGGCCGGTGAGCTCGGCTACACCGGTGACACGGCCGACTCCGCGACCATGAACATCTGGCTGCACAAGGCGGTGATGGAGAAGCTGGCGGCCAACGGCGGCGTCGTGCCGGACTCGCTGCGTCAGTAGCGCCGCGTCGTGATGTCGGTCTGCGGGCCACCCTCGCGGATCGTCTTGTTGCGGTAGATCACCGCCCCGATGACGTTGGGGCGGTGGTCGATCGCGGCGATGAACGCCGGCCAGAGCTCTGATGGAACCCACAGGCAGGGCGCCCGTGGGTCCTCATCAATGGCCACGTCCACCAGGGTCTTTGCGTCCATGGACGCCAGCCTAGCCCCGATCACGCCAGCCAGTCGATCAGGCCGAGCTTGGCCAGCCACATCAGGCCGAGCTCGACGGCCCGCCGCCGCGCCTGCGGGAAATTCTCGACCACCTGGCGAACACTGCGCGCGTCGCCCGACGCCACCAGGTCCAACGCCTGGGCGCATTCCTCAGGCGTGGCGCGCAGTCCCGGGAAGGCCCGGTCCAGTTCGCCGGTCATCCCGCGCACGGCCTCGCCTGTCGCGGCGGCCGAGAGGGGCGTATCGAGGGTGATGACCTCACTGGCGAAGGGTCCGAAGTCGGCGAAAGGATCGCCCCGCACGGGGTCGGCGCGATGCCGGGTGACGGGATCCGGCGACGCCGCCCTCACCGCGGCCAGCTCATCAAGCACCGCTTGGAACGCGTCGGCCACCACGGGCCAGTCGTAGTCCGACTTCACTCGCGCCCGGCCCGCCGCGCCCATCCGGCGGCGCAGGTCCGGCGACCGGATCAGCTCGGCCAGCGCGCCTGCGGCGCGGGGCACATTGACCGCGGTGTGTTGCGCCACTTCGCCGACGTAGCCCTGATAGCCGCCAATCAGCAGGATCTGGCGCGCGACGAGGGTAGGCCCGAATCCGCCGGCCGGTCCGCCCAGCGTCGGGACCAGGAACCCCTCCACCCCGTCGCGGATCGACGCGCGATAGCCGTCCCAGTCACTGGCCACCACCGGCAGGCCCGCGGCCATGGCCTCCAGCGGCGTGATGCCGAAGGTCTCCTGGATGTTGTCGACCAGCGACAGGAAGATGTCGGCGCCGGCCCACAGCCGGTCCAGCAGGGCGCCGTCGTTGCCGTCGAGCAGATGCAACGTGACGTCCGGCGCGTGGGTCCTGGCGGCCTCGGCATAGCGCGCCGGGTCGCGGTCCTGCGGGAACCAGCCGGCCATGGCGAAGTGGACCTGCACACCGGTGGCCGCCGCCGCGCGCTGCACGGACTGGAACATCGGTTGAGGAAAGGCCTTCTCGAAGAACGACAGCCGCCCGACCCAGAGCACCAGGATCTCGCTCTCGGCCACGCCGAGTTCAGCCCGCAGGGTTTGCCGGACGCCCGGCCGATCGGCGATCCTGGCCAGGGCCGCGCCGTCCACGCCCAGCGGCACGACAGGCAGGGCAGGCCGCGGCGGCGCCACGCCGCCCGTGCGCTCCGCCAGATAGTCGCCCCAGGCCTCGAACATCGCCGTCAGGTTCTCGCGCACGCCGGGCGAGGTGCAGATGATCGCGTCCCACGGATGCACCGGCCCGGCCTGCGCCATGGCGATGATCTGGCGCATGGCCGGCGGGGCGATGGTGTGGACAAGACCCAGCAGGCTGTAGGCCCTGTCGCCCACCGCGCGGCGGCGCAGCCACGACAGGTCGTAGAGGTCTGGCTGGCCGCGCAGCAGCGCGCCGGCCTCGGCCGCCTTGGCCTGGTTGAGGATCGAGCCGGAGGTCAGGCGTGTCGAAGACGCCTCGCCGTCCAGCAGGTCGCGGCCCAGGTCCGCTCCGCCGCCGCCGTGCAGGCTCAGCACGTCGAGCTGCTCGAACCGCCCATGCCGGGCCAGCGCCCTGAAAAGCTGCAGGTTCGCCACGTCCTTGCCGAACGGGTTCGGGCTGAGCGCCAGCGCGCCCGGCGGATGAAAGATCGCGAGGCGCTGCGCCATGGCGCCAGCCTAGCCGGTCTTCACGTACCAGTCGTCGACGTTGGAGAGCGCCTCAAACCTGCGCACGTAGCCCCTTGACGTCAGCAGGTCGAAGATCGGCTGGCGCTTGTTCGAATGGTTGTGCTCCACCGTGATCAACTGCACGTCCCAGGCCGCGAAGTCGAAGGCCGTCAGGATGTCCAGTTCCGAGCCTTCGGTGTCGATCGACAGGTAGTCGAGCCGCTTCGGCGCCCCCCAGAACGCCAACAGGTCGTTCAGCGACACGGTCTCCACCGCATAGCGCTGGCCGGCCCGGCGGCTATCGGCGTGCAGGTCGCCGTCGGAATAACTGTCGATGGTCGAATGCAACGCGATGTCGGGCTGGTTGAAGGTCACCGTCAGGCCGGACCGGTCCCAGACGCACCGCTCGTCGATGTCGCAGGCCCGGTTGTTGCGCAGCGCCGGATACCAGGCGCGCGCCGGCTCGGCGATCACGCCCGTCCAGCCGAGCTCGGTTTCCAGATAATAGCTGTTCGAAGACCGGATCCCGTCGGCGCCGCCGAATTCCACGAAGAAGCCCTCCCGCTGCGACTTCAGCTCATGGGCGACCCACAGGTCTTGCAGGAATTGCGATGAGCTCCGGCTGATGTTCGCCAGGCAGAACTTGACGAAGGCGGCCTGAGGGTCCGGCGACGGCCTTGAGGTCCGGTCGCGCAACGCAACCAGGATCTCGAGGGCATCCGCGAAACTGAACTGCCGCATGGCTGCCACCCCGGTGATCACGCCCGGTGTTACGGCGCACACCCGCCAGCGGCAAGGAAGGGACGTCTGAGGCGTCTGGATCAGGGAAGAATGGTGCGCCGAGCTAGTTGTCGGAATTATATAGAAAATTGGCGCGCCCGGAACGATTCGAACGTCCGACCCTCAGATTCGTAGTCTGATGCTCTATCCAGCTGAGCTACGGGCGCGCAATGCCTTACGGCGAGGGCGCGGAACCTAGTCGCGGATGCTGGAAAGCGCAACCCGGGCGCCGGGAATTTTCGTCCCGGCGCGCGGGGGCTTTCAGTTGGGGATGCCGAGAACGCTGCCAAGGCCCTTCATGATCGCCTTGCGGCGCTCGGTCTTGGGGTCGGCAGGCGGCTGTTGCTGCTGCTCCTGAGCGCCGCGCTGGCCGCGGCGGCGGGGGTTGTCCTCATCGTCGCCGCCCATGCCTGGCATGGTCATCCCCAGCATGCCCCCGGTGGCGGAGCGGTAGCGCACCTTGACCTGCCACTCCTGGTTCCAGGCGACCTTGGGGTTCGTGGGCCGGGGCGGATAGACGAAGTTGGCCTCCCGGCCGTAGGCGACCATCTGGACCAAGGCCTGGGGCGCGGCGTCGATCACCTCCTTGGGCACGGTGCAGGTGGTGGTCTGCGGGCCCATCAGGGCGTGGCTGGCGACCAGCCGGTCGAGATCGGCGGGGCCGATGTAGTCGGGCATGGCGAAGGCCGCGGCCTGCACCTCGGACGAACTCCACAGCACCACCGTCTCGTTCTGGCCGCCGCCGACCGCGCTCGCCAGATAGGCCTGAGCCCCGGTGACCGCGTTCCAGCCCAGTTGCCCCGAGCCCGAGGGGTTCTTGGCGTTGGTGGTCAGGTTCAGCGCGCCAAGGAAATCCTGCGCGGCGTTGAGCGCGAACTTGATTTCCGGGCTGTAGTTGCCCTGCACAACGTGGTCACCGACCAGGGAGCCCTGGCTGGGCACCTGGGTGCGGGTACGCTCGTTGGGCCATTCGCCGTAGGTCGCGTTGCGCGTGTACGAGGGCCCCTGCATCATCCGAACGCCCAGGCCCTTGCCAAGGGCTTCCATGCCCGCCGGAACCTTGCCGGCCGACATCTGGGCGAAGTCGATGACGATGGGCTGGCCGGGCTTGGCGTGTTCTCCACAGCCCCAGAAGATCAGCATCCGGCCCTTGGGCTTCTGGTACTCGCGCGGGATCGGCGGCGGCTCCTCGCTGGGCGGCGGCCCGGGCCGCGGCTGCGGCGTGACCAGGGGCAGGCTCTGTCCGGCGCCGAGACCGCTCGGCGGCAGGTGCTCGGCCTGAGGGGAAGCCTGCGCCTTCTGCGACGATCCGAGCTGCAGCAGCAGAGTGTGCTGCGCCGCGCCGCCGCCGCGCACCATCGACATGATCTGGGACATCGAGGGCTTCTGGGCTCCGCCCGCGCCGGGCATGCCGAAGCCCGACTGGGTGGCCGTGCTCATCCAGTAGGTGGCGACCGGGCCGGTGACCTTCTGCGCCGCCGGCTGCGCGAAGGCCGCGCCCGCCAACCCCGTCACGCCCGCGACCAGCACGAGCTTCTTCCAAGCCGCCATGGAACCCTCCCAGGAATAACCAGGTTCGAAGCTAACAGGCCGCCCGGCGCGGCTCCAACCACCTATTTAGGTCAGATCGCGCCAGCAGGGTATCTCGGCTCCGGGCCAGGCGGTGGCCGCGAACGCCGCGCGGGCCACCGCTCTGGCCAGGCAATCGGCCGCCAGGGCGCCCAGCCGGGCCACCGTGTAGTCGGCCGTCTCCGGCATCGGTCGGCGCGCGGTGGACAGGCAGAAGACCACATCGCCGTCGAACGGCGCATGGACGGGGCGGATGGCGCGGGAAAGCCCGTCCTGCGCCATCACCGCCACACGCTTCGCTTGGGCGGGCGTGAGGGCGACATCGGTGGCCACGCAGGCAATGGTGGTGTTGCGGCCGTCGGCGGGCCCCTTGGCGAGGCCCCAGTCGTCCGGCGCGGCGGTGAGGCCGGCCGGGCCAAGGCCGCCGAACTCGCCGCCCATCTCGTAGGGCGCCGCCCAGAACGTCCGGCCCTCCGGCGCGACCACCGAGCCCCAGCAGTTCACCGCGACGATGGCGCCGACGGTCATCCCGTCGCCCGACACAATCGAGGCTGACCCGATCCCGCCCTTCAGCGATCCCGCCATGGCGCCATAACCGGCCCCGGCTGTGCCGAGGACGAAGCTCTGGCCTGCGGCAGCGACCGCCGCCCGGCCGAGCGCGCGGTAGGGCGGGTCCTCGCCCCAGGTCTTGTCGCCGCCGTTAGCCATGTCGAAGAGGATTGCGCCCGGAACCACCGGCGAGGGCGGCACGGCCGCGTCCGGGGCCATGCCGTAGCCCCGCCCCCGCGCGCCCAGCCAGCCAACCACGCCGTCGGCGGCCGCCAGGCCGTAGACCGAGCCGCCGGACAGCACCACGGCGTCCACGGCGTCCACCAGGTTCTCGGGCGCGAGCGCGTCGGTTTCCCGGGTGCCGGGCGCCCCGCCGCGCACGTCGACGGCGCAGACGCTGCGCTCGTCGGGCAGAATCACGGTGACGCCGGTGCGCACGGCCGCGTCGTCAGCCTGCCCGACCCGCAAGCCTGGCACGTCGGTGATCAGATTGCGGGCGCCGGATCGGGCGCGCTCAGGCATCTTGTCCATGGTCCCGCAGGTCGCACGCCAGGACGTTTGTTGTCCACGCGCGCGCACCGTAAAGGTGATCGCTGATCCGCCGGAGCCGTACCCGAAGTGAATACCCTGAACCGCATTTCGCCCCTGTTCCTAGCCGCCCTGCTTCTCGCTGCGGCGCCGGCTGCCGCAAAGCCGGCCAGGCATGCGGCCATAGTGGCGGCCACCGGCCCGCACGCCATGGTCGCCGCGGCCAATCCGATGGCGGTGGACGCGGGCCTCAAGGTGCTGAAGGCCGGGGGCTCGGCGGTCGACGCCGCGGTGGCCGTGCAGGCGGTGCTGGGCCTGGTGGAGCCGCAGAGCTCGGGCCTCGGCGGCGGGTCGTTCATGACCTACTACGACGCGAAGTCGAAGACGGTGACCGCCTACAACGGCCGCGAGACGGCGCCGGCCGGCGCGACGCCGGACATGTTCCTGGGTCCCAACGGCAAGCCCTTGTCGCGCGGCGTCGCCATGACCAGCGGCCGCTCGGCGGGCGTGCCCGGCGCCATCGCCATGCTTCACCTGGCCCAGGGCCAGCACGGGAAGCTGAAGTGGGCCGAACTCTTCGGCGACGCCGAACGGCTGGCCGACCAGGGGTTCCCGGCGCCGCGCCGCATGGCCGCCGCGGCCGCCAGCAACGCCCCCCAGGCCGGGACGCCGGACGCCGTAACCTATTTCACCAAGCCCGACGGGACCCGCGTCCAGGCTGGCGACATCTGGAAGAACCCGGCCTACGCCGCCACCATCCGCAAGGTCGCGGCCGAGGGACCTAAGGCGCTGCTGGAAGGCCCCATCGCCGCCGAGATTGTCGCCAAGCTGGCCCAGGGCCCGATGCCCGGGACGATGACGCTGCAGGACCTGGCGGGCTACAAACCCAGGGCCACGCCGGCGACCTGCCGCCCCTACCGCACCTATATCGTCTGCACCCCGCCGGCGCCTTCCGGCGGCCCGGCAGTGCTTGAGGGGCTCGGCATCCTCGAGCGAACCGACATCGCCAAACACCCCAACGACGCCCAGGGCTGGTACCTGTTCAGCCAGGCAAGCCGGTTGATGTACGCCGACCGCGACCGCTACTACGGCGACCCCGATTTCGTCGACGTGCCGGTGGAAGGCCTGCTGGCGAAGGACTACCTCGACGCGCGCGCGAAGCTGATCAACCCGACGATGGCCGGTCCGCCGCCGAAGCCCGGCAATCCCAGGGGCGCCGGCGTCCGCGGCGTCGACCAGACCCTGGAGCCCGGCGGCACCACCCACCTCGTCGTCGTCGACAAGGCCGGCAACGCGGTCTCCATGACCACGACGGTCGAGAGCATCTTCGGCGACGGCCGGATGGTCGGCGGCTTCTTCCTCAACAACCAGCTCACCGACTTCTCGTTCGAGCCCAAGGACTATGACGGCGTACCCGCCGCCAACGCCGTCGCCGGCGGCAAGCGTCCGCGCTCGTCGATGGCCCCGGCCATCGTGCTGGACAGGCAGGGTCGCCTCGTGGCCGCGGTGGGGTCGCCCGGCGGTCCCTCGATCATCGCCTTCAACCTCAAGGCCCTGGTAGCGGTGATGGACTGGAAGCTGCCGATGCAGGACGCCGTGGCCCTGCCCAACCTGATCGCGTTCGGGAACTTCTATGCGTCGGAGCCGGCCAAGTTCCCGCCCGGCGTGGTGGACCAGCTGGCCGCCAGGGGCGTGAAGCTGCAAGGCGGCCCGTTCGGCGAAGGCTCGGGCCTGCACGGTATCGAGGTCACCCCGCACGGCCTGCGGGGCGGGGCAGACCCCCGGCGCGAAGGCGTGGCCAAGGGTTACTAGGACCTTTGAACCGCCTCCTGTAGGCCTCTGGCTAGGTATTCACAAACTCAAGCTTAGCCGGTAGGTTGCGTTTTTGTTCCGGAATCCAGGCGATGAAAACAGAGGAAATAGCGTTAAAATTCCCGGTCTTGGGGTTCACAGCAGACATCGATATCTGGGGATTCCAGGACTTGGATCGCCTTACAAGGTGCGGGCCTCGGACCTTGAAGGAGGACATGCAGTCCGGCATGGAACTGATCGATGCAGGCGGGCGTCGCTGGCGGGTCGTCTCGATCAGGCGGACAGGTCGGGCTGGATCGGTGCTTTCCCTGATTCCTGGATTTGGACCGCCACAATCCCGCATCGAGCACGAGCTCGAAGCCTTGGAGCCTGTATCAATCGAAGAGGTACGGAGGCGCGCTCGTGTGGCTTTGGAGGCTCATTCCGCCGAAGATTACTACGGCGACGACGGCCAGGCCGACTTTAGGAAGCTCCTCGCCAGCGTGGCTCGAGCCAAGGGGATCGCTCGAATCTACGACCTGATCCAGCCCGACACCTTCGAGCCTTACTGACGGCCTGAAACTCGCTGGGCCGAGATGATCGGCTTCCGCTTCGGGCGCGCCGGCGGCGGCGCGCCGGGTAGGCGCAGTTCGAAGGTCGAGCCCGTCTCCGAGGTGTCGGCCAGGATGAGGTCGCCGCCGTGGCCCTGGGCGAGCTCGCGGGCGATGGCCAGGCCAAGCCCCGCCCCGTCCGGACGGCCTGACCCGGCGAAGGGCCGAAACAGCCGCTCCCGCACCCGCTCGGGCACGCCAGGACCATTGTCGATCACCCGCACCAGGCTGGCGTTGTCCAGGCGGGTCAGGGTCACCTCCACCCGGCCCGCCGCCGTGCGGCCTTCCTGGTGCTCCAGCGCCTGGCGGGCATTGCGCAGCAGGTTGGCGAGAATACGATGAAGTTGGTCAGGGTCGGCGTTGACCTGCTCGCCCGCGGCGATCCTGCAGACCAGCTTGACGCCCTGCTCGGCCAGGCGCGCCTCTTCGGCGGCCGCGGTAACCGCAGCGGCCAGCGGCGCCGCCCGAAGTTCCGGCGCGGCTTCCTGGGTCTTGCCGTAGGCCAGCACGCCGGACGCCAGCTTGACCGCCCGGTCCAGCGCGCGTTCGAGCCGTGGCAGGGCCTGGCTGACCTTGGGGTCCTTCAGCGCCGCCAGCCGCTCCGAGGCGATCTGGGCGCTGGTCAGCATGTTCTTCAGGTCGTGGTTGATCTTGGCCACAGCCTCGCCCAGCGCCGCCAGCCGGGCGCGCGAGCTGAGGGCGGCGCGCACGTCGGCCTGCATCCGGTCGAGCTCGGCCTCGGCGCGGCCCACCTCATCACGGCGGCCGGAGAGCTGCACGCGGGCCTCGGGGTCCTCCGGATCGACCCGAAACCGCTCCATGGCGTAGGTGATCCGCTGCATCGGCCGAACGAGGAACAGATTCAGCGACAGATAGACCAGCACGCCGGCCACCGTGGCCACGAAACCCGCCACCAGCACCAGCTTCCAGAGGTAGGAGACCAGTTCGCGCTTGAGCTCGGTGTCGGGCACGACGATGTCGACGAAGTCGGCGCGGCGGAATCGGGGGTTGGCGATCACCCGCACCATCCGCCCCTCGCCGCCGATCAGGGTCTGGAAGGGCGCGGCCAGCCACGAGGCCGGAGCCTGGTCGCGCAGGTCAACGAGATAGGGCGTTCGCTTCAGCATTGGCCCGCCCAGCACCAGCCGGCGCATGCCGTCCGTCTGGATGGCTACGCGGGCGACCCCGGCGCCGTTCAGCAGTTGGGCAGCGATCTGGTCGGAGACCTTGCGGTCGGGCGCAACGTCGGGGGCCAGGGTCGCCAGCTCGGCGGCCCGCACCCGGTCCAGCAGCCACTTCTCCTCGAAGGAGGCGAGCGCGATCGGCAACGCGCACGCCCCGGCCAGCACCACGAACAGGATGGTGAGCGTCAAAAGGCGCGCGGAGAGGCCGCCCGGCCAGAAGAAGCGCCGCTTGGGCCTGTATTGCGCCTGGGGCATGGGGCCGTCGGCCATGCGGCAACCCGTAATCCAGCGCGGCCGGTTCGGCAACGCGACCCTGCGCCCCGCAGCCTAGCTTGCGCCGATTGCCTCCTGGACGGACGCAAATCCGTCGGCGCGCAGGCGGGCGGCCAGATCGCGCTTGATGCGGGTGACCAGTCCTGGCCCCTCGAACACCAGGGCCGAGTAGAGCTGGACGGCGCAGGCGCCCGCGCGGAGCTTGGCGTAGGCGTCCTCGCCCGACCCGATCCCGCCCACCCCTACCAGCGCCAGCCGCCCGGCCGAGGCCTGTGCGAATTCGCCAAGCACCCGCGTCGACAGCGCGGTCAGGGGCGCGCCGGACAGGCCTCCAGCCTCCTCGCGGAACCGCGACCTGAGCGCCGGCCGCGAGATGGTGGTGTTGCAGACCATGATCCCGGCCAGACCATGGAGGTAGGAGGTCTCGACAATGGACTCCACCTCGCCAGCCTCCAGGTCCGGCGCGACCTTCAGGAACATCGGCACGCGCTCGACGGCGGGCAGCCCGTCACGGACTTCCGCGAGGCGGCCGAGCAGCTCTTCGAGCGCCGCCCTGGTCTGCAGGGCCCGCAGGCCCGGCGTGTTGGGCGAGGAGATGTTGATGGTGACATAGTTGGCGAGGCCCCAGAGCCGGCGCAGCCCGGTCACATAGTCGCCGATGCGGTCGGGGGAGTCCTTGTTGGCGCCGATGTTGGCGCCCACCACGCCCGGGCCCCGGGCGGCCAGTCGGCGCGCGAAAGCCTCGAGACCCCGGTTGTTGAATCCCATGCGGTTGATCACCGCCCGGTCCTCGGCCAGGCGGAACAGGCGCGGGCGGGGATTGCCGGCCTGGGGCCTGGGCGTGACCGTGCCGCACTCCACGAAGCCGAAGCCCGCGCGCAGCATCGGGGCGAACACCTCGGCGTCCTTGTCGAACCCTGGCGCCAGGCCAACGACATTGGGTATCGGCAGGCCGCCCAGGACGCCCGCCAGGATCGGATCGTCGGGGGCGCCGACCGGACCCAGCCCCATCTTCAGTGCACGGATCGCCCAGCCGTGGGCGTCCTCCGGATCGAGGGTCCGGAGCGCCCGGGTCGCCAGGCCGTGGATCATGTGAGTTCGCCGAGAACCGGCGCCCCGTCCTCGCCCAGCAGCGCGGCGGTCACATAGCGGACGTGGGCGGCGGCCAGCGGGCCATAAAGATGCGGAAAGAGCTCGCCGCCCCGCGAGGGCTCCCACTTCAGCGCCTGGCCCAGGTCATCGGCCTCGACTTCCAGTACCACCAGGTCGGCCTGACCGGCGAAATGCCGGCGCGCCGTCTCCCGGGCCTGCGCGGCCGTGGAAAAATGGATGAAACCGTCCGCGACATCGAGGGGCGACCCCTCATAGACCTGCGCCTCATGGGCGGAGATCCAGTCGGCTCGCGGCAGGATCTTGTAGATCCTCAACCGCCGCGCTCCGGGAAGAACAAGCCGTCGTAGGTCGGTCGGCCGTTGTCGTCGAACAGGAACACCGCCGCGGCCGCCGGCGGAAACCGGCTCTGCGCCTTGGCGATCAGTGAGGGCGGCGCATGGCCTTCCATCAGCAGCCGCACAGCGAGCTCCTGCAGGCCGGGATTGTGGCCGACGACCATCACCGTGGTGACTCTGGCGCCGGCCGCCTCGGCGCAGCGCCGGACCTCCGCCGAATCGGCATGGTAGAGATCGTCGCCGAACGAGACCCTCGCGCCGGGGAAGGCTGCCTCGGCCGCCGCCCAGGTTTCGCGGGTGCGGGCGGCCGGCGAGACCAGCGCCACGTCCGGCTTGAAGCCCAGGTCGGCAAGGTTCTGCGCCATCAGCGTGGTGTCCTGCACGCCGCGCGGCGCGAGCCGCCGGTCGAAATCCTCACCGCTGGCGGACTCCGGTTCGGCTTTTCCGTGCCGCAGAAGGATCAGCCGGTCCATTCAAGCTCCACCCTGACTCATACCTCATAGCGGCGTCAGGGCCGGGTGCGAAGCCCGGCTTGAAGCATTGACAGCGAATGGGGTTGGCGGTCCTAAGCACCCATGACCGTGACGGCCGCCGCCAGCCCTGCGATCGAGACGAACGGGGGGACATGGCGCTCCCCGGCCAGCAAGGCGCTGCGCCTGGATTCCGGGGCGAAGCTGGACCCGCTGGAGATCGCCTACGAGACCTACGGTGTGCTGAACGCGGCGAAATCCAACGCCATCCTGGTCTGCCACGCGCTCACCGGCGACCAGCACGCCGCCTCGACCCATCCGCTCACCGGCAAGCCCGGCTGGTGGAACAAGGTAATCGGCCCGGGGCTGCCGCTCGACCCCGACCGCTATTTCATCATCTCGACCAATGTCGTCGGCGGCTGCATGGGCTCCACCGGTCCGGCCTCGATCAATCCGAAGACCGGCGACCCCTATGGACTCGCTTTCCCGGTGATCACCATCGCCGACATGGTCCGCGCCCAGGCCATGTTGATCGCGGCCCTGGGCATCGAGACCCTGCTGGCGGTGGTTGGCGGCTCGATGGGCGGTATGCAGGTCCTGCAGTGGGCGGCGGACTATCCACAGAAGCTGTTCAGCGCCGTCTGCATCGCCGCGGCCGCGCGCCATTCGGCCCAGAACATCGCCTTCCACGAGGTCGGCCGCCAGGCGATAATGGCCGATCCCGACTGGCGCGCGGGCGCGTACGAAAAGTCCGGCGTCCGCCCAGAGAAGGGCCTGGCCGTCGCGCGCATGGCTGCCCACATTACCTACCTTTCGGAACAGGCCCTGCAGCGCAAGTTCGGCCGCGAGCTGCAGCGCGACGGCCTGTCCTGGGGCTTCGACGCCGACTTCCAGGTGGAGAGTTATCTGCGCCACCAGGGGACCAGCTTCGTCGACCGCTTCGACGCCAATTCCTACCTCTACATCACCCGGGCGCTCGACTATTTCGACCTCAGCGCCCAGCACGAGGGCGTGCTGGCCAACGCGTTCATCAAGGCGCGCGGCGTCCGGTTCTGTGTGCTCTCGTTCTCATCCGACTGGCTCTATTCGACGGCCGAGAGCCGCGACATCGTCCGCGCCCTCAACGCCGCCGGCTGCCGCGCCAGCTTTGTGGAGGTCGAGACCGACAAGGGGCACGACGCCTTCTTCCTAGACGAGCCGCAGCTGGACACTACCCTGCGCGGCTTCTTCGATGCCACCGCCCAGGCGCGGGGCCTGACCTGATGCGTGAAGACTTCCGCGAGATCCTGCGCCTCGTGCGCCCGGGCGCGCGGGTGCTGGACGTGGGCTGCGAGGATGGCGAGCTGCTGGAGCTGCTCAGTCGCGAACGCAGCGTGGACGGGCAGGGGCTGGAGATCAGCCAGGCCGGCGTCACCGCCTGCCTCGCCAAGGGCCTGTCGGTGGTGCAAGGCGACGGCGACCGCGACCTCGACCACTTCCCGACACGCGCCTTCGACTACGCCATCCTGTCCAAGACCCTGCAGCAGATGCGCGAGCCCCGGCACGTCCTCTCCGAACTGCTGCGCATCGCTGACCAGGCCATCGTGTCGGTACCCAACTTCGCGCATTGGCGCATGAGAATGTCGCTCATGGCCCGGGGCCGGATGCCGGAGACCCGCGCCCTGCCCGATCCGTGGTGGTCGACGCTGAACATCCACCTGTGCACCCTGCGCGATTTCACCGACCTCTGCCGCGAGCTGGACCTGCGCGTCGACGCCTGCGCGGCGCTGTCCGGCGGCAAGCCGGCGCGGCAGATCGACCCTGACGGCGTTCTGGAGAACTGGCGCTCCGAGACCGCGATCTTCCTGCTCAGCCGCCGGGCGCAGGGCCAGCCGGACGCCGTGCCGAAGGACCTGTTCGGCGACGTGCCGCTTCCCAAGCCCGAGGCCCCCGCGCCAAAGCGCCGGGGCCGCAGGGCCTAGGGTTCACGTTCGGCGTAGGCCTTGGTGGCCTTCAGCGTCTCCCGCATAAGCTCTGCGTAGGGCCCAGCCAGGAAGGTCGCCTTGAACAGCCAGCGGCCGAGCGCGCCCAGCACGCCCGGAAACGCATTGGGTTTCAGCCGGAACGCATAGGTCCAGACTACCTCGGTGCGGCCGCCGTCAGCCGGCACATAGCGGAATTCGCCGACGGCGTAGGCGATCGGCCGCGCCGCGGCGGTCGTGTAGTTCCAGACAACGTAACGGAACAACCTTCCGGGCACGGCCTCCAGAACCTGCTCAGTCGTGCTGGTCCCATCGGTAAGTTGCACTTGGCGACGGCCGCCGACGGCGCCCCACGTCCCCGGCGTCAGTTGGGTGGTTCCGGTCACGCCCGGCAGCTGGCGGGTCGTCGGAATCTGGTCCTCGAGCCTGGCAGACATCATCCAGTCGGAGAAGGCGGCCGGCGGCATGTCGATAACGATCCGCTCGGTGTGCGCCGCCATCGGCGCTGCGGGATCGACGGCGGGCGGTGGCGCGGCTTCGGTCATCATGATCAGGTCCCCCTGACCGGAGAGCCTAGCTCGCGATGGCGTCGCCGTCGCGGTCGCCGGTGCGGATGCGCAAGGCCTGTTCGAGATCCAGCACAAAGACCTTTCCGTCGCCGATCTTGCCTGTGTTGGCGCTGGTGGAGATAGCTTCCATCACCGCGTTGAGCATCTCATCGGGGACCGCGATCTCCAGCTTCACCTTGGGCAGCAGCTTCACCTCGTATTCGGCGCCGCGGTAGACTTCGGTTTTGCCGCGTTGTCGGCCGTAGCCGCGGACCTCGGTGACGGTGAGGCCCGACGCGCCGGCCTCGGTCACCGCGTCGAGTACGGCGTCGAGGCGGCTGGGCTTGATGACCGCGACGATCATCTTCATGGCTCACGCACTCCGTTTTGGTCCGCGCGGCGCGGATTTGTCCCTGAAGCTAAGGCCTTCCCCGGCTGGCTCCAAGAGGTGACGGGGCCTGCCGTCGTCCGGCGTCTCAGAAAAGGGCGCCCCGCTTGGGACGGGTGAGAGAAGGCCGCGCTGCGGAACGCGGGCCCGCGCCGCCCGCGGCTTGACGGCGAAGGTCTGTTTTACCGCTTCCATCAGCAGTACGCCCGAGAATCCGGGCCATAGCCTGGAACCCGCCTGTTCGAACCCCTCGGCCCAGCCCGCCAGCCAGGGAACGGGCGGCACGTAGAGCGCCCGTGTCCAGCCCGACGGCTCCAGTTCGGCCTCGCGCAGCAGCTCGCCCAGCTGGCCGCGGCTGTAGGGCCGGCCATGGCCAAGCGGGGTTCTCTCGGAATTGGCCCACAGGCCGTTACGCGCGGCAACGGCCACCACCACCCGGCCCGACGGCGCCAGCACCCGCCAGACTTCGCGCAGCAGGCCCAGCGGATCGGGGCTCTCCTCCAGGCCATGCACAACCAGGATGCGGTCGAAGAGGGCGTTTGCGAAGGGCAGGCTGTCCTCGGGGACAAGGACTGACAGGTTGCGCCCGCCCCCCGGCCAGACCTCGACTCCCTGCTGCGCGGGCATGGCGGCGATCACGCGGCGCGCGGCGTGCCGATGGGGGGCGACAAAGGGCGTGGCGTAGCCCAGCGCCAGGACGTCCAGGCCATGGGCGTCGCCCCAGGCCTCGATCACCTTTCGACCCACCATGGCGCGCGCCGCGCGGCCCAGGTCGGAGGCGTAGAACTGCCGAAGCTCAAGGACGTCGCGGCGCATGATCCGATGGCTATGCTCGACTAACCGTTCACGCCAACCTAAATCGCGTCTGTCGGGGTTGCTGCCGGAGTTTTGAGATGCCGCTCACTGTCCACCAGTTCCCCTGTCTCGAGGACAATTACGCCTTCCTCGCCCGCGACGAAGCCACCGGCCTTGCCGCTTGTGTGGACACGCCCGACGCCAAGGCGATCCTTCGCGAGCTGGATAGGCTGGGCTGGAAGCTCGATCTGATCCTCAATACCCACTGGCACCCCGACCACGCCGGCGGCAACGCCGAGATCGTCGCCGCCACCGGCGCGACAGTGGTGGGTCCCGGCGAAGTCACCAAGATCGCGCCGATCGACCGCGAAGTGAACGGGGGCGAAACGGTGATGCTGGGCGAGACGGCGTTCCAGGTTATCCAGACGGGCGGTCACACCCTGGGTCACATCGCCTATTTCGACGCCGCCGACCAGATCGCCTTCGTGGGCGACACCCTGTTCGCCCTGGGCTGCGGCCGGCTGTTCGAGGGCACCGCCGAGCAGATGTGGACCAGCCTGCAGCGTCTGGCCGCACTTCCGGACGACACCACGGTCTATTGCGCCCACGAATACACCGCCTCCAACGCCCGCTTCGCCCTGTCGGTCGACGACGACCCGGCGCTGAAGGCCCGCGCCGCGGAGATCTTCGCAAAGCGTGAGCGCGGGGAGCCCACCGTCCCCACCACCATTGCGCTTGAGAAGGCCACCAACCCTTTCCTGCGCGCGCCGAAGCTGGCCGAGCGGGTCGGGGCCGGCGGCGAGCCGGATTACATGGCCTTTGGCGCCGTGCGGACCGCCAAGGACAATTTCAAGGGCTGAGCTGCTACTTCGCGTTGTCCGCAGCCTGGACGATCCGTTCGGACGATGGACGCCCGGCCAGGCCCAGCTTTGAGACTACGGTGATCATCATCGTGCCCTTCTCCAGCTTGGCCGAGACCTTGCGGCCCTCTGCCAGGAACACCCGCTGAAGGCGCGCGAGCTTGCTGCGTCCGTCCGGCCGCTCGGCGATGCGGGCGACGGCGAGGCTGGTCACCTGGGCCGCGTCGGCGATGACCGCCGAGGAGACCGGCGTGGCCTCGGCGTCGAACAGGATGCCGTGGCGGGCCGCCCGACTGGCGCGGACGCTGGACTGCAGCAGCCGCTCGACCAGGGCCTGCGGGCTAAGCGGCAGGAGCCTCAGCGGATTGCCGCCGCCGGCCAGAGCCGCCGCCGAGCCTCCGGGCCGCTGGTCGGTGAAGATGGTCACCCCGCCCAGCCGCGTCGCACGCAGAACCGGCTCTCCGAGGTCGTTCTTGTAGATGACGTCGCCGCGCGGCGCGGGCTGCGGCTGCAACACCCAGACCTCGTAGCTGTTGTCGAACTTGAGCAGCGGCCGGGGCTGGCTGCGATCCAGCACGAAACCGTCGCCGTCCTCGGAGACATAGCGGGCGACAGGCGGGGCGGACGCCTGGCGGCCTTCGGATGCGCGCGGCCCGAACAGGCCCTCGCGCAGGCTCTCCGGCCCCAGAGCCGCGGCAGACCCGGCGAATCCCAGGGCGCCTGCGCAAACCGCTGCTGCGAAGACCGTCCGTGAAAACGCCGATGGCTCGTCCGTCATGACGGCCAAGTTAGTGCAGGCTGACTGCGGCGCTTTTTCGACCCTGCGAAGGCCCTCAAGACATATACTGGCCGCCGTTCAGCGACAGTGTTGATCCAGTCACATAGCCCGCGTGCTCGCCGGCCAGGAAGGCCACCATGTCGGCGATCTCCTCGCCGCGGCCCAGCCGGCCCACCGGGATTCCGGCGATGATGCTTTCCAGCACCTTTTCCGGCACCGCCTGCACCATCTCGGTGTCGATGTAGCCGGGCGCGATGCAGTTCACCGTGATGCCCTTCTTGGCGTTCTCCAGCGCCAGCGCCTTGGTGAAGCCGATCAGGCCCGCCTTGGCGGCCGAATAGTTGGTCTGGCCGATCTGGCCCTTCTGGCCGTTGATCGACGAGATGTTGATGATCCGCCCCCACTCGCGCTCGCGCATGCCCTCGATCACCTGGCGGGTCATGTTGAACAGCGAGTCCATGTTCACCCGGATGACCTCGCTCCACTGCTCGGAACTCATCCGGTGGAAGACGCCGTCACGAGTGATGCCGGCGTTGTTCACCAGGACCTCGATCGGACCCAGCTGAGCCTCGACCTTTTCCACGGCGTGCTTGCAGTCGGCGAAGTTCCCGACATTGCCCTTCACGACCATGATCCCGAGGTCCCTGGCGCAGGCCTCGGCTGCGGCGTCGTTGCCGGAATAGCCCGCCGCCACCTGCATGCCGTCGGCCTTCAGCCGCTCGACGATCGCGCGTCCGATGCCGCGGGTTCCACCCGTGACCAGAGCCACTCGGGCCATTACTTCTTCTCCCTAACAGCCGACGCCGGTTGATCCGGCGTTCAGCCAACTGTTGTCAGATCGCTTCGACGCACATCGCCACGCCCATGCCGCCGCCGACACACAGCGTGGCCAGGCCCTTGGACGCGCCGGAGCGTTTCATCTCGTGCAGCAGGGTGGTCAGGATCCGCGCGCCTGACGCCCCGATCGGGTGGCCGATGGCGATGGCGCCGCCGTTGACGTTCACCTTCGCCGGATCGAGGCCCAGGTCACGGACAACGCAGATCGACTGCGCCGCGAAGGCCTCGTTGGATTCAATCAGGTCCAGGTCGCCGACCGCCCAGCCGGCCCGCTCCAGCGCCTTGCGGCTGGCGGGGATCGGACCGGTGCCCATGATCTCCGGGTCGACCCCCGCGCTGGCCCAGGACGCGATCCGCGCCATCGGCTTCAGGCCGCGCTTCCTGGCTTCCTCGGCACTCATCAGCACAAGGGCCGCGGCGCCGTCGTTGAGGCCCGACGCGTTGGCCGCGGTGACCGTCCCTTCCTTGGAGAAGGCTGGCTTCAGGCCCGAGACGCTATCCAGCGTCGCGCCGTGGCGGATGTATTCGTCCTGGTCGACGACCGTGTCGCCCTTGCGGCCCTTTATGGTGACAGCGGCGATCTCGCCCGCGAATCTGCCGGCCTTCTGGGCGGCCTCGGCCTTGTTCTGCGAGGCCACGGCGAAGGCGTCCTGGTCGCCGCGGGTGATCTGCCAGCGGTTGGCGATGTTCTCGGCGGTCTGACCCATGTGATAGCCGTGGAAGGCGTCCCACAGGCCATCCTTGATCATGGTGTCGGTGAACGAGAAATCGCCCATCTTCTGGCCGTTGCGGATGTTGGCCGCGTGCGGCGACTGGCTCATGCTCTCCTGGCCGCCTGCGACCACGATGTCGGCCGAGCCGTCGCTGATCTGTTGCGCCGCCAGCGCAACCGCGCGAAGGCCAGATCCGCAGAGCTGGTTCAGGCTCCAGGCCGGGCTTTCGTTGGGAATGCCGGCATTGACCGAAGCCTGGCGGGCGGGGCCCTGGCCGGCGCCGGCCTGCAGCACCTGGCCCATGATCACCTCGTCGACATCCGCGGGGGTGATCCCCGCGCGCTCGACGGCGGCCATGATGGCGATTTTTCCGAGTTCGTGGGCGGGCAGGCTGGCGAGCGCCCCGTTGAACGAGCCGACCGGCGTGCGGGCGGCGGAAACGATGACGATGTCGCTCATGGCGAGGCTCCTGTGGTCCCAACGAGACGGCCCTGACCCATCTATTGGGACACGGTGAATTTCCGCAAGCCCGTGGCGGTTGAATCGCCGCATTTGCCAACAAGCTCGCATCCGCGATAGTGCAGTGCAGAACGCAGGCCCGCGATGCGCGGCGGCAGTATTAGGGATCTGGCATGGCCGACACCCAGGACACCGGCGCAGCCGCCTCCGGCGAGCGCGTTGTCATCAAGAAGTACGCCAACCGGCGGCTCTATAACACCGCATCGTCCAGCTACGTGACCCTCGAACACCTCTCCGAAATGGTGAAGCAGGGCACCGACTTCGTGGTCTATGACGCCAAGACCAACGAAGACATCACCCGCTCGGTGCTGAGCCAGATCATCTTCGAGGAAGAGGGCAAGGGCCAGAGCCTGATGCCGATCCAGTTCCTCCGTCAGCTGATCGGCTTTTATGGCAACTCGATGCAATCCTTTCTGCCGAGCTACCTTGAGCTTTCGCTGGCCAGTTTCACCGAGCAGCAGGAACGCATGCGCACCCAGCTTCAGACTCTGGGCCAGGGCGCCGGCGTCGGCGCCTTCGACAGCCAGATCAAGCAGAACATGCAGCTCTTCGACCGGGCCATGAAGATGTTCTCGCCCTTCGCCTACACCCGCACAGAGGAAGCCCCGGCTCCCACGCCGACCCGCGCCGAGACCCCGACGCCCGCCCAGGACGATGCCCTGATCGAGCTGCGCAAGCGCATGGAAGAGATGCAGGCCCAGATCGAGAAACTGTCCAAGCGCTAGGTATTCTTAAGGCTCTGCGCTCACCCTGGGGCTGCAATGACCTCGCCCATCGACCCCCTCCGCCGGCCCCATCCGCCGCGCCGCGCGCGAAAGACCGACGTCGATCAGGCGGACGAGGTCTATGAGGCCGACTCCGCCAATCTCCCGGTGCCTGTGGCCGGCACGCTGAAGACCGAGGCGCCGCGCCGGGCCGATGGCGCGGCCTCGATCGAAGCCCAGGTCCTCGGCCAGACCGGCGCTCGCCGCGGCCTGCGCGCCGGCCCGACCGTCATCGACGGCGCCAGGAACGCCTACAACAAGGCCGAATGGTCCGGCGCCCGGGACCGCCGCGCGCCCTCAGGCCGGACGACAAAGACCGACGTCTAGCTAGCCGCGCCGCAGCTGGGCGACCTCAGCCTCCAGCGTCGCCACGCGGCGCTCCAGCGTCGCGATCCTGGCCTCCGCCCCCCGCCCCGGGACCAGTGTCGAGACGCCAGCCCGGAGCGCCACCTCGGTGGGCTCGACGCCCAGCAACTCGGCAAAAGCCGCCACCTCTCCGGCCGAAAGCTCCCTCTGGTCTTTGAAGGCCAGCGCCAGGTCGGCCTCGCTCATCGCGGCCGCCGCGGCCAGAACCCGGCGCGAAAGCTCCCGTTCGCCGAGGCGCGCGTCGAACCATTCCGCATCGAAGAACAGAGCCATGGGCCTCCGGGCGCCTTGGCGCCGGTCTTGCTTAACCTTGATCAAACCTCTCGATCACGGGCCGAGCCATGACGCAATTCGCCTTCCGCTTCCTCGACATCGCGGTCGTGACCCTGATCCTGACGGCCATGACCTAGCGACTACCCGTCTAGACCTCGTCAACCCCGCCCGGGTTGCGGGCCCGCGACTGCAGCCAGATCACCCCGAACAGGTCCGACAGCGAGGCCCAGAGCCGGCCGAGGTTGGTGTACTTCGATACGCCGGTCTGGCGGTGGCGGTGGTTCACTGGCCGGAAAGCGGTGAGGTAGCCCTCCCTCTGCATCAAGGCCGGCAGGTAGCGGTGGATGTGATCGAAGTAGGGGAGCCGCAGGAATGCCTCCCGGCGGAACGCCTTCAGCCCGCAGCCGGTATCATTGGCGGTATCCCGGAGCAGGCGTTTCCTGACCCCGTTGCCGATCTTCGAGGCGATCTTCTTGGCCTGGCTGTCCTGGCGTTTCACCCGTTCGCCGCCGACAAGCGCCAGTTCCGGCCGACCGGCCGCCAGCGCGTCGACCAGCATCGGGCCGTCGGCGGGGTCGTTTTGCCCATCGCCGTCCAGGGTCAGGATGATCGGGCCCCGCGCCGCCAGGATGCCCGTCCGTATCGAGCGGCTCTGGCCGGAATTCCGGCGATGGACCAGCACCCGAAGCTGCGGAATTTCGGCCGAGAGCGCTTTCAGCGCCGCGCGCGTGCCGTCGCGGCTGGCGTCGTCGACGAACACGATCTCGAAATTCCGCCCCTCGAAGGCCGCGGCGATCTCCCACGCGAGCATGGGCGCGGCGCCCTCCTCGTCGAAGACCGGGACCACCACGGAGACGTCCGGGCCGGCCAGGGTCTTTGGGGAAGGAGCTTTCGCCATCGGCCTCCCATAGCGGAAAAGCTGGCCGAGGGAAGGATCGTGCTATCACCCGTTCCATGACGCTTGAGGGTGAACTGGCGCGCTTCAGCCGCGGTTGGCGCGGTCCCGCCATGGCGGCGGTGGTCGCCTTCGTCGCCGGACTGCCGGGGATGCTGGCGGTGCCACCGCTCGATCGCGATGAATCGCGCTTCGCCCAAGCTACCGCGCAGATGCTCGAGACCCGAGATTTCGTGGTGATCCACTATCAGGACCAGCCGCGCTTCAAGAAGCCGGTGGGCATCCACTGGCTGCAGGCCGCCACCGTCTCGCTGTTCTCCAGCCCCGAGGCCCGCCAGATCTGGGCCTACCGCATCCCTTCGCTGCTGGGCGCCATGCTGGCCGCCGCGGCCTGCGCCTGGGGCGCGGCCGCCTTCTTCGGCCCGCAGGCGGGCATGCTGGCTGGCGCCATGCTGGGGACCACCTTCCTGCTCTCCACCGAGGCGCTGATCGCCAAGACCGACGCGGTGCTGTGCGGTACAACCCTGCTGGCCATGGCCGCGCTCGCGCGGATCTACGCCGCGGCCCGCACCGACCTGCAGATTGGAAGATCGACCTGGGTAGTGTTCTGGCTGGCGCTCGCTGCGGCCACCCTGGTGAAGGGCCCGATCGCGCCGCTGGTGATCGGCCTCACTCTTGCCGGCCTGCTGACCTTCGACCGTCGGCCGGGCTGGCTGAGGGACCTCAACAGCCTGTGGGGCCTGATCCTTTTCGCGGCCGTCGTCGGGCCCTGGGCTGGCGCGGTCACCGTCGCCACCGACGGGATCTTCTGGACCACGGCGCTGGCGGGCGACCTGGCCCCAAAGCTGGCCGGTGGACAGGAGAGCCACGGCGCGCCGCCCGGCTATCACACCCTGCTGGCTCCGCTCCTGATGTTCCCGATGACCCTGCTACTGCCAGCCGCAGCGGTCGTCGCCTGGCGGAGGCGGCGCGAGCCCGGCGTCCGCTTCGCCCTGGCGTGGCTGCTGCCTGCCTGGCTGTTGTTCGAGATCATGCCGACCAAGCTGCCGCACTATCCCCTGCCGCTCTACGGCGCGGTGGCCTGGCTGGCGGCTGCCGCCCTGGCCGAGCCGCTGGGGCCCCGGGTGAGGTGGACCGGCGCGGCGCTCAGCGCCCTCGTGGGCATGCTGCTGGCGGCGGGCAGCTTCTATCTGCTTTCGCTCTACGGCGATCCCTCCGACGTCACCGCCGCGGCCGTGACCGGCCTGCTGCTGGCGGCGGCCGGCCTGGTCGGCGGCTACATGATCGTGCGCCGCGCCAGCCGCGGCGCCCTGTTCGGCGCCCTGGGCCTGGGCCTGGCCGGGCACGCCGCGCTGGCCGCGGGCCTCGTGCCCCGGCTTGAGCCGCTGTGGCTCTCCGACCGCGTCGAGCGCGCCATGGCCGACGCCCGTCTGTTGCCGCGCCAGGGGATCGCCGAGGCGCCGGTGGCCGTCGCTGGCTATGCCGAGCCCAGCCTGGTCTTTGCGCTCGGCACGCCCACGGAGCTGGACGGACCGGACGAGGCCGCCCAGGCCATCGTCGAAAGCCGCCCGGCCGTCGTCGAGCAGAAGGAGGACCCTGCGTTCCGCCAGGCTCTGGCAGCGACGGGAACGGTGGCTTACGTGGTGGCGACCATCAAGGGGCTCGACTATTCAAACGGCCGCAAGACAACCCTGCGCATCTACGAAGCCAGGGACGCGGACCTGAAAGGACCCAACCGATGAGCCGCCAAATCGAGATCGTCGAGGTCGGTCCCCGCGACGGGCTGCAGAACGAGAAGGCCCTGCTGGAGATCGACCAGAAGCTTGAGTTCATCCACCGGCTGGAAGCCGCCGGCGCGCGCCGGATGGAGACCGTCTCCTTCGTGAACCCCAAGCGCGTGCCCCAGATGGCCGGCGCCGAGGAAATCTCCGCCGCCCTGCCTCATACCGACGGCCGCTCGCGCATCGGCCTTGTACTCAACGAACGTGGCTGGGACCGCTGTCTCGCGGCCAAATGCGACGAAGCCAATGTGGTGGTCTGCGCAACCGACGGCTTCGGCATCCGCAACCAGGGCGCCTCGGCCGCGGAACAGACCGCCGCCATGGTCGCTATCGCCGGGCGCAAAAAGGCGGAGGGCGGCCCGCCAATCACGGTCACCGTATCGGTGGCCTTCGGCTGCCCGTTCGACGGCGAGGTCTCGGAAGACCAGGTCATGCGCATTGTCCGCGCAGCGGCCGGCGCCGGCGTCGCCGAGATCGCGCTGGCCGACACTATCGGGGTCGCCGACCCCTGGCTGGTCAGGAAACGCGTTGAGGCGGCCCGGAAGATCGTGGGCGACGTGCCCCTGCGGCTGCACTTCCACGACACCCGCAACACCGGCCTCGCCAACGCCTTCGCGGGCGTCGAGGCCGGCGTAAGCATCCTGGACGCCAGCGTCGGCGGTCTGGGCGGCTGCCCCTTCGCCCCCAACGCCACCGGCAACATCGGCACCGAGGATCTGGTCTACATGCTGGAACGCGCCGGCTTCTCGACCGGCTACGACCTCCCCGCCCTCATCGAGATCGGCCAGTGGGCGTCTGGACTGCTGGGCAAGGCGCCAGCCTCTTCACTCGGGCGCGCGGGCGTGTTTCCCGCCTAGTTCCCAACGCCCGAGGGGCGGCGCCTGGCGCTGCAGGTCAGGTGGCTCGGCTTTTCAGCCGCCGCATCACCGGACGCACCAGCGCCGTGCAGACGATCACCGGCGACAGCAGCAAGGCCGTAAGCTGCTGCGGGAGCCCCCGCGCGCGCTTGCGGAAATAACGGGAGAGACCGACGCCCTTGTGGAATTCAACGGCCAGCGGGCTGGTCTGGCTGGTATGGCCGAGGTGGACGACCTCGGCCCTGGGGTGGAAGAGCACTTCGCCGCCGGCCTGGCGCACGCGCCAGCAGAGATCGATGTCCTCGACGTGCAGGAAGTAGCGCTCGTCGAAACCGCCAAGGCCGCGGAAATCCGCGCGGCGCATGCAGAAGCAGGCCCCGGACACGGTCGGCACGGCCAGCACCGCGTCGGGGGCGGCTTCGCTCTCCCAGTGGACCTCATAGCGCCGCCAGCCGGGAATCAGCTTGGAGAGCGTGCTTAGCGACAGCAGCGCACTCATCGGGGTGATGTCGCCGCGTCGGCCGCCGCGCTGCTCGGTGCGGTCGGCGTTCAGCACCCGGCCACCCACCAGGCAGGGGACCGCATGGCCCTCGACCTCTGTGACCAGCTCGGCGATGCAGCTCGCCTGCAGGAAGGCGTCGGGATTGAGAAACACCAGGACGTCGCCGGTGGCCCGGGCCGCGCCAAGGTTGGCGCCGCGGGCAAAACCGACATTGCCGTGGCCGGCCAGCAGCACCACCCGACGGTCGCGCTCGGCCAGGGCGCGAAGGCGCTCCGCCTCTGTAACGGTCGAACCGTTGTCGACGACGACAAACTCGTCGACCAGCGGGTCGGCGAGTACGCGCTCGAGGCTTTCCTTCAGCGCTTCGCCGGTCATGTAGACGACCATGACCACCGACACCCGGCTGCGCGGGCGCGGCGTGTCGGCCCGCTCTAGCTGAAGAGCGTCGAAGGGCTCTGCGGCGAAGATCGGTGCGGCGATGCCGTTCATCCAGCCTCCCCGGCGCCGGCTTTCATGCGGGCAATGTCAGGCGGGTCGGCCTGCATGGCAAGCACGTTCGCGGCCTCGTGGAGCGTCATGATCTCCTGGCCGTCGGAGCCCAGCCGGCGCAGCGCAACCTTGCCCTCTTCCGCCTCGCGGCGGCCGATGACGGCGATCACCGGGACCTTGGCCAGGCTGTGCTCGCGGACCTTGTAGTTGATCTTCTCGTTGCGCACGTCGGTCTCCACGCGCAGCCCCTTGGCCCGCAGCGCCGCCACCACCTTGTGCGCGTAGTCGTCCGCATCCGACGTGATCGTGGCCACGACCACCTGAACCGGCGCCAGCCAGAGCGGGAACGCGCCGGCGAAGTTTTCGATCAGGATGCCGAGGAACCGCTCGAACGATCCGAAGATCGCCCGGTGCATCATCACCGGGACCTGCTTGGAACCGTCCTCGGCCACATATTCCGCGTCCAGCCGGCCCGGCACCACGAAGTCGAGTTGCAGCGTGCCGCACTGCCACGTGCGGCCGATGGCGTCCTTCACCGTGAAGTCGAGCTTGGGGCCATAGAAGGCGCCGTCGCCGGGGTTCAGCTCATACTCGACGCCGGCCGCCTTGATCGCGGCCTCCAGGCTGGCCTCGGCCTTGTCCCAGACCGCTTCAGAGCCGGCGCGGATCTCTGGCCGCGTCGCGAACCTCAGGCTAGCCAGCTCCAGACCGATGTCGGCATAGACCTCCGTCAGCAAGTCGATGAAGGCCTTCGTCTCGGCCTCGATCTGGTTCTCGCGGCAGAAGATGTGTCCATCGTCCTGCGTGAAGCCACGCACCCGCATCAGGCCGTGCAGCGCGCCCGACGGTTCATAACGGTGGCAGGAGCCGAACTCGGCAAACCGCAGCGGCAGGTCGCGGTAGGACTTCTGGCCGAAATTGAACACCTGGATGTGGCCCGGGCAGCTCATCGGCTTCACCGCCAGCGTCTCGCCCTCCTCCGTCTCGCAGACGAACATGTTGGCGCGGTACTTTTCCCAGTGCCCGGACTTTTCCCAAAGGACGCGGTCCAGCACCTGCGGCGTCTTGATCTCCTGGTAGCCGGCCGCATCGAGCTTGCGGCGGATGTAGCGTTCCAGCGTCTGGTAGAGCGCCCAGCCCTTGGGGTGCCAGAACACCATCCCCTTGCCCTCTTCCTGCAGGTGGAAGAGGTCCATGGCCCGGCCGATCCGCCGGTGGTCGCGCTTCTCGGCCTCCTCCAGGCGATGGAGGTGCGCCTCGAGGTCGGCCTCCGACGCCCAGGCCGTTCCGTAGATGCGCTGCAGCATCGCGTTACGGTGATCGCCG
>JBBREC010000016.1:0-31660 GCA_038203295.1 Caulobacterales bacterium
GGTCCTGTAACTGCAACGGTCGGCGAGGGCCCTATCATCGGCTCCTTCGAGGCCGGGTCGGGATTTCGTACAGTGTCACTGTAATTGGGGTCTTTGGATCGCGCGCGCCGCGTGGAGGCAAGGAAGGCCCCGCGCCTGGCAGTCGGCGCTGTCGACTGCGGGTTTAGTGAGGGCTCATGTGATGAGTTTCGCCAGGGCGCCGGTTGCAAGGGCGCCGCTGGTGCGGGGCCTCTGCGAGGCTGGGTGCGAACAACCAGGAGGCGCCCCGGATGACCTCCGCACAGGCCTGCGTGACACCGAGGGCCGCCACAGGATCGACCCGGAGACCGTCAAGGGCGAGGTGGTGGCTGCAGGCTTCAAGCTCGACGCCGAGAGCAAGATCCTCGCGAACCTGGTCGACGACCACACGAAGTTCGTCTTCGACCCCGCCGTCCGCGGCAAGACCGATCAATTCCCGCTGCGGTTCCGCAAGCCGAAATAGGGGCGGGGGCGAGCCGCTCCCGACACCGACGGTCGTAAGGATTGGCGTCTAGATCCTTCGACCACGCACGAAGTGCAGGATGATCATCACGACGGCGATGACCAGCAGGATGTGGATGAAGCTGGCGGTGACGTGGAAGGCGAAGAAGCCCAGCAGCCAGAGCACGACGAGGACGGCGGCGATAATTCCAAGCATGGTCTTGCCTTTCGTACAGGCCCCGGGCGGGCGCCAATCGGGTTCCTAAAGGCGCCTGCAAACTGAAGGTTCCGTCGGGGGTGCGCGCGGCGCGCGGCGTGCTAGGCTCAAGCCTGATGCAGATGCTGAAAGTTCTCGCCCTCGCGCTCACCCTGGCCGCGCTGGCGCCTGGCCTCGCGGCGGCCGCCCAGGCGCCGGTGGGCGCGCCCTTCACCGCGGCCCCCTTCACCGCCGCTCAGGCCGAGGCCGGGCGTGCGGCCTACGCCGAGCGGTGCGCGGGCTGCCATATGCCGGACCTGACCGGACGCAACGAGGCGCTGCCGCTGGCGGGGTCGGCGTTCCAGGCGGTGTGGCGCGCGCGGCCCGCCGCGCAGCTGTCCGCCTTCATCCAGGAAAAGATGCCCCCGGGCGGGGCGAACCTTTCGGCTGAGCAGGCCGCGGCGCTTGGCGCCTATATCCAGTCGGTCAACGGCGCGCGGCCGGTCGATGGAGCCCTGGCCACGGCCACCGCGCCGCCGCCGACCACGGTCCGCGCCGCACGGGGCCTTACCGTTAAGGGCGAGGTGAAGGGCTACATCCCCGTGACCGACGCCATGCTGCGCAAGCCGGCCGCCGGCGACTGGCTGATGGCGCGGCGCAACTATCAGGGCTGGAGCTACAGCCCGCTGAAACAGATCACCCCGGCCAACGCGAATGGGCTGAAGCTCGCCTGGGTCTGGCCGATGAACGAGGCCAGCGGCAACCAGCCCATGCCGCTCGTCCACAACGGGATCGTCTACCTGATCAACACCCAGAACATCGTCCAGGCGCTGGACGGGCGGACGGGCAGTCTGATCTGGGAGAACCACGTCGGGCCAGAGGAGAGCATCGGCTTCGCGGCCATGCGCAACCTGGCGATCCATGATGACAAGCTGATCCTGGCGACGACGGACGCGCGGCTGGTGGCGCTGGACGCGGCCACCGGCAAGCCGGTCTGGGATACCCGCATCGCCGATCGGACCAAGGGCTACTCCAATACCTCCGGGCCCATCGTGGCGGACGGCAAGGTGATCCAGGGGCTGCAGGGCTGCGACCGGTACCTGGCCGACAGCCGCTGTTTCATCAGCGCCTATGACGCGGCGACGGGAAAGCTCGCGTGGCGGTTCTATACCGTGGCGCGCACGGGCGAGCCCGGCGGCGACACCTGGGCTGGCCTTCCCGACGCCATGCGGGCCGGCGGCGAGACCTGGATCGTCGGCAGCTATGACCCCGAACTGAAGCTGACCTACTGGGGCGTCGCCCAGGCCAAGCCGTGGATGCTGGCCAGCCGCGCGACGACGGCGACGGACAAGGCGCTCTATTCGGCCTCCACCGTGGCCCTGAACATCGCGGACGGCACAGTAGCCTGGCACTTCCAGCACATCCCTGGAGAGACCCTGGACCAGGACGAGGTCTATGAGCGCGTGCTGGTGGACGCGGGCGGCCGCAAGCTGATGTTCACCGCCGGCAAGGTCGGCATCCTCTGGAAGCTGGACCGCACCACCGGCCAGTTCCTTGGCCTGCACGAGATGGTCTTCCAGAACGTGTTCTCGAAGGTCGACCATGCCACCGGCCAGCTCACCTACCGCCCCGACATCGCCGCGCAGAAGGTCGGCCAGTGGATCGCGGCCTGTCCCTCCACCGAGGGCGGGCACAACTGGCAGGCCATGAGCTACAGCCCCGCCGCCGGCCTGCTGGTCGTGCCGCTCAGCCAGTCCTGCATGGACATGCAGCCGCGGCCGATCGAGCAGAAGCTGGGGCAGGGCGGCGTCGGCGCCGAGCGGCGCTTCTACGAAATGCCGGGGACCAGGGGGATGGTGGGCAAGCTCGCCGCCTATGACCCGGTGACCTTGAAGGAGGTCTGGAGCCGCCAGCAGCGGGCTCCGTTTCTGACTGCGGCGCTGACCACCGCCGGCGGCGTCGGCTTCATCGGTGACCTCGACCGCACCTTCCAGGCGTTCGACGTGAGGACCGGCGCGACGCTATGGTCAGCCCGGCTGGGCACCGCCGTCCAGGGCTTCCCGGTCAGCTTCAGCGCCGGCGGCAAGCAGTATGTGGCGGTCGCCACCGGCAACGGCGGCGGCAGCCCGCGCAACGTGCCGGCCGCGATCATCCCCGAGATCCGGCCGCCCGACCACGGCCAGGCGCTCTATGTGTTCGAGCTGCCGTAAGGGCGCCTCGCCGCGCTCAGGCCGCCCGCGCCCGCCACAGCGCATAGGCCATCAGCACCGCCGTGCCGAACAGGATCACCGCCGCGTAGGGTCCGGCCGTGACCGGCGGCAGGCCGGTGATCGCCTGGAAATTCAGGATATAGGCGACGTCGCCGAACAGGCCGGGCAGGGTCATGACCACGGCCACCGTCACCGACTGGGACGCCGGAGCCTTGCGCCAGTCCATCACCGACTTCAGCAGCAGGCAAATGCTGGCCGCGATCCCCACGGCGGTCAGCGCCAGCACGCCGAGGCCGTTTTCGAACATCATCGCCCCGCCGAACCGGAACGTGACGGCCCCCGACAGCCAGATCCCAAAGCCCAGCAGGGCCAGGATGGTCATTTCTCGTTTCGGCATGGCGTCCCCCGTCAGCGCAGGGCGCAACCTTAGCGACCCGCCCGGAACATGACAGCCCGGCTGATTTCCGCTCCGCTGCGACGCGAAGCAGCTAGGGTACGGGAACGAAGCTTCACCCTCGCGCGCTCGGACTGACGATGAAATCGCTCCCCAATATCTTGACGTCGATGCGCCTGGTGCTGGCGCTGTTCATGTTCCTGGCGCTGGCGGCGGCCGCGGGCGCGGTGCCGGGGCTGTCCAATCAACTGACCCTGGAGACGCAGTTTGCGCTGCAGCGGTTCGCGGTCATCGCCTTCGTGGTGGCCTCGGTCACCGACTTCTTCGACGGCTGGCTGGCGCGCAAGCTGAACGCCGAGAGCATCTGGGGCGCCATCCTCGACCCGATTGGCGACAAGGTGCTGGTCTGCGGCGCGATCCTCGGCCTGATGTCGCTTGGCGCGCAGCCGATGGTGCTGCTGCCGGCCGGGCTGATGCTGTTTCGCGAATTCACCGTCAGCGCGCTGCGTGAAGTGGGCGCGGGCAAGGGCGTGAAGCTGCCGGTCACCCAGCTCGCCAAATGGAAGACCACCCTGCAGATGGTGGCGCTCACCGCCGAGTTGGTGGTCGCCGCCTGGGGCGCCTTTGGCCTGTCGCCCGACCCCGCCATCCAGAACCCGGCCACCATCGCGGCCCACACCCTGTTCTGGCTGGCCACCGCCCTCACCCTGATCACCGGCGCCCAGTACTGGGAAAGCACCCGCAAGGCGCTGAAGGCCTGATCAGTCGGCTTTCGCCGCCTTGGCCGCCTGCTTGTCGCGCCAGCCCTTTTCCTGCTCGACCATCTCGTCGGGGACGACGCCCTTGAAGTCTTCCGGTTCGTAGAACGGGCGCACCTCCAGGGTGTCTCCGTCCTCCATCGGCGCGCGGCTGGCCCATTCCATGGCCTGGGCCATATCCTTCACCTCCCAGATCCAGAAGCCGGCGATCAGCTCCTTGGTCTCGGCGAAGGGGCCGTCGGTGACCGTGGGCTTCCTGCCGTTGAAGGTCAGGCGCTTTCCGTTCGAGCTGGCCTTCAGGCCCGCGGCGTCCAGCATGATCCCGGCGGCGAGCAGCTCGTCGTTGAACCTGCCCATCTCGATGAAGATCGAGGGATCCTCCGGCAGGACGCCGGTTTCGGACCGGGCGGTGGCCTTCACGACAACCATCACACGCATCGGAGGTCTCCCTGTTTGCGCCGGCCCCGCAGCGCGGGCCTTGCCTCGGAACGACGAACCAGCCGCCGGCGATCCGACAAAACGCCGAAGACTTTTTCAGGCCGGCGGCGGGACCTGGAAGAAAGGCGCCGGCGTCAGGATCTGGTTCTCCTGCTTCAGCACCAGCTCGCCGATCTCGGCCACATAGGCCAGCCAGGCCTTGTCGGCCCACAGCACCTTCCGGCGCGCGGCGCGGTCGTCCATGCTGTGGTAGGCCCACAGGTGCACCACCTGGTTCAGCGCGCCGACTTCGACGGCATAGTAGCCGACCAGGTTGCCGAGGATCCGCTTCTGCACCTCGAGCCCCTTGTCGGCATAGGCGCGGAAGTACCGCCCCGTACTGCCCAGCGCCAGGGTGTAGGTCCGCATTTCAACAATCATATCAATGCCTCCGTCAGCACTCCGCCAGGTTGACCGCGAGGCCGCCCAGCGAGGTTTCCTTGTAGATGTGGCTCATATCCTCGCCCGTCCGCTTCATGGTGGCGATGACCTTGTCGAGGCTGACCGAGTGCTGTCCGTCGCCCAGCATGGCCAGCCGCGAGGCGTCGATCGCCTTCACCGCGCCCATCGCGTTGCGCTCGATGCAGGGGATCTGCACCAGGCCGCCGATGGGATCGCAGGTCAGGCCTAGGTTGTGTTCCATGGCGATCTCGGCGGCGTTCTCGATCTGGGTGTTGGACGCCCCCAGCGCCGCCGTCAGCCCCGCCGCCGCCATCGAGCAGGCCACGCCGACCTCGCCCTGGCAGCCGACCTCGGCGCCGGAGATCGACGCGTTCTTCTTGTAGAGGGCCCCGATCGCCGCGGCGGTCAGCAGGAACGTCCGGCGTCTCTCTGCCGTGCCGTGGTGGAAGCGGTCATAGTAGCGCAGCACCGCCGGAAGCAGGCCCGCCGCGCCGTTGGTTGGGGCGGTGACCACGCGGCCGCCCGCGGCGTTCTCCTCGTTCACCGCCAGCGCCCAGAGGTTCACCCAGTCCAGCGCCGCCAGTGGGTCGGCCATGCGCCGGTCGGCGTCGGCGATCAGGCTCTGGTGCACCTGCCAGGCGCGGCGCTGGACCTTCAGCCCGCCCGGCAGGACGCCGTCGGTCCTCATCCCGCGCTCGATGCAGCCGTACATGGCCCAGACGATCTCATCGAGGCCTTCGTCAATCTTGATGTCGGCGTGGCGGGCCCGCTCGTTGGCGCGCATCAGCGCGGCGATGGTCAGTCCGGCGGACGAGGCCATCTCCAACAGCTCCTCGCCGCTATCAAACGGATAGGGGACCTCGACAAGGGCCGCGGCTTCCGGCGGCGTGTTCACGCCCATCTCGCCCTCGTCGCGCACGAAGCCGCCGCCGATGGAGAAATAGGTGCGCTCGGCCAGCGCCTGGCCGGCGGCGTCGAAGGCGGAGAATTTCAACGCGTTGGGATGTTGCGGCAGCCGCGTTCGGCCTTCCCACCTGAGGTCGGTCGCCTCATCGAAGCCGATTTCTTGGCGGCCGCCTAGGCGCAGGGTCCTGGCTTCGCGCACCTGGCGCACCACGGAATCGGCGGCGTCCGGGTCGAGGTCGCGCGGCTGGAAGCCGGCCAACCCCAGGATCACCGCGCGGTCGGTGGCGTGGCCGCGGCCGGTCAGCGCCAGCGATGCATAGAGGCTGACCTCCACCCGCGCGGTCCGGTCCAGCCGGTCGCCCAGCCGCTCCAGGAACCGCCCAGCGGCGGTCATCGGGCCCATGGTGTGCGAGCTGGACGGACCGATCCCCAGCTTGAAAAGATCGAAGACGCTGACGTTCATGGGCGGTGTGTAGACCGCTGGACAAGTGGGACAAAACCAAACGCGACCTGCGCGGCGAGCCCGATGGCGCCGGCCGGCGTGCGGAACGCTTCCAGCCAGGCGCTGGCCGGCCGGCCGAACGCGAACACCGACAACGCGAATTCGGCGGCCATCAACAGGAGGAAGGCCGCCGCGCCCATCGTCAGTCTGAGCGGGAGCGCCGGGGCGACGGCGGACCGGCGCACGACCCAGCGGCAGGCGAACCAGCTTGCGCCCAGAACCAGCGGCGTCTCGAGGCAAACCGCGACGACCTCGCCCACGCGCGGCGCCACGGCCAAGACCCGAAAGGTCCCTAGCGCGAACGCCCACGCGAAGACGATGGCGAAATAGACTGCGCCCGCCCCGGCCGCCCGGGCGATGTGATTCACTGTGTGGCGCATTCAGCTCATCGACCCCCGATCTACCGTCGGCGAATTGAGCCAAATCAAAGATGACGCCAGCGTCATCTTTATAGTCGCCCCATTGTGTATACCCGAGGGGTCGCGTGGCGAAGATCACCTTCATCGAGAACGGCGGGACGGAACACCGCGTCGAGGTCCCGATCGGCGTTTCGGTGATGGATGGCGCCAAGCGCTACACGATCCCTGGAATCGAAGGCGACTGCGGCGGCGCCTGCGCCTGCGCCACCTGTCACGTCTACGTCGAGGGCGGCTGGTTCGACCGCTTGCCAATCATGGAGGAGATCGAGCGGGAGATGCTCGATTTCGCCTTCGACGTCAAAGAAAACAGCCGCCTAAGCTGCCAGATTAAGGTCGACGGAAGTATAGAAGGATTGGTTGTCCGAGTGCCGCCACGTCAGTATTAGGAAAATCATAGGAGAAATTAGATGAGTGTGGTTGTCAAAGATGCCGCTGGCCCCTCCAAGGATTGGCGAGTTACGATGAATCCTGACGATCTATACAAAAATCCGATGGATATTGCTTGGACTTTCAAGTACATAATGTCCGGTGACAAGGTCGAGGACCTGTACAAGCGGGCCAAGCAGA
Source organism: Caulobacterales bacterium (assembly GCA_038203295.1). GTDB lineage: Bacteria > Pseudomonadota > Alphaproteobacteria > Caulobacterales > Caulobacteraceae > Phenylobacterium. The sequence continues at coordinate 7,291 of JBBREC010000016.1, forward strand.
ACCAGTGGGACGCCGACGAACTGCTGCCGTGGGACACGGCTGTCGATCCGTCGAAGCCGCTGATCAACGACCGGTCGGACATGTACCACCGGATGCCGTTTTTCTCGAAGCTGTCCAAGTCGCAGCAGGAAACCTTCACGGCGCATTCGACGGCGCAGCTGCTGTCGCAGTTCCTGCACGGTGAACAGGGCGCCCTGATGACGGCGGCCTGCGTCACCCACTCGGTGCCGGACGCCACGGCAAAGCTCTACGCCGCCACCCAGACGATGGACGAGGCACGGCACGTCGAGGTCTACGCGCGCTACTGCGAAAAGATTGCCATCGTCTATCCGATGTCGCTGTGGCTGAAAGCCCTGATCGACGCGACCCTGAAGTCGGATCGCTACGAGAAGGTGATGATCGGCATGAACATGATCGTCGAGGGCCTGGCCCTTGGGGCGTTCAACAACATGTACCGCACCACTCAGTGCGAGCTTCTCAAGAAGCTGACTTTCAACGTGATGCGCGATGAGAGCCGCCACGTCTCTTTCGGCCACGCCTATCTCGGGCCGGTGATCGCCAAGCTACGCGAGGAGGAGGTCGAGGACCTCGCCGAGTTCGCCTTCCAGGCCGTAAACATCCTGGCGCACGGCGGGACCGCCGGTACGCTGGCGAGCGACGTTGATCCGGGCTTCATGCAGGTGCTCGAGAACAGCAACATCGACCCCAAGGATTTCTTCAAGGGCCTCAAAGAGGCCCAGGCCGCCGGGATCACCCAGGAGCTGCCGCCGGGCCAGATTCATTCGGTGAAGGACCTCATGATGCCAGCCCTGGCCCGGGTCGGCCTGCTTACGCCCACGGTTCGCAAGAAGTACGAGGACGCCGGGATCCCGGTGTTCGACGATCCGCGGGTCCTTCAGGCCATGGAAGGCGGCCACCCCGTCGAGGCCTGACCGATTGACGGCCGGACCCGCCGCCCCGCCCGCGAATGGACGGGGCGACGACCGGACACGAGGACGATAGCCATGACCGAGCCCACCCCGCTGCCGGACCAGACTCTGGAAGGGTTCCACCAGGCCGTGCTCGACGGCCTGCCCGAAGCGGTGATCGTGTCCACGCCGGAGGGCGTGATCACCTTCGTCAACGCCGCCACCGAGGCGCTGCTGGGCTATGTCGCCGCCGACGTGGTAGGTCAGGCGATCACCGTGCTCGTACCGCGCGATCCAGCCCGCCGCGCAGATCCGGTGAAATGGCTGGCGCGCTGGGCCGCCGACCCAGACGTCGAGATGTCGCGCTATGTCGACCTGATCGCTCGCCGCAAGGACGGCCATCCCATGCACGTGGAGGTCAAGGTGCGGGAGGGGTTGGTGGGCGGCGCACGGCGTTTCTTCATCACCGTGCGCGACAACACCACCCGTCGGTTGGAGCAGATCGCCGCGAAGGACGCTAACCTGCGCGCCGCACGCATCCTGATGGTGGCGGAGGATGCGATCGTGTCCATCGACGCAGACCAGAAGATCCTGTTCTTCAACCCGGCCGCCGAGCGCATGTTCGGCTACAGCGCCGAAGAAATGGTCGGTCACCCCCTGCAGCAACTCGTTCCGCCGGCCGCGCGCGCTGGCCACCCGGCGCACGTTGACGCGTTCGGCGCCGGCAAGCAGGCCTCGCGCATGATGAGCGAACGCAGCACGGTGGTGGGATGCCGGCGCTCCGGCGAGGTGTTCCCTCTCGAGGCCACGATCACCAAGGTCGACACCGGCGGCCGCCTGACTTTCACCGCCCACCTGCGCGACGTCACCGAACGCAATCTAGCGCGAGACCGCCTCGGGGAAAGCGAGCGGCGTATCCGCGCAGTCTTCGACCATGCGAGCGAGGCTATGGCCCTGCTGGCCCCCGACGGCACGGTGCTGGAGATCAACCAGGCCGCCACGGCGCTGACCACGGCCGCCCGCCCGGCCGTGGGTGCGCCGCTATGGGAAGCACCCTGGCTCGGGATTGAACCCGCCGCTGCCGGCGCGGCCGATGGTCTGCGCGGCGCGATCAAGGCCGCAGCGTCGGGTCAGCCGGGCCGGCTGGCGGCCGAACTCACGCGGGACGGGGCGCCCCTGCCGATCGAGATTCGCCTGACCCCGATCACCGGCGATGACGGAAAGGTCGCCTATGTGCTGGCGGAAGGTCGGTTCGATACCTAGGCCGTCGAACGGCGCCGGTCTCAGGGCAGCGAGATGAACGCACTGTCGTCGGCGTGCGGAGATTCGTCTTGGACCTTTCGTGTGAGAGTGCGCCGGCCTCGTGGTGATAGAAGGCCGGATCGGTCTGCTCGGCCCCAATGGGCAGGGCGAGCCCGGTCTGGAAGCCTTTCATTCGCCAGCCATGGTGCGGCATAACATCACCCACCTCGAACCCGTCCAGGTCCTTGCACCGCGGGTCGTTCACGAGATCGATCATTGCGGGCTCCGTCAGCCCTGCGAACTCACATAGGGGCTGATGAGTCCCAGCGGCGCCGCCGTGGTGTTCTTCACCGAGCGGATGACGATGCGGCTTTCGATGTTGGAGACCAGGCCTAGGCTCAGGATTTTTTCGCGCAGGAAGTCGTCGAAGGCGTGCATGTCGCGGGTGACGATCCGAAGTTCGTAGTCTGCCGCGCCGGTGACGGTGGCGCACTGCACGACTTCGCTGAGCTTGGTGATCGCGGTCTCGAACGAGTCGAGGTTGTCCTTGGTCGGCAGGCTGAGCTTCACCGTGCAGTAGACCTCGAACCCGAGCCCCAGCTTGTCGCGGTCGAGGATGGTCACGCGGCGCTGGATGACACCTGCGTCTTCCAGGCGTTTTATACGCCGCCAGCAGGGGCTTGAGCTGAGGCCGACCCGTTCGGCGATCTCGGCAACCGACAGTCCGGCGTCATGCTGGATGAGGTCGAGTATCTTGGCATCGACGGCGTCCAGGACCTCAGGCATGTTTTCCACCCCCCAATGGCGCTTGCACGCGTTGTTCTTGCCCCGGAACGGATTGGTGGGGGCACGCTTTTGGCAAGCAATTGCTTCGATCTTATATGATCTTCCAAGGGACGCGCGAGGGGCAGAAGGAAGAAAATTGCGATGCGGCACGCTGAAGTGACGCTCGACGACAAGTTTCTGCTCACGGAAGGCCGGGTTTTCATCACCGGCGTCCAGGCGCTGCTTCGAGTCCTGATCGACCAGCACCGGCTTGACCAGCAGGCGGGCCTGAACACGGCCGGCTTCGTGTCCGGTTACCGCGGCTCGCCGCTGGGCGGGCTGGACCAGCAGGCTGGACGCGCCTCGAAATACCTGAAGGCCGCCGAGGTGGTGTTCAAGGAAGGCCTTAACGAGGACCTGGCCGCCACCGCCGTCTGGGGAAGCCAACAGGCGAACCTGTTCCCCGGCGCGAAGTTCGATGGCGTCTACGGCATGTGGTACGGTAAGGCGCCGGGCGTCGATCGCACCGGCGACGCCTTCAAGCACGCCAATTTTGCCGGCACGTTCCCCAAGGGCGGCGTGCTGGCCGTGGCCGGCGACGACCACAACTGCAAGTCCTCCACCCTGCCGTCCCAGTCGGAATACGCCTTCCAGGATTTCGAGATGCCGGTGCTGTCGCCGGCAGACGTGCAGGAGGTGCTGGACTACGGCCTGCTGGGCTACGCCATGTCGCGCTATTCGGGCCTGTGGGTCGGGCTGATCGCGCTGGCCGACACGATGGATTCGGGCGTCACCATCGACATCGGCCTCGACCGACACAAGTTCATCCGGCCTGAGGGCTTCCGCATGCCCGCGGGCGGTCTGGGCATCCGGCTGAAGGATCAGCCGATGGACAAAGAGCGCCGGCTCCGTACCCAGAAACTACCGGCCGCCATGGCCTTCGCCCGCGCCAACAAGATCGACCGGGTGATGCTGGGCTCGGCCCGCCCGCGCCTGGGCATCGTCTGCCAGGGTCAGGCCTACAAGGACGTCATCGAGGCGTTCGCGGCCATGGGGATCACCTCGGCCGAGGCCGCCGACCTGGGCGTCGCGATCTACAAGGTGGGCATGCCCTGGCCCCTGGAGCCTCAAGGGTTGCGCGGGTTTGCGGCCGGCCTCGAGACCCTGATGGTCATCGAGCACAAGCGCCCGCTGATCGAGACACAGGCCCGCGCGGTGCTCTACGAATTGCCGGCCCACGCCCGGCCAAAGATCATCGGCAAGACCGACGAGCACGGCGCGCCGCTGCTCTCCGAGATCGGCTCGCTGTCGGTTGCCGAAGTGGCGCTGGCCATCGCCGACCGCCTGCCGCCGGGGCCGCACATGGACCGGGTGCATGACTACCTGGCCCGCGTTTCAGCCGCCTCCATGGCCGCCGTGACGCTCTCGGCCGACCAGCAGAGGAAGCCCTTTTTCTGCTCGGGCTGCCCGCACAACACCTCGACCCGACTGCCAGAAGGCTCCCGGGCGCTGGCCGGCATCGGCTGCCACTACATGGCCAGCTTCAACGATCCGCAGACCGACCTGAACAGCCACATGGGCGGCGAGGGGCTGTCCTGGATGGGCGCCAGCCCTTTCACCACGGAAAAGCACGTCTTCGTCAACCTGGGCGACGGCACCTACAACCACTCGGGCTCACTGGCGATCAGGGCTTCGGTCGCGGCGAAGTCGAACATGACCTACAAGCTGCTGTTCAACGACGCCGTCGCCATGACCGGCGGCCAGCGCGCCGAGAGCGGCTTTACGCCCGCCCAGATCACCCGCCAGCTCGCCTCTGAAGGTGTGGACAAGACCGTCATCGTGGCCGCCGAGCCCGAGCGCTACGGGGCCATCACCGACCTCGCGCTCGGCGTTGTCGTGCGGCCCCGTTCGGAGCTGATGGAGGTCCAGAAGGAGCTCCGCGACACCCCCGGCGTCACGGTCCTGCTCTACGACCAGGTCTGCGCCACAGAGAAGCGCCGCCGGCGCAAGCGTGGGACCATGGACGCGGCGCCGAAGCGGGTGATGATCAACCCGCTGGTCTGCGAAGGTTGCGGCGATTGTTCGGTGAAGTCGAACTGCGTCTCCATAGAGCCGCTGAACACCGAGTTCGGGCGCAAGCGGAAGATCAACCAGTCGAGCTGCAACCAGGACTATTCCTGCCTTGAAGGCTTCTGTCCGTCCTTCATCACCCTGGAAGGCGCCGAGAACCCGCACCGCGAGGCCATGCCCGCGCTCACCGCCGACTCAACGCCCCTGCCAACCTTCGAGACGCTGCAGGGCGTGCGCAACATCGTCTTCACCGGGGTTGGCGGCACCGGCGTGACCACGGTCGCCTCGATCCTGGCCATGGCCGCCCACGTGGATGGCCGCGCCGCCAGCGTCGTCGACATGACCGGCCTGGCGCAGAAGGGCGGCACGGTGTTCAGTCATGTCCGCATCGGCGAGCTGGAAGACACCGTCGTCGGCGGCCGCGTGCCGGCGGCCAGCGCCAATGTGCTGATCGCCTGCGACCTGTTGGCGGCCGCCGGCGCCGACGCGCTCAGCCTCTTCGCCAAGGACCGCACGGTCGCCGTCGGCAACGCTGACTTCAGCCCCACCGCTGACTTCGTCACCGACCGCGACGTGCGCTTCGATGCCGACGCGCAGGGGCGGCGGATCGCCGCGGCGGTGAAGTCCTATGACGCCATGCCGGCCCAGAACCTGGCGGTGAACAACCTCGGCGACGCCATCTACGGCAATATGATCATGCTGGGCTTCGCCTGGCAGAAGGGCGTGATCCCGGTCTCGTCCCGGGCGCTCTACCGCGCCATCAAGCTCAACGGCGTCGACGCCGAGGCCAACCTCCAGGCCTTCGAGCTGGGCCGCAAGGCCGCGCACAATCCGGCCGAACGCGGGGTCCGCGAGGACGACGTGCCGACGCCGGAGACCATGCCGCTGGAAGCCCTGGTCGCGGGCCGCACGACCGAGCTGACCGCCTATCAGAACGCCGCCTACGCCCGCCGCTACGCCGACCTTGTCGAACAGGTCCGGCTGGCCGAGGCCAAGCTGGGGTCCGAGGCCCTGACCCGCGCGGTGGCGGTCAACCTCTACAAACTGATGGCCTACAAGGACGAATACGAGGTCGCCCGTCTGTATACGGATGGCCGCTTCCAGGCCTATCGCGACAAGACCTTCACCGGTGGCAAGACCAGGATCTGGCTGGCTCCGCCGCTGATCGCGCGCAAGGGGCCGGACGGCCGGCCGCAGAAGATCGCCTTCGGCGGCTGGATGCTGGATGCGGCGTTCCCGATCATGGCCCGGATGAAAGGCCTGCGCGGCGGCCCGCTGGACATCTTCGGCATGACCGAGGAGCGGAAGATGGAGCGCGGCCTGCTGAAGGACTACGAGGCCGGCGTGGCCAGGCTGGTCTCAGGCCTGAGCCCCGAGCGCCTGCCAACCGCCGTCCAGATCGCCGCCATCCCGCAGAAGATCCGCGGCTACGGCCATGTCAAGGAAGCCTCCGTCGGCCCCGCCAAGGCCGAGGAAAAGGCGCTGTGGGGCCGCTGGGAAAAGCAGGGCGAGAAGGTGCTGGTGGGGGCTTAGTAACTCTGCCAGATGCCGACCGTTTTCGAGAAGTCGCCCGCTACCGCGTCGGTCTTGCGAACGAAGATGTAGAGACGCCCGCCGTCGCCCCAATTCATCTTGAGCGTGGAGTCCGAGTCGATCTGGATCAGCAGGCGCCACGCGTCGACGGCTTGCTGCATCTCTGTCGTGCCGTTGGTCTGGTGGGCGGGGTCCCAGAGGCCGCGAAATGCGCGTTCGCAGACAAGCGCCATCTGCCCATCCTGAATCTCGTTTGGGTAACCGCCGATACGGTGCTGTATCTGGTCACCGGGTGGAGCGGTGACCAGGTCTGCAATTTCCTTCCATGCCTTGGGGTGGTGGTCCTTCAAACGGTGATCCGCCAGACCAAGCCACGCCAGGCTAGGCGCCGAGATAACCCGGGCGAACCGGACCCGCTGTTCGGGGAAGCGCAGTCTTGCGCGCAAGGGCGACGTTCCGGGCGATCCCCACGGATCACGGTGGTAGATCGCCCTCACGACGTCCGGACCTCCATGGCCCTCCGGGTCATAGAAGACGAAGATCTGTCCCTCCAGCGGCAACCATGCCGGTCCGCCGCTCGCGCGAGCCTCTGCGAGGTCGATCTGCGCCAGAAATGTTAGTGGGACGCCGCCGTCACGGGGCCACGGGACTATGGCGGGCAGTTCCGGATCGCCGCCAAGCTTTGAGAAACCGAACTCCCAGGCTGGCGCCAGGACCAGACTGGGCTCCGCCATTTCCTTCAAACGCGCGCGCAACTCATCGGCGTCCCACGTCTTCCGACTACCCTCCTGCCTCAATCGCAGCTGCCTCTGCTCGGAGCGCACGAGTAGAATCAAACCTGCTAAGAGAACGGCGGTGGAGGCGAGGCCTGCCAAAAATCCGGTGTCCATCTGGGCTTAGGGCGGCGGCGGCGCGGCGTCACTTGGAGCCGCGGGAGAGCCTGGCTTGAACTCGCCGGGCTGCGGAATGAGACCTGCGACCCACGCCTTTGCGTAGGCTGGGGTGCCCTCCCAAAAGCGTCGGACTTGCCCGAACTGAGGAAGTCTGACCCCCTCAACTCTATACGGGCCGTGGATGCGAGCGTGCGAAATAGCGTACAAGCCGCCTTTGATGTTCCAAGGTTGGTTCTTAATGAAATCAGGAACTTGTTTTCCCCATTCATTCAGAGGGATCAGCCAGTGGTGTCCAGGCTCATTCCGATTAAGAAATCCCTTTTCACCAAGCCACCTTCTTGCACCCGGATTTTTCCAAGGTGGAGTCCGCCAGACGTGTGGGCCAAACAACTTCACCCCGCCTCCCTTCAATAGACCTTTGACAACTGCTCCATCGAAGTAGAGGTCCGGCAATCCAAGCGCCGCGTCCACTGCGCCTTCCACTTGGTGGCCTTCCTCCCATTTTCCACGCGCGCGCCGCGCCGATCCCAATGCCTTCGCGAGGCCGGTTGCAAGAGCATCTGGAAGGGAGTGCTCCGGGTCGGGCGGCAAATGGGCGGTACCCGATGCGAGACGCGCTTTCTTTGCGCTGTCGTTGCCAACCTTGGCCAAGTACGCGCGTGTCTGATTTTCCGACTCTTCCCTTGCAGTATTCAGTGCACGCTGGCGCTGAGTCATCTCAGTGTATGGTTCGAGGTCCGGATCAGGGACTGACCGGGGCTGACCGCCCCTAGCATTGGTATCCACCATAGCTTGCTCCAGGCATGTTCATGGGTGGGGCGCGTCCACAACGCACACGGCTTCCATCTTGTCACAAAGGGCGAAGCAGTACAAGAACAAAAGGAGAACAAAATCCTGGCCACCCGGTGGGCAGAGCCGACCGTCGCGCCTGACCCATATGTCTCCACCCGGCTCGTCTTCGCCAATCTACCCAGGAAGGGGAGGGATCCGTCGACCCTACGCTATCAGGCCGTTCAGGTACTCGAAGCTCACCTTCGCAGCTTCCAGGCGGGGTTTCTCGAAGGGGGCTTCCTGTTCGACGAAGAAGTCGCGGATGCCGGCGGCGTAGCTGGCCGGCAGGAGCTTCTTCCAGTCGATGATGCCCGAGCCGACCTCGGTCGGATCCTGCTGCAAGATGAAATTGGTCTTGGTGGTCGGCTTGACGTCCTTGACGTGCATCTGGCGGAAGCGGTGCGGGTGGGCCTTCAGGAGGGCCAGCGGGTCGACGCCCGCGGCCACCACCCAGCCGGCGTCCATCTCGAAATGCACCAGCGACGGGTCGGTGTTCTTCAAGAGATAGTCCATGCCGGTGGTCCCGCCGGTGGGCGCGAACTCGACATTGTGGTTGTGATAGCCGAGGCCGAGCCCCGCCTTTTTCAGGGTCGCGCCGGAGGTGTTCAAGAGGTCGGCGGTGGCCTTCCAGTCGTCCAGCGTCATCTGCTGCGACAGGCGCGCCAGCAGGGTCGCGCGGGTCTCGCCAGGCTTGGGGGTCATGTCGATGTGGGTCGGGATCGGGAACATCGGCAGGACGATGGTCCTGACGCCCAGGACCTGAGCGTCGGGGATCAGGCGGTCCAGCTCCACCAGGCTCGGATCGCTCCCGCCCTTGCGGCCCTGGATGTGGGCGCTGGTGCAGGCGAGGCCAGCCTTGTCGAAGGCCGCGCGGAGCTCCTTCGGCGTCCGGCCCAGATAGCCCGCCAGCTCGACGGTGCGGTAGCCGGTCTTCGCCACCTGACCCAGCATGTTGTCGAGGTCCGCGGCGAGGCCGGGACCGAGCGTGTAGAGCTGCAGGCCGATCGGCAGCTTGGTGCGCATGAAAAAACCCTCCGTGGCCGCCCAGGCGGGCGTCGTGGCGGCCAGCGTCGCCGCCGCGCCGCCGAAGCTGATGAGGTTGCGTCTAGAAAGTCGGGTCATTTCACAGCCGCCCTTACGCCTTCGAAGAATGCGGCGCGGGCCGCGCTGAGTTCCTTGCCGGTCGCCGTCGGCCAGGCCGAATTGACCACGATGATCAGGCCTTCGCTTTTGTAGGTCGTCACCGACTGGCCGAAGATGCCCACGGCCTGATAGCCGCCGGTCGGCGGAATCCACCAGAAATAGCCGTAGCCGCCCGGCGCCGGGCTGCCGTTGTCGATCTGGACCTTGGTGGCCTCGGCCGTCCAGTCGGCGGGCACGATCTGTTTGCCATTGGCCTTGCCGCCGCCGGCGATGAACAGGCCCACCCGGCCGTAGTCGCGCAGGGTCATGGAAATGCAGCAGCCGCCGCGCTCCTGGCCGCCGGGGTCGAGCATCCAGACGGCGTCCTGCCCCATGCCGTAGGGCTGCCAGATCTTCTCGCTCGCGTACTGGGCCAGCGACTTGCCCGTGGCTTTGGAGACCAGTACGCCGACCAAGTCGGTCTCGCCGGTGTTATAGTTGAACTTCGTCCCCGGCGGGTTGGCCCGCGGCAGCTTGCGCAGGTAGCTGACCATCGGGTTGACGCCTGGCTCGGTGACGGAGCCGCCGGCCTGGGCGACGTCGGACTTCGGGTCGGTATAGTCCTCGTTCCACTTCACGCCCGAGCTCATCATCAGCATCTGGCGGACGGTGACGCCCTCATAGGCCGAGCCCTTGAGGTCGGGGATGTAGTCGGTGACCGGGGCGTTCAGGCTCTTGATCTTGCCGTCCTGGATCGCCGCGCCGACCAGCGTCGAGGTCACCGACTTGGCGACCGAGAACGAGGTCCAGCGGTCGGTCGGCTTGCGGCCGAGGGCGTATTTCTCCAGCGCCACCTTGCCGTCCTTCAGCACCAGAATGCCGGAGACCCTGTAGGCGGCCATGTAGGCGTCGGTGGTCCAGGTCCGGTCCATGTAGGTGAAGGTCGGGTCGATCTGTTTCGCCGCCATCGGCAGGGGGTAGACGGTCTTGCCGCGCTCGATGGTGTGGGTCCTGTAGATCTTCTCGATGGTCCGGTAGCCCGTCGCCTGCTGCGCCGGGCTCCAGGTCAGGATGTCGGCGATCCCCGACGGCTTCGACGGGTCGAGCGACACTTGCGCCTGCGCGGACCCGGCGGCGAGCGCGAACGCCGCCGCGACGCAGACCAGTTTCCTCATGAACTTTTCCCCCATCGGCTCTTTGAGGCCACGCTAGCAGGCGGCCCTACGGTTTGCATCCCGCCCGGCTTGCTCTAGGCGTGAACCTGATGACGGACTTCGATTTCGACGCGGTGGTGGTGGGCGCGGGCGCCGTGGGCCTCGCCTGCGGCTACGCCCTGACCCGGCGGGGCCTGACGGTGGCGGTCCTCGAGCAGGACAAGGTCATCGGCCAGGGGGTCTCATCGCGCAATTCCGAGGTGATCCACGGCGGGCTCTATTATGCCACAGGTTCGCTGAAGGCCCGGCTCTGCGTGGAGGGCCGCCGGATGCTCTACGCCTTCCTCGACAGGCATCACGTCAGCTACGACCGCTGCGGCAAGCTGGTTGTGGCGACCACGGCCGAGGAGATCCCGCGCCTGGAGGTGATACTCAAGCAGGCCCGTGACAACGACGTCGAGGGCATGGCCGAGTTGACGAAGGTCCAGACCCTGGCTCTCGAGCCCGACCTGCGGGCCGAGGCGTCGCTGCTGTCGCCGGAAAGCGGCATCTTCGAAAGCCACGCCTACATGTTGGCGCTGCAGGGGGAGATCGAGGCCGGCGGCGGGGCCGTGGTGCTGGCGACGCCCTTCGAGGGCGCGACCCCGCTGGACGGCGGCGGGTTCGAGATCTGCGCCGGCGGCGCGGAGCCGACCACGCTTACCTGCCGCTATCTGGTCACCGCGCCCGGCCTCTCGGCGCAGGCGGTCGCCGCGACCATTGAGGGCTTCCCAAAGGACAGGATTCCGGCCGGGCACTACGGCAAGGGCATGTACTTCCGCCTGGCTGGCAAGGCGCCGTTCGCGCGCCTGATCTATCCACCGCCGATCGCCGGCGCGCTCGGCACCCACTATCGCCGCGACCTGGGCGGCCAGGCGGTGTTCGGTCCGGACCTGACCTTCGTCGACACCCTCGACTACAGCGTCGATCCGGCCGCCGAGCCGATCTTCACGTCCTATATCCGCAAGTTCTGGCCCGGCCTGCCGGACGGTGCGCTGACCCCGGACTACGCCGGCATCCGCCCCAAGCTGCACGGCCCTGGCGAGCCGCAGCCCGACTTCCGGATCGACAACATCGACGCCCATGGGCTGGAGGGGCTGGTCACGCTGTTCGGCATCGAGAGCCCCGGCCTGACCTCGTCGCTGGCCATCGGCGAGGAAGTGGCGACGCGTCTGGGGCTGTAGCGGCCACGCCTACTTCGGCAGCGCCGTCAGCCAGATCAGGACTTCGCTGGCCAGCCGCACGCGGGCGCTGTTCCAGCCGTGGTCGGTGGCGACGTGGAGGGTGGACACTTTCGTGCCGCCGCCCTTGCGGATCGCGGCCACCAGCGCGTTCGCGCCGGCCGCCAGGCCATCATCGGACGTCAGCACCAGAAGCGGCTTCCTGGCCAGGCCCGGCGCCGCGGCGCCGAAGCTTTCGGCGGCGGTGAGGGTGGCCATCTCGTCGGCCATGCTCTGGGCCGTGACGCCGGCCAGCGCCTCCATGTTCGAGCTGGCGGTCTGCAGCCGTTGCGCCAGCGGGGCCGGCGCCAGGCTCGACATGTCAGCCGCCGAGACCAGCACCGCGCCCTTGACGCTGTCGTCCTGGCCGGCCGTCACCGCCGTCACCCAGCCGCCCATGCTGTGGCCCATGATCACCAGACGCGCCGGGTCGATCTGCAGCTTTGCCGCGACCGTCGGGTCGCGCACATAAGCCATCACCGCTTTCGCGTCGGCGAGGTTGCCGCGGAAGCTGAAACTGCCCGGGCTGCCCCACGACCCGCGGTAGTTGAAGGTGACCACCGTCCAGCCGGCGCGGCGGATCGCCTGGGCGAGGTCGAGGTTCTTCTCGTTGCCCGGCAGGCCGTGCAGCAGGACCACGGTCGGATGCGCCCCGGCGCCCGCCGCCACATAGGCGACGCCGTTGATCAGCACACCGCCGGAGGGGATGTGCATCACCTCCATATGCGCCGGGTGCGCCTTGTCCACGGGGGGGTCGGTGTAGATCGCCGCGGGCGGCAAGGGCGTGGCGGCCGGCGCGGCGGTGGCCAGCGAGAGGGCGGCCGCGGCCGCCAGCATCAGCATCTTCATCGTCGTCCCCTAGACGGCCCCAACCGTCGCCGACAGCGCCTCGCTCCGTGACGCGCCCTCAAGGTGGATCAAGGCCCAGACCGCGAAGAACAGCAATGGCCAGCGCACGCCGTCGCCGCCGGTGCGGAACGCGGCCGCCGCGTCGGGGCGCAGCCGGTGCAGGGCCTCGACGGCCGGCAGGCGGCTGGCTATGTCTTCGGCGCGCGGGGCGATCCAGGCGTCCACCGGCACGGTGAAGCCCTGCTTTCGCGCCCAGGGCTCCGCCGCCGGGCAGGTCCGCTCCAGCCACCGGCGTAGCAGCCATTTGCCGTAGCGCCCGCGCACCTTCATTCGGTCGGGCAGGAGAAAGGCGAAGGCCGCCACTTCGGGGTCCAGGAACGGTGTGCGCCCCTCCAGCCCGTGCGCCATCAGGCAACGGTCGAGCTTCAGCAACAGGTCATTGGGCAGCCAGGTCGCCACGTCGGCCCATTGCGCCGCCTGCAGCCGCGTCAGGCCGCGGGGCGCGCGGGCCTCGTCGCGCCAGCGGGCAAGGGTGGCGGCGTCGCCGGTGCGCGGCTCGGCGCTGCGCCCACCCAGCCAGGCCGGGCGCAGGGCGCGGCGATAGCGTCCGTAGCCGCCGAACAGCTCGTCGCCGCCCTCGCCGGTCAGCACGACGGTGAGCGTCCCTTTGGCGGCCTCGGCCAGCTTCCAGGTCGGCAGGGTCGCATAGTCCGCCGTCGGGTCGTCCAGCGCCCAGGCGACCTCCGGGACGATCCGCCAGAAATCCGTCTCGCCGAACGTGGTCTCGCGCCAGTCGAGGTCGAGCGCGCGGGCCACCTTCTCCGCCTGCGCCCGCTCGTCCTTCGCGCCCGGCGCGTCGAACCCGCAGGTAAAGGCCGTCACCGGGCGCGCGTTAAGCCGGCTCATCAGGGTTGCGATCGTAGCCGAGTCGATTCCGCCGGACAGAAAGAGGCCGTAGGGCACGTCCGAACGCTGGTGCACGCGGACGGAGTCCTCGAGAACGGCGTCGAGAGCTATCACCAGACCCGCGTCATCCTCCGGTCGTCTGAAAGACGATCCGGGGGACCCGAGCTGAGGTGGCCCCACGGAGAGCCCGCTTGGGTCCCACGGATCAGCCTTCGGCTGCCCGGAGGATGACGAGTTTTTGGTTGGCAGAGGGAGCGCGGCCGTTCGTTTCGACGAAACCACCCGCCCCTCGCGCACCTCGATGACCTCGCCGGGCGCGAGGCGTCGCAGGCCCCGGAACATAGTCCGGGTCCCGAGGGTGTAGTTGAAGGCCAAAAGCTCGCGGGCCGCCGCCTCGTCCAATTCGGGCGACAGCAGGCCGGCGGCGACGAACGCCCGGGGCTCCGACGCGAAGGCTAGGCCGCCGTCATGTTCCATGATGCAGATCGGCTTGATCCCGAAGGGGTCGCGGGCCAGCCAGGTCCGCCCGTCGGCCCCGATCAGGCAGAGCGCGTACATGCCGCGCAGGCGGGCCAAGGCCGCTTCGCCCTCCCGGGCGTAGAGGTGCAGCAGGGGTTCGAAATCGGAGCCGGTGGAGAGGGCGTCGTTCAGCCCATGATCGGCCGCAAGCTCAACGTAGTTGTAGATCTCGCCGTTGCCGACCACGGTCGAGCCGGCGGCGTGCAGCGGCTGCCATCCGCCCTCCAGATCGATGATCGACAACCGCGCGTGGGCCAGCGAGGCCCCGGCCATCTCCTCAATGCGGATCCCATCCGGCCCCCGATGTGTCAGCGCGCCGATCATGGCAGCCGTGCGCGGGTCCCCGCCGCCGATCTGACCAGCGATGCCGCACATTCAGACCGCTCCGTAGTCGGCGAAGAGGGTCTTCCACTGGGCGACCACGGCGGCCTGGGAAAACTCCAGCTCCACCCGTCCAAGGCCCCGGGCGGCGAACCGCGCGCGAAGAGCCGGATCGGCCAGTAGGGCGCGGATCGCCGCGGCCAGAGCGGGTGGCTTGTCGATGGGGACCAGCAGGCCGTCCTTGCCGTCCTCGATCAGCGCCGCCGGTCCCTGGCTGGCGGCGGCAACCACCGGCAGGCCATGTGCCCAGGCCTGGATCACCACATTGCCCAGCGGCTCATAGCGCGACGGGAAGACACAGACGTCCGCCGTCTGATAGAGCGCCGATGCGTCGGTCCGCCAGCCCAGGAAACGCACGCGCCCGGCGACGCCAAGGGCCTGGGCCATCGCCCGCAGCTTGGGCTCCAGCGGACCGACGCCGGCGATCCACAGCCAGGCGTCGGGCAGTTCGGCCAGCGCCTGCAGGGTGATGTCGTGCGCCTTGGCCTCGTGCAGCCGGCCCATGGAGAGCAACAGCGGGGCGTCGGCCGGGGTGTCGAGGCTGGCGCGGCCCACGGCGTCGGCCCTGGGGGGCGCGGCCGCGAAATTGGGGATGCAGCGCACGCGGCCCGCCGGCCAGCCCTGGCTGACGATCCACTCGGCGATGTCCTCGGTGTTGGCCACCAGTTCGTCGAAGCCGGCATAGTATTTCAGGTTGTAGTAGCCGCCGAGCCGCCCGATCCGCGCCCAGGGGCCTTTCGGGGTGTGCCGCGCCGCCCGGTTCATCCAGGCCAGGCACAGCTTCGTGTTGTTGAGCCGCGCAAACCCTGCCGCGGCAGTCTTCGTGAGGAAATCCAGCGGCCCGCCGAAGTGCAGCACCTTCACTGGAACGCCCGCGGCCTTCAGCGCCGCCTCGCGCGCGGCATGCCGACGGATCGCCGCGGCCTCGTTGACGCCGCCGTGTTTCAGCGCAGCCACGAGGTCCACGAAGTAGGTCTCCGCGCCCCCGTCGCCGGCCGTTCCCAAAAGGTGGAGCACGCTCATCGGTGCGGCGAGCCTAGCCGAGTGGGCGGCGGTGGGCGAGAGCTAAGGCGCGGGCCGGTCGCGCCCGCCTACAGCCAAGCCGCGCCCAGAAATGGCCCCTTTCGACCCCGATGGGTGGGCGGTGCAAAGCGTAACGTCGGGGGGGACCAACCTGACGGAGATACCCAAGATGATGCAGCGTAACGTTCTGATCGCGGGGGCGGTTGTCATCGGAATGGTGAGCCTGGGAGGCTGCGCCACCAAGAAATTCGTGACCGAAAGCGTGGGCGTAGTCGACACCCGTGTCGCCTCGGTCGAAAGCCACGTCGCCGCCACGGATGCGAACCTGTCGGGCGTCGGCGCCACGGCCAAGGAAGCCCTGCAGCGGGCAACCGCCGCCGGAAAACTGGCCGAGGGCAAGTTCCTCTATTCGGAGGTGCTGTCCGACGACAGCATGAAGTTCCCGGTGGCCAAGGCGACGCTCTCGCCCGAGGGCCAGGCGCGGCTCGACACCTTCGTCGAGAAGCTGAAGACCGATAACCGCACCGTCTACATTGAGGTCCAGGGCCATACCGACGCCACCGGCCCGAAGGACTTCAACTACAAGCTGGGCGAGGAGCGCGCCGAGGCCGTCCGCCGCTACCTGAACGAACACGGCGTGGCGCTGAATCGGATCAACACCATTTCCTACGGCCCCGATGCGCCAGTGGCGCCGAACAAGGACCGGGCCGGCCGCCAGGCCAATCGCCGGGTGGTGCTGATCGTTCTCGCCTAGCCGGATGGACGAGGCGCGTCGCAGGACGCGGCGGCGGCTGATCACGGCGGCGTTCAGCGTGGCCGGCCATCTTGCGCTCGTCCTGGGTCTGCTTTCGGTGCAGGCCGACGCGCCACGGGCGGTCGAGCCTGCACCGATGGTGGTCCAGCTGGTCCAGCTGGTCCAGGCGCCCCCCGAGCCGGCCAGGGTCGAACCGTCGCCGGCTGCGACCCCGAAGCCTGAGCCCGAAAAACCCACACCGCCGCGGCGCGCTGTCGTGCGGCTGCCGCTCGTGCCGCCGCCCGACGTTGTGCCCCGCCTGGTGCGGGAGGCCAGGGTCGCGACGGCCCAATCCGACGGCGACGACGAGCTCAGCGATGCGCAGCTGGCGGGTGCGGCGAGGGCGGGATCGGGCGGCGAGGGCTCAGGCGCGGGGGCCGGCGACTGCGACATGACCCTACGTCTGCAGAGCGCGCTGCGCCGGGACGCCCGCGTCCAGGCCGCCGTCGCGGACGCCCACCGCGGCAAGGCGATCCTGGTCTGGAACGGCGACTGGGTGCGCCACGGGGCCCAGGAAGGCCAGGGCATGGCCGCCGTGCGCGAGGCGATCCTGTGGGAGGTGGGCTTCGCGCCCAAGGCGTGCCGCGCCGAGCCGATGCACGGCCTGGTGCTGATCTCGCTCAACGACGGACCCGGCGCCGCCCGCCTGGTCGTCGGGTCGGACCAGTGGCGCTGGTCCGACATCCTCTTTCGGCGTGGTGGCGGGCGGAGGTAGCGTCTATTTCCCGCCAGCCTCGGCGTACAGGCCGTCCGTTCGGGCCGCGTTCCAGAAGTTGGCCGGGAAAGGCCAGAGGTCGTCGGTCTTCACGCCGGCGACCAGCCTGTCCTTCGGCGTTCCGGCCCTCACCTGCGCGCGGGCTCGCTCCAGCAGGGTTTGCAGCCTGTCGCGGAACGCCTTGACCTGGTCTCGGCTGAAGGGCTCGGCGCCGTGGCCGGGGATGGCCTTGTCCCAGTCGAGCTTAAGGGTCTCGTCCAGCGAGGCTACCCAGCCCGCGATCGAGGCGCCGCCGGCATAGTCGAAGTTAGGCGCCACAGCGTTCAACTCATCGCCCATGGCCACGACCTTGAGGTCCGGGAAGTAGACCACAGTGTCGGCGTCGGTGTGGGCGGGCGCGAAATGCATCAGCCGCACGGTCTTGCCGCCGAGGCTGACGGTGTAGCGCGTGTCGTAGGTCACGTCGGGCTTCGCCGGGGCGGCGAGGGTCGGATTGTTGGCTGGCGGGGTGAACTTGTCGAGTTCGGCCGCCATGTTCTTGTGTCCCACCACCCTAGCGCCGGCCGCCAGGAAGCGGCCGCCGTTGCCCGAGTGGTCGGCGTGGTGGTGGGTGACGATCAGGTACTTCACCGGCTGCTGGCTGATCGTGCGAATCTGGGCGGTCAGCTCGTCATAGAAGGTCTGGCCCGGATTCTTGCTATCGACGACGATCAGGCCCTGGGGCGTGACCCGGACCGTCGTGTTCCCGCCGCCGCCGGTCACCATGTAGAGGTCCGGCTTTACGGACTTTATGGCCTGGGGCGGCGCGGGGGGCGGCGTCTGCGCCTGGCCTGCGGAGGCGGTTAGGGCGAGCGCCAGGGCGGCCGCTGCACCAGTGTGGAATGCCTGAATGCCCACGGACGTCTCCTCTTACCCGACGGAGCGCGATGCGAGCCCCGCAGGGGTCGTGATGTCAAGCTTGCGCGCTTGCCCCCAAGTCGCTTGAAGAGGCGAAGTTGAAACCCTATAACCCGCGCCTCGCGCGCGGACCCTGGGCTTGGTAGCTCAGCTGGTTAGAGCGGTGGATTCATAACCCACAGGTCGGCGGTTCAAGTCCGCCCCAAGCCACCAGGGTCCGGCGCGCGAATTCCCCCAGCTTCTAGGACAGCGTCGCCGCGCCCCATTCGTTCCAGCCGGCGATCCGGGGCGTGTTGGGCACGTACATCGTATCGAGCCGTTGCATGCTGAAACCGGCCGCCTCGATGGCGCTTGCGACCGGGCGGGTGAGATGGCAACCGCCGGCGATACGCTTCCAGATCGGCTCGATACGCCGCTGCCATTTGGCGATGCCGGCGTCGGGCGCCAGCCCGTGCTCACAGAAGAGCAGGACGCCGCCCGGCCTTAGCACCCGGCGCGCCTCCGCGAGGGCGGCGGCTGGCGTGCAGACCGAACAGAGGGTGAAGGTGCAGACCACGGTGTCGAAGCTGGCGGCGTCGAACGGGAGGGCCTCGGCGGTCCCATCCTCCACAGTGACTGTGAGGCGTGGGTCGCGCGGCGCGGCCTCGGCAATGGCCCGCAGCTCAGGCGCGGGATCGACGCCAGTGACGCTGGAGACCTTGTCCGGGTCGTAGAAGCCTAGGTTGAGGCCCATTCCGATGCCCAGTTCCAGCACCCGGCCCTGCGCCTGCGGTACGACCTTGGCCCGCTGTTTCATCATCGGCGGCGACGAGCAGGCTGCGGTGAGCAGCCTGGGCAGAATGAAGCGGTCATAGAGCGAAGCCATCAGCGTTCCTCGTAAATCTTCGGCGCGGGTCCGATCGCCACGGGGCCGAGGGTGGTCTGCCCGGCCTGGAAGGTAAGACGGGCCTGCGCCACGTCGCCGCCGCCCTGGCGGGCCTGGGCGACGGCGACGGCGGCCTCGGCGTTGGGCTGCGGGATCACCCCGGCTTCGCCCAGGATCCCCAGCGCGCGCGGCGCATGGCGCAGGGTCACGTCGAGGCCGCCGGCGAGGCGGCCATCCGATCCGACCGAGAGCTTGCCGGCCCTGACGCCGATCACTGCGTCGCCGGCCGTGATCCCGGCGCTGCGCACGGTCATCTGTCCACCGGCGGCGGCCCAGTGGCGCACGGCGTCGGGCCATGTCCGGCCCTGGAAGCTGCTCATCTTCGACAGTGTCGAGTTCCAGGTCATCGTGACCGGCCGGTCGCCGGCGATGCGGGCGAAGAGGCCGGAAAACTGCGCCTTGCCGTTCCTGACCTCAGCGAAGACACCGCCCTCGTCGTCGGGACCGGCGCGCAGGTGGAACTCCACCCGATCCGCGGCCGAGAGCGCGAAGGGGTCTGCGCCTGCCTGCGGCTCGAAGGTCAGCTTGACGCCTTCAAGCGAGAAACTCGGCGGGCGCTTGTCGAGGTGAGTCAGGCTGGCGCGGATCAGGTCGCCCTTTACCGCCACCGGGCCGCCCACCGGGCGCACGAAGGTCAGCCCCTGCGGCGCGGCGATCAGCCAGTGGCCGAGCGCGTGCATGAAGGCCTCACTCTCCAGCCGCGGCGCCTCGATCGCCCAGCCAGACGGTTCGCGCGCGCTGAACTCGTTAAGGGTCACGTCCATGCGGAACGGGTAGCCGCCGAGTGTGCGGTCCTTCCAGGCGAGCGTGTAGCCGGCCTGCTTGAGATCGGCGACGGCGGCGTCCATGCGCCGGACCGCCTGGCCGCGCGCCCAGAGCCAGAAGCCACTCCAGCCGACGATCGCGACGAGCAGCAGGGCGAAGGGCGCGTAGAGCCCGAGGCGGCTCGGTTTGCGGGGCGGCGGCGGATCGGGCAGAGACATGACAGTTCTCTTATCGCGAGGCGGGATGTCGGGCGAGCGTTGGGTCTTCGGCTATGGCTCACTGATGTGGCGGCCCGGGTTCGCCTTTGCCGAGCGGACGCTGGCGACGCTGCCCGGGCGCCGCCGCGCCTTCTGCATCTACTCCGTCCATCACCGCGGCACCTATGAGCGGCCGGGCCTGGTGCTGGGCCTGGCGCCGGGCGGCTCCACCCGCGGCATGGCCTACAGGGTCGCCGAGGCGGACTGGGAGGAGACCTACGCCTATCTGCTCGAGCGCGAGCAGCCGACAGAGACCTATATCGAGGCCCGACGGACGCTGCGGCTGACTGACGGCCGCGCCGCCGAGGCGCTGGTGTTCCTGTCCGACGTCAACCACCCCCAGTGGGCCGGCGCGCTGAGTCTCGAACGGCAGGCCGGACTGATCCGCGGCGCGGTGGGGCTCTCCGGCCGCAACGAGGACTATCTGCGCGACCTTGTGGAGCACCTGCGGGCGGAAAACATCCGCGACCAATCGATGGAGGCCCTGCTGGAGATGGTCGGATCCTAGAGTGGCAGCAGCGCCGTCGAGGCCGTCTCGATGCGCTCTTCCAGGATGCGCATGAACTCGGCGCGCTTCAGGCCGGGCGGGATCGGCTCGAGGTATTCGAAGACGATGGTCCCGGGGCGGCGCTTGAAGCCATGAGCCGGCCAGTGGACGCCCGCATTGGTGGCCACCGGATGCACCGGGACCTCGAGTTCGCGGTAGAGGGCGGCGATTCCGGGCTTGTAGTCGCCGGGGACCCCGGGCTCGCCGCGGGTGCCTTCAGGGAAGATCACCAGCTGGCGACCGGCGGCGAAGCGTTCCCGGGCGTCGACGATCATCTTGCGCAGGGCCTTGGCGTGGCCCGACCGGTCAATCGCGATCATCTGACCCTTTTGGGCGTACCACCCGAAGAAGGGGATCCACATCAGCTCCTGCTTGGTAACAAAGCAACTGTCAGGCAGCCAGGCGAACTGGGCGAAGACGTCGAGCATGCACTGATGCTTGGGCGCGATCAGCGCGGCGCCCTTGGGCAGATGCTGGATGCCCCGCAGCTCCACGCGGATGCCGCAGACGACCCAGAGCAGACCCATCACAACCTGCGACCAGATCCGCCAGGAGCGCACCATCCAGATCCGAGGGCCCAGCATCAGGGGCACGATCAGCAGCACCCAGAAGACCGACCAGATGTAGAATAGCGCGACGTAGAGGAGCGATCGGATGGTTAGCAAGGTCAGCCCTTCGGTTGCGTCGCGGGCGTGGCGGGCGCTTCGCGCGGTCCAAGGCCCAGCACCGCCTCACGGCCGAGGATCGCCAGATACTTGCAATACTCTACAACCATCAACCGCGAAGCGCGCGGCGAGCGCCACCAGCCCCGCGCCTTCAGCGCCGGGGTTGGCACGGCCCAGGTCCTGAGCACCATCGGCGGGCGCAGCACCGCGCGCAGTTCCAGCATGGCGCGCGGCATGTGGTAGTCGGAGGTGACGATGATCAGGCTGCTGTAGCGCCGGGCCCTGGCCCATTCGGCCGTCTCGCGCGCATTGCCTACCGTGTCTGCGGCCATGAAGCCCAGGTCGACGCAGCAGTCGTAGAGCCGCCGCACCGTCTTTGAGGCCCGCCGCAGCTCCTCGCGGCTGACGTCCGGGTTGACGCCCGAGACCAGCACCCGTTGGCCCAGTCGCTCGGCAAGCAGGTCCACCGCCGCGGCGATCCGCTCGTTGGAGTTCGCCCCGGTCAATACCACGATCCCCTCGGCGGGCAACGGTTCGGGCAGGGGCGTCGACTGCTGTACGCGGCTGGCGAAGGCGAAGAGGCCAGCGGCCCAGATCAGGGCCACGACCAGTAGGGCCGCGACGCCCTTCATCGCATGTCTCGGATCAGCCGGATGGCGGTCACCTGGGCCGCGATGGCGGCGACGATGGCGGCGAGGAGCGGGCAAGGGACAACGGCGATCAGGTCAGTCCAGGCCAGCGGCAGGGCCGGAGTCAAACCTTCGCCGCCGCCCATCAGACGAAGAATTGCGCCGACGACGCCCGAGCCCGCTGCGCCGATCAGGCCCGCAAGGCCTGCGAGCCGCGCGAACCGCACCTGGAACAGCCGGGCGATATAGCCGTCCTCGGCGCCGGCGAGATGAAGGACCTCGACCACGTCGCGCCGCGCTGCGAGGCCCGCGCGGGTGGCGAAGGCGATCACCGCGCCGGCCGCGCCGGCGATGAGGGCGAACACACCCGCGCCCAGCCAACGGACCACGTCGCCGGCCCGGCGGATATCCTTGATCCAGATGGAGTGGTCGTCGACGGTGGCGTCGATGTCCTGGGTCTTCAGGGCGAGGCTCAGGGCCTTGGCGTTCGCGGGATGCTTCGGGTCGAGGGTCACCGCCACCAGCCGGGGCACCGGCAGGTCGGCCAGGTCGCTGACGTCGCCCAGCCAGGGACGGATAAGGTCGTAGGCCTTTTCGGGCTCCAGCGCCCGGGCCTCGGAGACGCCGGCCACGCCGGCGAGGGCTTCGGCGGCGCGGGCCGCGGCGGCGTCCGGGGTCTCGCCGCCGCGCGGGCGCACGATGACGGTGGCCTCGCCGGTGAGCTGGCCAGTCCAGCCGGCGGCGGCCCGGTTGGCGGCGATCACGCCCATGGCGGTGAGGCAAGCCAGGAAGCAGAGCACGGCGACCACGAAGATCAGCGCACCGTCGCGGCTCTCGCGTTCGGGCAGGAACGGCGCGGGCCGCCAGCGGGTGACATCAAAGTGATCGCTCATGACGCGACCGGCCTGTGGGGCGCGCGGTGTTCCAGCCGCCCCCCTTCCAGGTGCAGGATCGGCTTGCCGGAGCGGGCTACCAGGTCCTGGTCGTGAGTGGCGATCAGCACCGTCGTACCCAGGCGGTTGAGCTCGACGAACAGGCGGAAGATGCGCAGCGCCATGTCATGGTCGACGTTGCCCGTCGGCTCGTCGGCCAGCAGGAGTTCCGGGCGGTTCACCACGGCGCGTGCAATGGCGAGGCGCTGTTTCTCGCCGCCGGCAAGGGTCGCGGGCATGGCGTCCATCCGCTCGCCTAGCCCCACCCAGGACAGGAGCTCCGCCACGTCGGCCCGGTATTCCGTCGGACGGTGGCCGCCGATCCGCAGGGGGACGGCGGCGTTGTCGAAGGTCGAGAGGTGTTCGAGCAGCAGCAGGTCCTGGAACACCACGCCGATCCGGCGGCGCAGCCTTGGCCGAGTCTGAGCGGTGACCCGGGCCGTGTCGTGACCGAACAGGCGCACCTGGCCCCGCGTCGGGGTGGCGGCAAGGTAGACCAGCTTCAGAAGTGTGCTCTTGCCCGCGCCGGAGGGGCCTGTGACAAAATGAAACGATCCCGGGGCCAGGCCGAAGTCGAGACCGCTCAATACGTCGGGCCCTCGCCCGTAGCGCATTGAAACGTCATCAAAACGGACAACATCGTCGGCGGGCATGTTCGCCGGTGGCGCGCTTGGGTTTCTGGACATGGAGGCCGAAATCGGCGACCTCGGGAGGAGGTTTGCGGGAGCGTCCGATTCGAGCCTCATGATACTGACCTGTCCAGAGTGCGCCACCAGCTATTTCGTGGATGATGCGCGGGTTCCCGCGGCTGGCCGCCTGGTGAAATGCACGAGCTGTGGCGCGCGCTGGACCGCGTTGAAGGACGCCGCTGCGCCGCCGCCGCTCGCACCCCCGCCGCGTCCCGCCGCTGCACGCGCCCCCGAACCGTTCGTTCCCGTCGTCGAGGACGATCTGGAAGTGGCGCCCATCGCGGCCGCCGGCAAGTTGCGCGCCCCGCCCGGCAATGAAGTCGTCGGCAAGGTCGTGATCTTGGCGGTGGCGGCCGGCGTGGTGGTGGCGCTGATCGCCGGCGCCATCCTGTTCCGGAGCGCTATCGTACGCGTCCTGCCGGCCAGCCAGGCGGCCTTTGCCGGCGTCGGCCTGCCGGTGAACACGCTGGGGCTGGTCCTCGAAAACGTCCGCGCGCAGCCGGTCTTCCAGGGTGGCCGGCCCGTGCTGGCGGTGACCGGCTCGATCCGCAGCATCGGCGACGAGGCTGTGACCGCGCCGCCGATCCGCATCAGCCTGCTGGACCGTGCCGGCAGGCCGGTGGCCGCCAAGGTCGCGACCCCGCTTGACGCGCGGGTCCCGAGCCGCGCCACCCGCCATTTCGCCATTACCATCGTTGATCCGCCCGCCGCGGCGCACGACCTGAAAGTGACCTTCGAGACCGCGGCGAAGGGCGCCGCGCCCCATGCCGTTGCGCCCGTCGACCCGCCGGCGACGCCGACTTCGGCCACCGCCGCGCCCACGCCCGTTGAGGCGCAACCCCTGCCGCCCGGATCCCAGGACGCCCTGCCGCAACATGACTGAGCCAGTTCCCGCCGTCCTTCTGCCCGAAGCCGAGGTCGCCGCGCGCGTCGAGGCCCTGGCAAAGCAGATCGCCCCACGCATCGACGACCAGGCGGTGGCGGTCTGCCTCCTGACCGGCGGCCTGTGGTTCTGTGCTGACCTGACGCGGGCGCTGTCGCGCCTGGGTCGCAACATCGGTTTCGATGCGCTGTGGCTGGCCTCCTATGGCGATGAGCGCG
>JBBREC010000017.1:0-31489 GCA_038203295.1 Caulobacterales bacterium
GATCAAGGAATTCAAACGCATCGCCATGCGTAGCGACAAAACCGATCAGAGCTTCTCAGCCATGATCCACATCGCCGCCGCCGTCATCCACTCGCGTTAAATCTCAACAGGCCCTAGAGCAACAGTCCGAAAAGCCGGCAATCCCGGCGCTCACCGTCGCGCTCGACATAGCCGCGCAGCAGGCCCTCTTCCTTGAAGCCCAGCTTTTCCAGCAGGCTGTCGGAGCGCCGGTTGCCCAGATGGGTGCGGGCCAGCAGGCGGCTGACGCCATTGGTAGCCGCATAGGCCAGGACGGCCCCCATGGCTTCCTGGGCGTAGCCGTTCCCCCAACTGTCGCGTCCCAGCATGAAGCCGACCTCCGCCCGCCGATGGCGACGGTCGATCTCGGAAAGGTCGCAGACCCCTATGAAGGCGCCGTCGGCCAGGGCCCGAATCGCCCAGTAGACCGCCTTGCCGCCGGCCATGTCGGCGACCTGATTCCCGACCAAGGCGGCGACCACATCCGGATCGTCGATCTCCGGTACATCCCAGAAGGCCATGACCTCGCGGTCGGCCATCAGGGGAAAGATGAAGTCGTTGTCGCCGGCGACGAGCGGCTCCAGTCGCAGGCGTGTCGTTTCGAGGATTTGCAGGGGCGGGCTCGTAAGACTCATGGGTTGTCTGGCGGCTACGACGCCCTAGCTATGGCCTTGGGGCGGGCTCGGTGATAGAGCCCGCGCTTCATTTCGGAGCGGTGTGTCCGCCCGAACGCACCGGACCTCGAAGACCCATGTTGCTAGGCCTCCTGCTCGCCGCCCAGATCATCGTCAGCCTGCTGTTGATCGGCGTCGTCCTGCTTCAGCGTTCCGAAGGCGGCGGCTTCGTTGGCGGCGGTAGCCCGGGCGGCATGATGTCGGTGCGCGGCGCCGGCGACCTGATGACCCGGATCACCTGGATTCTCGGCTTCTCATTCTTCGCCATCAGCCTGCTGCTGACCATTGTGGCGGGCCGTGAGAAGGGCGCCTCCTCGGTCGTCGACCGCCTGAAGGTCGACGCCCTGGATCCCTCGACCCTGAATCGCCCCCCCGCGCAGCCACCCTCTGGCACCGCCCAGCCCGGCGGCCCCGGCAGCGCGCCCGCGCCGCTGCAGGCGCCGACCCCGCAGGTCAACAACCCATTCCTGAATGGCGCAGCCGACGCGCCCGCGCCCGCCGCGCCGCCGCAAAAATAGTCGTGGATGGAACGCGTGGAGTGAGAGCCGTAGCCGCCGAATCACGGCTACTCTGAACGCCCATGGCCCGGTACATTTTCATCACCGGCGGCGTGGTCTCTTCTCTTGGTAAGGGTCTCGCGTCCGCCGCTCTTGGCGCGCTCCTGCAGGCGCGAGGCTACAAGGTCCGCCTGCGCAAGCTCGACCCGTATCTCAACGTGGATCCGGGGACCATGAGCCCGACCCAGCACGGCGAGGTGTTCGTCACCGACGATGGCGCCGAGACCGACCTCGACCTTGGCCACTACGAGCGGTTCACCGGCGTCAACGCGACCCGGGCCGACAACATCACCACGGGCCAGATCTACAAGACGATCATCGAGAAGGAGCGGCGCGGGGACTACCTCGGCGCCACCGTGCAGGTGATTCCGCACGTCACCGGCGAGATCAAGGACTTCGTCCTGAGCGATCCCGGCGAAGGCGTTGACTTCGTGCTGATCGAGGTGGGGGGCACGGTGGGCGACATCGAGGGTCTGCCGTTCTTCGAGGCGATCCGCCAACTCGGCCAGGAGTTGCCGCGGGGCCACGCCTGCTTCATCCACCTGACCCTGCTGCCGTTCATCAAAACGGCCGGCGAGATGAAGACCAAGCCGACCCAGCATTCGGTGAAGGAGCTTCGCTCGATCGGCATCCAGCCGGATATCCTGCTGTGCCGCTGCGAGATGCCGATCCCGGAGAGCGAGCGCAGGAAGCTTGGCCTGTTCTGCAACGTGCGGGCCAGCGCCGTGATCCAGGCGATGGACTCGGACAATATCTACGCGGTGCCGCTCGACTATCACGAGCAGGGGCTGGACACCGAGGTGCTGGACGTCTTCGGCCTGAAGGACACCGCGCCCTCGCCGGATCTCGCCCGCTGGGAGCGCATTGCCCACACGTTGAGCCACCCCGACGGCGAGGTGAACATCGCCATCGTCGGCAAGTACACCGCGCTGACCGACGCCTACAAATCCCTGATCGAGGCTCTGATCCACGGCGGCGTCGCCAACAATGTGCGCGTGAAATTCGACTGGATCGAAGGCGAGGTCTTTGAAAAGGAAGACGCCATGGTCAGCGAACGGCTGACCAACGTCCACGGCGTGCTGGTGCCGGGCGCCTTTGGGGAGCGCGGTTCAGAAGGCATGATCCGCGCCGTGCAGTTCGCCCGCGAGCACGCCATTCCCTATTTCGGCATCTGCTTCGGCATGCAGATGGCGATGATCGAGGCGGCGCGGAACCTGGCCGGCATCAAACACGCCTCATCCACCGAGTTCGGCCCGACCTCCGAGCCGATCGTCGGCCTGATGACCGAGTGGGTGCGCGGCAATGACAAGGAAGTCCGCCAGGAGGGCGACAATCTTGGCGGCACGATGCGCTGCGGAGCCTATGACGCGGTCCTGACGCCCGGCAGCCGCGTGGCGGAGTACTATGGCGCGACCACCATCTCGGAGCGCCACCGCCACCGTTACGAAGTGAACATCGGCTACCGCGAGGCCATCGAGAAGACTGGTCTGAAATTCACGGGTCTGTCGCCGGACGGCGTGCTGCCCGAACTGTGCGAGCGCACCGACCATCCGTGGTTCGTGGGGGTCCAGTTCCACCCCGAGCTGAAGAGCCGGCCCTTTGACCCGCACCCGCTGTTCGCCAGCTTTGTGGGCGCGGCGCGGAACCGGAGCCGGCTGGTCTAACGCACGAAGAACAGCAGCCAAAACGCCATCAGCACGAAGTTACTGAGCGCGAAGGCGACGAGGCGGTGCATGACGTGGTTGTACGTGACGTGGATCAGCGAGTGGACCGCGCGGAGCGCGACGTAGGTCCACGCCACTGCAAGCGTCACGCCATCGACTTTGCCGACCACGAAATACATCAAGCTCGCGACGTAGAAGAGCATCGGAAGCTCGAGCAGGTTCATATAGTTGCGGTTTGGGATCGAGACGTGGCCCGGCACGGCCGCCGATTCGCCGAACCTGAAATCGTCCGCCTTCACATGCCCCGCGAAGGCCGCCTGGAACCGCCGCAGCGGGATCAGGCCAAGGATGGTGAAGGTCAGTAGCGCGAGCGAGCCCATAGGGGCGAAGATGAGGGTCTGGGGCATTTCGCGGCCTCCCGGATCGCGGCTTACGGCGTAAGCTAGTCCAGCCACCTTGATCACGCACGACGTTTCATGCATAAGCGCCCGCTCACGTCGGCGGCCCCTTCGGCCTCCGTCCCAATTTCCACGCCAGCGAGAGTCTCCGATGGCCGTTCCTAAACGCAAAACATCGCCGTCGAAGCGCAACATGCGCCGCTCGCACCACGCGCTCGGCGCCAATTCCTTCGTCGAAGACAAGGAAACCGGCGAACTGAAGCGCCCTCACCACGTCGACCTGAAGACCGGCATGTATAAAGGTCGTCAGGTCATGACGCCGAAGGAAGACTAGCTTTTTCAGGGCAGCGAGTTTCTGAAACGCCGGCCGCGGATCGTGGCCGGCGTTTCTGATTCCGGGGCAGCGCTGTAGGTTTACAGGCGATGTGGACGCGCCAAGTCACCCTCCTTGTCGTCGCGATTTTATCCACTGGCTCCGCTTCCTCGGTCGCAGCCGCGCCACCGTCGCTGACGCCGTTTGGATTCGGCCAGATCAAGATCGGCATGCGCGAAGCAGCGGCCCGCCGGCTCGGTCTGCGCGCCGCTCCGAATGATGGCGTCAACAGCTTCGAGTGTCGCATCCACGCCGTGCCTCGCTATCCTGGGCTTTCTGTGATGGTCGAGCGAGGCATCGTGACGCGCGTTACGATCGGGGCCCCAAGTCGGCTACGAACCGATCGCGGCCTCGGTGTGGGTTCGCAAGAGGCGGACGTCCGACGCGCTTACGGCGGGGGCCTTGTGATCACCACCGCAGCCTACGACGACGCACCGGCCCGCGATCTGACGTTTTGGCTTCCCGGCAAGACGCGCGGCATTCTTTATGAAACCGATCAGAAAGGGCGGGTGAGGGTCATCCGCGCAGGCGGCAAGGCGATCGAATACATCGAAGGCTGCCTTTGACCGCTACTGCGTCCTGCCCCGGGCCTGCACCGCCGCCCGCCGAGCCTCGACCATCTCAGGCGTCACATCGGCGTTGTGGACCACGGAGCGCTCGTGCTCAAGCTTCAGGCCGTCGGCCAGGGTCATCGCATAGCCGTCGTCGATCATCGCCTTGTACGTCACAAGCATCTCGGCCTCGATGGAGGCCATTTCGTGGGCGAGCTTGAGCGCTGTCGGCATCAAGTCTTCGGGCGCGACCACGCGGTTCACCAGACCCCAGTCATAGGCCTGCTGGGCGCTCAGAAAGTTGCCGGTCAGCGACAGTTCCTTGGCGCGGTAGGGGCCGATGGCGCGTGACAGCTTCTGCGACAGCCCCCAGCCCGGCGTGATTCCAACCCGCGCGTGGGTGTCGGCGAAACGGGCGTTGGTCGAGCAGATCAGCACGTCGCAGGCCAGCGCCACCTCGAAGCCGCCGGTGATCGCCACGCCGTTGATCGCCCCGATGATCGGCTTGGCGCAGGCCAGCACCGCCCGTGCAGGATTCTCCGATGGACTGGTCGCGTTGGCCGCGCCCATGCCCAGCGGATCGGTGGACAGCTCCTTTAGGTCCAGACCCGCCGTAAACGCCCGTTCGCCGGCGCCGGTGAGCACGATGACTTTCACGGACGGATCTGCGTCGAGTTCGGTGAACGCCTGGGCCAGGGCGGCCCGCAGCGCCTTGGAGAGCGCGTTCATTGCCTCGGGGCGGTTGAAGGTTACGACGGCGACGGCGTCCTGGCGTTCGACGAGCAACATGGGCGGTCCTTCTTGCGAAGCCTCCGGGATGGGCCGCCGACGCGGCGTCCGTCAAGCCGTCACGCGCAACGCCACCGGCGGCGGATCCAGCGCCTCGCGCAGGCCGGACAGGCGCGGGCGGCTGACCGGCAGGGCGACGCCCTCGCTCATGTGCAGCCGCCAGCGGGCGCCGTCGCGCTCCAGCCGTTCGGCGTGGGCCAGGTTGGCGATCACCGAACGATGGATGCGCAGGAAGCTTGCGGGGAGTTGCGCCTCTAACCGCTCCAGCCGGGCGGAATGCAGGAGGCTGCGGCCGCCGCTCAGGCGCAGCTCCGCGTAGTCGTCGGCGCCCAGGATAGCGACAATGTCCTTCAACGGGGTCAGCTCGACGCCGCGCGCAGTCGTGACGGTCAGCCGGTCGGGGCGGCTGGCGGCGTGGGTGAGGGCGGCCTCACGATCGCGGTCATCACGGCCGAGACGCACGACGTCGGCGACCAGGAGCGGCAGGATGAGGCTCGCGGCCAGCACGAAGAACGACAGGTCGAGCAGCCATTCCGGCGCCGCGAAGACCACGGCAAGGAAGGCAGCCAGATAGCCCAGCACCGGCCGCGCGCCCGAGAGCCGCTCGCGTACGCCCAGGCCTGCAGCGACACCGGCGAGACCCACGCCGATCACCAGAGCCCACCCGGTCTTTTCGTCGAAGCCGGGGAAGAGGAAAGAGGCTGGAACCAGGATCAGGGCCGCCCCGAGGATGAGATTGCGCCGCCTGGGCGCGAACCGCGCTGTCGCGTAGGCGACCAGCACACCCGCGAATGTCGCCGCCAGCAACCAGATTGCGCCGACCCGCCAGACATGGAGCGGATAGTCGTAGTGCACGAGCTGACGGATATTCTCGACGATGGCCTGCAGGGCCGCGACCCCGGACATCGCCGCCAGCATGAGACTCGAGCCGGTCCGGCGCATCGCGTAGACGGCGCCGAAGCCGAACGCGGCCGCCAGCAGCGCGCCGGCGGCGGCGAAGGTGACCGCCAAGACCACGGGGCGCATCTGGACGATGTTCGGCCCGATCCACACGCCGCCGACCGGATGGGCCAGGCGCATACCGACGTGGAAGGCCGACATTCGCAGCACCAGCGCATTGCCATCCGCACGCCAGGATGTGGCGGGCAGGGGAATTTCCGCCTGGTAGCGGCCGGGCCGTTCGCCGGCCGGCGTCGACCCCGGCTGGCCGTTCGCGCCGACACGGACGCCATTGAACCACGCCTCGGTCGACATGGCGCCCACAAGGTGGAGGGTCTGACCCTGTTCGCGTGGCCCGCGCGGCGCGACGGGCGCCATCAGCCACAGCTCCCGGCCTTGCGGATCCATCACCCCCTGAAACGGCCGGCAGTCGGTGACAGCCGGCCCCGGGCCGCGGCAGACCTCCCAAGCGCCGATGGCGGCGGCGTGCGCCGTGGAGGCCAGGAGCGCCATGAGGACGACAAGGAAGAGCGTTCGCCACATCGCACCACTGTAGGGCGCCGTTCGCCGGGACGCGCGCCGGTTCACCGATAAGGCGGCGCCATTGGCCGAAGCAGCGCAGCGCGGCCGCGAGGGTTGAGGTCCGCTGTCGTCCATGACCATTCATCGCCGCGCCCTGCTGGCCGCCGCCAGCCTCGCCCTTCCGCCTGTCGCGCTCGCGCAGACGGCGGGTCCAATCAAATTCAAGAGCGTCAAAGGCCTGGAAGTCGACGCCGAGCGCGGAGCCTTCGAGGTCCCGGAAGACCGCCGTGACCCCGGCTCGCGGCGGATCAAGCTGAGCTACGTGCGGTTCGCCTCGACTGCGGCGAAGCCGGGGCCGCCGATCATCTACCTGGCCGGCGGCCCCGGCGGCACTGGCAGCGGGACAGCGACCGGCGCCCGGTTCCCGATCTTCATGGCGCTACGCGAGGTCTCCGATGTCATCGCGTTCGACCAGCGAGGCACG
Source organism: Caulobacterales bacterium (assembly GCA_038203295.1). GTDB lineage: Bacteria > Pseudomonadota > Alphaproteobacteria > Caulobacterales > Caulobacteraceae > Phenylobacterium. The sequence continues at coordinate 6,970 of JBBREC010000017.1, forward strand.
GGGCTCTCCAACCACATCCCGCCACGGCCACGGCCAGCGGGTCCGCCGCCGGCGTTTACGCGGGAAGGCCTGACCGCTCATGTCCGGGCGGAGTTTGCCCGAGCCTGGGCAGACTGGAGCCGGGCCGGCGTCGCCATGCGCGGGTACAACACCAACGAGAGCGCGGACGATGTTGACGATCTGCGCCAGCACCTGGGCGCGGAGAAGATGCACCTTTGGGGCATCAGCTACGGGTCCCACCTCGGTCTGGCGGTTCTGCGCCGGCACGGGGACAGGGTCGACAGGGTCGCGCTCGCTAGCCTGGAAGGCCAGGATCAGACGGTAAAGCGCCCGGCCCGTTGGGACGCCTATCTTGGTCAGGTGGACACTCTCATGGGAACCAATCCCGCCGCCCGCGTGGCCGTGCCGGACCTTGCTGCGCTGATGCGGCGGGTGCACGAGCGCATGGAGGCTCATCCGGTGACGATGTCGGCCCGACATGGCGCGAGCGGACCAACGGATTTCCAGGTTGGCGGCTTTGCGGTGCAGATATTCGCCGGATCGATGGCGGCCAACCCGGGGACCCTGGCGTTGCTGCCGGGACTCTATCGAGCGCTCGATGCCGGGAAAACAGAGGTGTTCGCCCCCTATCTCGGACAATTGGCCGGCCTGCTAGGCGTGGACGGAATGCCCGAAACGATGGACCTGGCGTCCGGCATCTCGCCGCGCAGGCTAGCCATGGTCCAGCGCGAAGCCAGGGCGGCTGTCATGGGCGATGCGCTGAATTTCCCGATGCCGCATCTCCTGGGCATCGTCCCCGGCGTCGAGCTTGGCGAGGCCTTTCGCAGTCGGTTCGGGATTCCCAACCGTGCATTGCTCGTCGCCGGATCGCTGGACGGCCGCACCGTGCTGGCGGAGCAAGCCGAGGTGGCGGCGCAGTTCCACAACAGATCGCAGGTGCTGGTGGAAAACGCCGGCCACAATGTCTTCGAAGCTCATCCGGAGGTTCAGACCCTGCTGGTTCGCTTCTTTCGAGGTGAAACGATCCCCGATACCCGACTCGCCATCCCGCCGCCGACGTTCCGGTTTGGCTGAAAGCGGCGCCCGCGACGTTGCTCCCCGGCGTGAAGCTGGCTAAGCCTCCGGCGCTCCCGACAGCCAGAGGCCCCGCAGAGAACGCCATGACCGAGATCGTCGACATCATCGCCCGCGAAATCCTGGACAGCCGCGGCAACCCGACGGTCGAGGTCGATGTGGTGCTGGAGGACGGCTCGATGGGCCGCGCCGCCGTGCCGTCCGGCGCGTCCACCGGCGCGCACGAAGCTGTCGAGAAGCGCGACGGCGACAAGTCGCGCTATGGCGGCAAGGGGGTCCTGCAGGCCGTGGCCGCGGTGAACGGCGAGATCTACGACGCGCTGGCCGGGGCCGACGCCGAGGACCAGCGGCGCCTTGATCGGATGCTGATCGAGCTCGACGGCACGCCGAACAAGAGCCGGCTGGGCGCCAACGCCATCCTGGGGGTCAGCCTGGCCGCCGCCAAGGCCGCGGCGGGCTCGGCGGCCCTGCCGCTCTACAAGTACGTGGGCGGGGTCTCGGCGCGCGTCCTGCCAGTGCCGATGATGAACATCATCAACGGCGGCGCCCACGCCGACAATCCGATCGACATCCAGGAGTTCATGATCCTGCCCACGGGCGCGGAGACGTTCGCCGAGGCCCTGCGCATGGGCGCCGAGATCTTCCAGGCCCTGAAGGCCCAGCTGAAGGCCGCCGGCCACAACACCAACGTCGGCGACGAGGGCGGCTTCGCCCCCAATATCGGCAGCGCCCACGAGGCGCTGGCCTTTATCGTCAAGGCCGGCGAGAGCGCTGGCTTCAAGACCGGCAGGGATTTCGTCCTTGGCCTAGACGCGGCGTCCAGCGAATTCTTCAAGAACGGCAAGTACCTCATGGGCGGCGAGGGCAAGAGCGTCGATCCCGCGGGCATGGTGGACTATCTGGCCGAACTGGCCGCCGCCTTCCCGATCGTTACCATCGAGGACGGGTGCGCCGAGGACGATCTCGAGGGCTGGAAGCTGCTCACCGACCGGCTTGGCGGCAAGATCCAGCTGGTCGGCGACGACCTGTTCGTCACCAATCCCGAGCGCCTGTCGATGGGCATCGCCAAGGGCCTGGCCAATTCGATCCTGATCAAGGTCAACCAGATCGGCACACTGTCCGAGACCTTGGACGCCGTCGATATGGCCCACCGCAACGCCTACACCGCCGTGATGAGCCACCGGTCCGGCGAGACCGAGGATTCCACCATCGCAGACCTCGCCGTCGCCACCAATTGCGGGCAGATCAAGACCGGATCGCTGTCGCGCTCCGACCGCACGGCCAAGTACAATCAGCTCCTGCGGATCGAGGAAGAGCTGGGCGACCAGGCCGTCTACGCTGGCCGCGCCGCGATCAAGGCCTCCTGACGGGGGATTTTCGCGGGAAAGCGCGGCTTTCCTGAGGCAAAACAGCGTGGTTAGTCCCTCGTTAAACCTCTTGGGACGAAGTGGTGCGATCAGCCTCAGGGATTCGCCGTGATCGCCCGCCTCCGCCCCTATCTGCCGACCGCGGCGCTTGCGTTTCTGATCTTCTATTTCGGCTTTCACGCCTTCACTGGCGACCGGGGCATCCTCACTTCGAACCAGCGCGACGCGACCCTGGTCGCGAAGACGGAGGAGCTGGTCAAGGTGCGCGCCCAGCGTCAGGATCTGGAAATGCGGGCGCGGCTCCTTCGCGACACCAGCCTTTCCGCCGATCTCCTGGAGGAAAGAGCGCGCTCCCTGCTAGGCTTCGCCGACCCTAGGGACTATGTGATTCGGTTGAAGCCTTAAGGCCGCTTCGGCGGTTCTCTAGGGACCCTTCGACGGACCACGGAGAGACCCATGGCGCGTGAGCAGACCGGCGCGATCGGTCGGCGGAAAGCCAACGGCGCTGAGAAACCCAAGGCGCCGGGGTCCAAGACCTCGGCAAGCGGTGGCGTCACTAAGGCCGAACTGCTGTCCTACTACCGGGACATGCTGCTTATCCGCCGCTTCGAGGAGCGGGCGGGGCAGCTCTACGGCATGGGACTGATCGGCGGCTTCTGCCACCTCTACATCGGCCAGGAAGCCATCGCGGTCGGGGTCGCCGCCGCTAAACGGCCCGGCGACCAGATGATCACCGGCTACCGCGACCATGGCCACATGCTGGTCTGCGGCATGGACCCGAAAGAGGTCATGGCCGAGCTGACTGGACGCTCGGGCGGCTCGTCGCACGGCAAGGGCGGCTCGATGCACATGTTCTCGACGGAGGCCGCCTTCTACGGCGGCCACGGGATTGTGGGCGCGCAGGTGAGCCTTGGGACCGGCCTGGCGCTCGCCAACAAGTACCGCGGCGACGGCAAGGTCTGCTTCGCCTACTACGGCGACGGGGCGGCCAACCAGGGCCAGGTCTACGAGAGCTTCAACATGGCGGAGCTCTGGAAGCTGCCGATCGTCTACGTGATCGAGAACAACGAATACGCCATGGGCACGGCGATCGGCCGGTCGTCGTCCGAGACCAAACTCCACAAGCGCGGCGTCTCGTTCAACATCCCGGGCGAGGAAGTCGACGGCATGGACGTGACCGCTGTGCGGGAGGCCGCCAGGAAGGCCGCTGAACACGCCCGGTCCGGCCACGGCCCCTACATCCTCGAGATGAAGACCTACCGCTACCGCGGCCACTCGATGAGCGACCCGGCGACGTACCGCACGCGGGACGAGGTCGACGAGGTCCGCAAGACCCGCGACCCGATCGACCACGTGGAGGAACTGCTGGAAAAGAACGGCTGGTCCGACGAGGCGGTGGCCAAGGCCATCGACGCCGAAGTGAAGCGCATTGTCGCCGACGCCGCCGAATTCGCCCGCACCAGCCCCGAGCCCGATCCGTCCGAACTGTACACGGACGTCTACACGGAGGCCTCGGCATGACTGACGTATTGATGCCGGCGCTCTCTCCGACCATGGAGGAGGGCACGCTTGCCAAATGGCACGTGAAGGTGGGCGATACGGTGAAGTCCGGCGACGTAATCGCCGAGATCGAGACAGACAAGGCGACCATGGAGGTAGAAGCCGTCGACGAGGGCGTCGTCGAGGCCCTGTTGGTCGCCGAGGGCGCCGAAGAGGTTAAGGTCAACACGCCGATCGCGCGCCTGTCGGGCGAGGGCGAAGCAGCCAGGCCTGCACCGGCTGCGAAGCCGCCAGCCGCGCCCGGACCGCCCCCCAGCAACGATCCCCAACCGGCCTCGCGTGCCGAGGCGAAGGGCGATCCCGTCCGTGCGCCGGCAGCGGCCCCGGCCGCGGCGGTCGTGGCGCTGCGCGATCCGGAGCTGCCGGCGGGCGTAAATCTCGTGAAAGTCACAGTCCGCGATGCCCTGCGCGACGCCATGGCCGAGGAGATGCGCCGCGATCCGGACGTCTTCCTGATGGGCGAGGAAGTCGCCCAGTACCAGGGCGCCTACAAGGTCAGCCGAGGCCTGCTGGAAGAGTTCGGCGACAAGCGGGTGGTCGACACCCCGATCACCGAGCATGGCTTCGCCGGCATGGGCGTCGGCGCGGCGATGGCCGGCCTGAAGCCGATCGTCGAGTTCATGACGTTCAACTTCGCCATGCAGGCCATTGATCATATTATCAATTCGGCGGCCAAGACCCTCTACATGTCCGGCGGCCAAATCAGGCCGTCGATCGTGTTCCGTGGCCCGAACGGCGCCGCGGCGCGGGTCGGCGCCCAGCACAGCCAGGACTATGCTGGCTGGTACGGCCATGTGCCTGGCCTGAAGGTCGTGGCGCCCTACGACGCCGCGGACGCCAAGGGCCTGCTCAAGGCCGCCATCCGCGACCCAAACCCCGTGGTCTTTCTGGAGCACGAGATGCTCTACGGCCAGGAGTTCGATGTCCCGGATGGTGTCGATTGGGTGGTTCCCATCGGCAAGGCCAAGGTCCGCCGCGAAGGGACGGGCGTCACACTTGTCGCTTATTCCCGCATGGTCGGCTTCTGCCTGAAGGCCGCCGAGGAACTTGCCGCCGACGGTATCGAAGCCGAGGTCGTCGACCTGCGCACGATCCGCCCGATGGACTGGCAGACAGTCGTGGACAGCGTGAAGAAGACCAATCGCCTGGTCACCGTCGAGGAAGGCTGGGGGCCCATGGGCGTCGGCGCCGAGATCTGCGCCAAGGTGTTGGAGCACGCCTTCGACTACCTGGACGCCCCGCCGGTCCGCGTTCACCAGGAGGACGTGCCGTTGCCCTATGCGGCCAACCTGGAGCTGCTCTCCATGCCTTCGATCGAGAAGATCGTCGCGGCGGCGAAAAAGGTCTCCTACAAGTGAGTCCAGCCGCCTTCCACTGGCATGGCGGCGGCTGCCACTGCGGCGGCGTGCGCTTCGAGGCAGCCCTGCCGGCCGTGGTCGAGGCGCAGGCCTGCAACTGCTCGATGTGCGCCAAGACCGGCTTCGTGCACATCATCGTGCCAGAGAGCCGCTTTCGCATCGTCAAGGGCGCGGAGCGGCTGGCGGAGTACACTTTCAACACCCGGGTGGCGAAGCACCTGTTCTGCGCCGAGTGTGGGATCAAGAGCTTCTATCGCCCGCGTTCGAACCCGGACGGCTGGAGCGTCAACGCCCGCTGCCTGGATAGCGTCGACGGCGTCGAACTGGTCATCGAGGACTTCGACGGCCAGAACTGGGAGGCCAACGGCGCCGGCCTCGCGCACCTCTCGAAAGAGCACGCCTGAGCCATGCCCATCGACATCCTCATGCCCGCCCTGTCGCCCACCATGGAGGAGGGAACTCTAGCCAAGTGGCACGTGAAGGTCGGCGATACGGTCAAATCCGGCGACGTGATCGCCGAGATCGAGACCGACAAGGCGACCATGGAAGTGGAAGCTGTCGACGAAGGCGTCGTCCAGGAAATCCTGGTCGCTGAAGGCACCGAAGAGGTGAAGGTCAACGCGCCGATCGCGCGGCTGAGCGGTGAGGGCGAAACGGCCGCGCCGGCGCCCAAGGCCCTCGAGCCTGCGAAGGTTGCAGCTGCCCCTGCGCCGGAAGCCAAGGCGGAACGTGCTCCCGCACCGGCCACGCTCGCCGCGCCTGTTCCCAAGGCCACGGACGGCGGACGCTTCTTCGCCTCGCCGCTGGCCAAGCGGATTGCCGACCAGAAGGGCCTGGACCTAGCCGCAATCACGGGCTCCGGCCCTCATGGCCGGATCATCAAGGCCGACGTCGAGAATGCCCCGACCGGCCAGGCCAAGGCGGCGGCTGTGGCCGCGCCCGCGTCCGCGCCGGTCGCAGCGGCCGCGCCGCGCCAGGCCCAGTCGCTGGAGCAGATGGGTATCGCGCCGGGCTCCTACGACCTCGTGCCCCTCGACGGCATGCGCAAGACCGTCGCGCGGCGGATGACCGACAGCTTCCGCGACGTGCCGCACTTCCCGCTGACTATCGACCTGGAGATCGACGCCCTCCTGGCCGCGCGGGTGAAGATCAACGCCATGCTGGAGAAGTCCGGCGGCAAGGTCAGCGTCAATGACATGGTGATCAAGGCTGTCGCCGTGGCCCTGAAGCAGGTGCCGGAAGCCAACGCCTCCTACTCGCCGGAGGGCATCGCCATGCACCACCACGCCGACATCGCCATGGCTGTGGCCGTGCCCGGCGGCCTGATCACCCCGATCATCCGCGCGGCCGAGACCAAGGGTCTTGCGGTCATCGCCGCCGAGGCCAAGGACCTGGCCGAGCGGGCGCGGACCAAGAAGTTGAAACCCGAGGAATTCCAGGGCGGCACCTTCTCGATCTCCAACCTCGGCATGTTCGGCATCAAGTCGTTCGCCTCGATCATCAACGAACCGCAGGGCGCTATCCTGTCGGTGGGCTCAGGCGAGAAGCGGCCGGTGGTTCGCGGAAATGAGCTGGCCATCGCCACCGTCATGACCGTCACCCTGACCTGCGATCACCGGGTGGTGGACGGCGCGGTCGGGGCGCGGTTCCTGGCGGCCCTTAAGCCCCTGATCGAAGACCCGATCACGATGATCGTCTGAGGCCGCGCATGAGCATTTACGACTTCAGCGCCGAGACTCTGGACGGCAAGCCCGCCCCACTCTCGGACTACCGGGAAAAGGTGGTCCTGATCGTCAACACCGCATCGAAGTGCGGCTTCACCGGCCAGTATGCAGGCCTCGAGGCGCTTTACCGCAAATACAAGGACCTGGGCCTGGTTGTGCTTGGCTTCCCCTGCAACCAATTCGGAGCCCAGGAACCGGGCGACGCGGCCGAGATCGCCAGTTTCTGCTCCCTGACCTATGACGTGGATTTCCCGATGATGCGGAAAATTGACGTCAACGGCCCGGCGACGCACCCGCTCTACGCCTACCTGAAGAAGGCGAAGAAGGGCGTGCTCGGGACCGAGGGAGTGAAGTGGAACTTCACCAAGTTCCTGGTGGACCGCAAGGGCCAGGTGACCGGCCGTTTCGCTCCCAATCTTGAACCCCAGGCGCTGGAAGGCGCGATCGAGGCGCTGCTCTGATGGCCGATTCCTTCGACGTCGTCATCGTTGGCTCCGGCCCCGGCGGCTACGTCACCGCAATCCGCGCGGCGCAGCTGGGCATGACCGTGGCCATCGTGGAGCGTGAACTCCTTGGCGGCATCTGCCTCAACTGGGGCTGCATCCCCACCAAGGCCCTGCTGAAGTCCGGTGAGGTCTACGAGCAGCTGGATCACTTGGCCGACTACGGCCTCATCCTCGAGAAGCGCGGTTTCGACTTCGCCAAGGTGATCGAGCGGTCACGCAAGGTCGCCGCCCAGCTGAACGGCGGCGTCACCTTCCTGATGAAGAAGCACAAGATCGAAGTGGTCATGGGCTCTGCCAAGCTTGAGAAGGGGCAGGGCGCGCCGATTGTCGTCGTGGGCGCTCGAAAGCTGACCGCCAAGCATGTGATCCTCGCCACCGGCGCGCGGGCGCGTACCATTCCGGCCGTCGGCCTGGAGCCGGACGGCGAGCGGGTCTGGACCTATCGTGAGGCCTTGACGCCCAAGGCTGCGCCCAAAACTCTGATCGTTATCGGATCGGGCGCCATCGGCATCGAATTCGCGAGCTTCTATAGAGCGTTGGGCTCGGATGTTACGGTGATCGAGGCCCTCCCGCGCATCCTGCCCGTCGAGGATGAAGAGGTCTCGAAGGCCGCCCACAAGGCCTTCGAAAAGCGCGGCCTCAAGTTCCGCGTGCCGGCCAACGTCAAGAAACTGACCCGGACTAAAACCGGCGTCGTCGTCGAGATCGAGGCCGGCGGCAAGACCGAGACCCTGGAAGCGGACGTGGCCATCGTCGCCGTCGGCATCGTCGGAAACGTCGAGGACATGGGGCTGGAGGCGCTGGGCGTGAAGATCGAGCGTACCCACATCGTCACCGACAGCCACGGCGCGACCGGGGTACCGGGGCTCTACGCGATCGGCGATGTCGCCGGCCCGCCCTGGCTGGCGCACAAGGCCAGCCACGAAGGCGTCCACTGCATCGAGACCATCGCCGGCGAGGCGCCCGCCAACCTCAACGCGCCAATCCCCGGCTGCACCTATTCGACGCCGCAGATCGCCTCGGTGGGCCTGACCGAGGCCCAGGCGAAGGATAGGGGGATCGAGATCAAGATCGGCCGTTTCCCCTTCAAGGTGAACGGCAAGGCCATCGCCTCGGGCGAGACCGAAGGGTTCGTGAAGACGGTTTTCGACGCGAAGACCGGGGCGCTGATCGGCGCGCACATGATCGGCGCCGAAGTCACCGAGATGATCCAGGGCTATGCGCTAGCCATGACGCTGGAGGCCACCGAGCTCGAGCTACAGGCCACCGTCTATCCGCACCCGACCATGAGCGAGGCCATGCACGAGTCCGTCCTCGACGCCTACGGAAAGGTCCTGCACATCTGACCGGCCGTCAGAGAGCCCGGCCAAGCTCGGCGTCGACCATGCGCTGGATGGCGACGTAGTCGGTCTTGCCCGTCCCAAGAACCGGGATTTCCTCGACGCGAATGATCCTGCGGGGGACCGCGATTTCCGGCGCGCCGATGCTCTTGGCATGCTCGATCAGTGGCCCGGCGTCGGCGTCTCGGCGGTCGGTGACCAGGATCAGTCGCTCGCCCTTCTTGGGATCGGGGAGTGCGATCACCGCGTGGCGACTGTCGGTCCAGACCGCGCAGGCCAGGTCCTCGGCGGCGGTGAGGGAAACCATCTCGCCCCCCACCTTCGCGAATCGCTTCACGCGGCCCTTGATCGAAATCCAGCCATCGTCAGTGATCGAGACCACATCGCCGGTGTCGTGCCAGCCGTCGACGAGCGGATCGAGGCCGCCGGCAGCGTTCAGATAGCCGGCCATGACGTTCGGGCCGCGCACGAAGAGCTGACCGCCGCCCGGAATGCCCGGGACCGGGACAAGCCTGGTTTCCACACCAGGAAGGATCGCGCCGACCGTGCCGCGGCGGTTGTCCGTGGGGATGTTCACTGCAATCACGGGAGATGCTTCGGTGGCGCCATAGCCCTCCAGCAGCGGGATCGGACCGAACTTCTCGTGGATCAGGTTGTGGGTTTCCTCGCGCACCTTCTCGGCGCCGCAGACCACAAAGGTCAGCCCCGACAACTCGTCGCGCTCGGCCGAGCGCGCGTACTGGTTGATGAAGGTGTCGGTGGCGAACAGCACATTGGCCTTGGTATCCTTCACCAGGGCCGGAATCTGCTTGATATGCAGGGGGGAGGGGTACTGGAAGGCCTTGAGCCCGGTGAGGATCGGCAGCAGGGCCCCGCCCGTCAGGCCGAAACAGTGGAAGATCGGGAGCGGGTTGAAGAACACCCAGTCGGGATTCAGCGGGATGTGCTGGGCTATCTGGCGGCAGTTGGCGATCAGGTTGGACTGGCTCAGCACCACGCCCTTGGGCGCGCCGAAACTGCCGGAGGTGAAGAGGATGACGCCGGGATCATCAGGCTTGGTCGGGACCCGGAAACGCGTCGGGAACGCGCCCGCGGCGGCGGCGAACAGCTTGTCGGACAGGCCGATGGAGCGGCGCACGTCCTCAAGATAGACGACCTTCGTCAGGGTCTCGAGCGCATCGATCAGGTCGTGCAGCTTGCCCTGTTCGACGAACCGGTGGGACGTCAGCACGGTCTTGACGCCGGCCAGCTCGCAGGCGGCCTTCAGGTTCCGGATGCCGGCCGTAAAGTTCAGCATGGTAGGCACGCGCCCGTAGGCGTGCAGGCCGAAAAATGTCACAACCCCCGCGGAGCTGGAGGGCAGCATCAGCCCGACGCGTTCGCCCTTGCGGGTAAACCCGCTGATCTTGCGGCCCAGCGCGAAGGCCGCACGGATCAGATCGGTGTAGGTGAGCGGGCTCCGCTCCTGATCCTCGAGAATCTGCTTCTTCGCCCCATTCTTCCGCGCCGCCGTGAGCAGCGCGTCGAACAGGGTCGTCTGGGTCTGGCGGACATCGAATGCTTGCGGCAAGAGCTGTCGCCTCCCAAACTATTATTGTTGGCTCAGCCTATCTCCCGGCTTCGGCAATGAAAAGAATGGTTACGGTCCGTGAGCTTAAGCCAGGATCGAATACCATGCAGGCGCGGGTCCGGGAGCGGCTCGCAATCAGGTCCTTGTTTCATTCGCGGCTTGATCCGGAGGCCCTGACCGCCGATCTAGGGGCTATGGCCGTGGTCATCGACACCGTTGGGCGGGTCCGCCCCCGTCACCCCGAGAAACAGGCGCGGCCGGATACGCCGTTGCTTCGCAAACCGGACTGGCTGCGGGTTCGTGCGCCCGGGTCGCCGGGCTACAACGCGACCCGCGAGATCGTGAAAAGCCATGGGCTGGTCACCGTCTGCGAAGAGGCGGCCTGTCCGAACATCGGCGAGTGCTGGTCCAAGAGCCACGCCACCATGATGATCATGGGCGACACTTGCACGCGGGCCTGCGCCTTCTGCAACGTCGCCACCGGCAAGCCCGACCCGCTGGACCCCACCGAACCAGACCGCGTGGGCGATGCTGTGGCGAAGATGGGCCTGAAACATGTGGTCATCACCTCGGTGGATCGCGACGACCTGCCTGACGGGGGGGCCGCGCACTTCGCCGCCGTGGTGCGCGCGATCCGCGCCGCCGCGCCGGGCACGACCATCGAGATCCTGACGCCGGACTTCCTGCGCAAGCCGGTGGCCGCGGCGTTCGAAGTGATCGACAGCAAGCCCGACGTCTTCAACCACAACCTGGAGACCGTGCCGCGGCTCTACCTCTCGATCCGGCCTGGCGCACGCTACTATCACTCGCTGCGCCTCTTGGACCGCGTGAAGGAGCGCGACCCCACCCAGTTCACCAAGTCCGGCGTCATGGTGGGACTCGGCGAGACCAAGGAAGAGGTCATGCAGGTGATGGACGACATGCGCTCCGCCAGCGTCGACTTCATTACCATCGGCCAGTACCTGCAGCCCACGCGCAAGCACGCCGCCATCGACCGCTTCGTCCATCCCGATGAGTTCGCGGCCTATGAGGAGATCGCGCGCGCCAAGGGATTCCTGATGGTCTCGGCCAGCCCACTGACCCGCTCGTCGCACCACGCCGGCGAGGATTTCGCTCGCCTGCAGGCCGCCCGGATCGCCCGGGAAGCGGCGGCGTAGGCCGCTTGCGGCACCACGTCTCCAAACAGCTGCCCTATACGCCAGAGCAGCTCTACGCCCTGGTCGGCGACGTCATGGCCTATCCGGACTTCGTGCCGTGGATCACCTCCATGCGCACCTGGAACGCCAGAGCGCTTGGCGATGGGGTCGAGGCCGTCGACGCTGAAGCCGGGATCGGCTTTTCCTTCCTGAAGGAGCGCTTCTCGACCCGCGTGCGGCGTGATGATCCGACCAAGCAGATCGATGTCACCCTGCTGTCCGGTCCGTTCAAGCGCCTGGCCAACCGTTGGCAGTTCTTCGATGCCGGGGACGGCGCCACCCGGGTGGAATTCGACATCGATTTTCAGTTCAAGTCGCGGCTGCTGGAAGCCCTGCTGACCGCCAATTTCGCCCATGCCGTCGACCGGTTGATGGACTGCTTCGAAACCCGGGCGCGGACACTCTACGGCTGAGGCGTCGCACGGCGGGCGAGGGTAACGCGGTGAAGGGCGAGGACAGCCAGACCGACCCCGGCGACGACCGCGAGCGGAACCATTTCCTTCCAGGCCCCGATCACCAGCACGCCAGTGAAGAGCAAGGCGGTGAAAGCCGCGACGGGGCCGGCGAACGGCAGCCTGAACGCCGGCAGCGGCGCGTCCGGCCGGCCCGCCAGCCGCGCCAGCGCGACGCAGCAGAGGATGTAGCTCAGCACCCGCGTCGAGGTGGCGATAGTCAGGGCGGTGATCAGGTCGCTGGACACCGCCAGGCCGAAGCAGAGGGCGCTTGAGATCAGGATCGCCACGTGCGGCGTGCGCCAACGGCTGTGGACGATCATGAGAGCGGCCGGGAGTTGATCCTGCTCGGCCAGCGCCAGCAGCATCCGGGGCATGGCGACCACGATGATCAGCAGAGTGCCGACGATCACGGCCAACGCGCCGGCAGAGACCAGGGCCGCGCCCGCGCCGCCGAAAATGTGCCGTCCCACTTCAGCCAGCGGGCGGTCCGTCGCGGCAGGGGCGTCCAGCACGCCGACGCAGACCAGCAGCACCGCACCGTAGCAGAGGGTGGCCACGGCCAGGCTGGCGCCCAGCGCGATCGGCACATCGCGCTTCGGCTCACGAGCCTCGCCCGCGATCACCGCCCCGCGCTCGAATCCGGAATAGGCAAAGAGGTATATCAGCATGGCGGTGGCGAACTGCGACGCCAGCGGGATGGTGGTCGTGACAGCCAGATGATCGGGCCGGATGAAGGCCAGCCCTGCGGCGAGGAAGAAGGCCACAAAGGCCACCTTGATGGCGATCAGTACATTGCTGGCGCGCGCCGACTGTCGGATGCCTGTCAGGGCGATGGTCGTCAGGACCGCGCCAAGGGTCAGAATCACCGCGGTCCGCGGCCAGCCATGAGCAAGCGCCGGCGCAAAGCCTGAGAGGTAGCTGATCATCAGGTTGCACAGTGTCGCCGCCGACATGGCCTGGCTGAACCAAAGCAGCCAGCCCACCGAAAAGGCGGCGGAAGGTGGTAGGGCGGCGCGGGCATAGAGATAGGGTCCGCCGGTTCCTGTGAAGCGGCTGCCGAGGTCAGCGAAACAGAGGATGAGGGGAACCATGACCAGCGCACTCGCCAGCAGGACCAGAAAGCTCCAGTCGCCGGCGATCGCAAAGACCTTGGCCGGGGCGGCCAGCATGCCGGAGCCGATCATGGCGTTCAGCAGGATCCCGATGATGTCACGGCGGCCCAACGCACGGAACAGCGGGGTGTGTTTGGCGGGCGTTGTCATGGGAACCAACAGGCGCGGGTTGGGGGGCTTTCGCCGGCGCGCCCTAGGTCATCCGGTCGCGAAGCATCTGCAGCGCGGACTGGACGGCCGCGTACTGGATGCCGACCCGGTCCTCGATCTCGAAGAACTCCTGGCGATGCTGAAGGCCGTGGTTGGTGCGCGCCGTGGCGATGTGGACTGTGCCCACCGGCTTCATCGGCGTCCCGCCGCCGGGGCCCGCCACTCCGGTGATCGCCACGGCGATATGGGCGTTGGAATTCTCCAACGCACCTTCGGCCATCATCCGCGCGACCGGCTCGGAGACCGCACCAAGGTCGGCGATCAGATCGCCAGGCACGCCAAGCATCTCTGCCTTGGCGCGGTTCGAATAGGTGATGAAGCCGCGCTCGAAAACGTCGGACGCTCCGGACACCTGGCAGATCGCCCCGGCAACGAGCCCGCCGGTGCAGCTTTCGGCGGTGACGATGCGCAGGGACCTTTCCCGGGCCTCGTCGACAAGCAGGCGGGCCAGGGTCACGATCTCAAGCGAAAACATCAGCGCTCCTCTTAACGGCTCATAAGCCCCGGCAGGGCCAGAGCAGAGCATCGGTTACGTCGCTCTATCAAGGCGATTCGCGCTCATGACCACGCTTGCCTCCGCCGTTCGTCCGGGGTTCCGGCCTCCGCCGGGCCTATTTCCCGTGACGGTTTTCGCCAGCGCCGCGCTGGTGTTCCTGGTCGAGCCGATGGTGGCCAAGCTTGTGCTGCCGCAGCTGGGGGGCAGTCCGTCGGTGTGGAACACCAGCCTGGCCTTCTTCCAGGCCGCCCTGCTGGCCGGCTACGCCTACGCCCACGCGCTGCAGCGGGTTCGCTCGGTGCGGGCCCAGGCGTTTATCCATACGGCGGCCCTCATCGCCGCCGCGCTGGTCCTGCCGCTGCGGGTCAACGAACTCTTCGGGCCGCCGTCTTCGACCCATCCCAACATCTGGCTGCTAGGGGTGCTGATGGTCTCGATCGGCGCGCCGTTCGCCGTGCTCTCGGCAACCGCCCCCCTGGTGCAGGCCTGGCATGCGCGCACAGTGGGCGCGGAGGAGGGCAAGGAGCCCTACGTCCTCTACGCAGCCTCGAACCTCGGCAGCCTGCTGGCGCTGTTGGCCTATCCACTGGTGGTCGAGCCGCTGCTCACGGTCCACGGCCAGACCTTCAGCTGGACCTGGGGCTACGCCGCCTTCGGCCTCCTGATGGCCAGCCTGGCCTTCATGGTCTCGCGCACCCGGGACGCGGCGTCTCACACCGCCCGGGTGGAGAGTCCGGCTGCTCCGGTCAGCTGGAAGGACCGGCTGATCTGGATCGTGCTGGCCGCCATCCCGTCCAGTCTGATGCTGGGCGTCACCACCCACATCACCACGGACGTGGCCTCCGCGCCGTTCCTGTGGGTGCTGCCGCTGGCGCTCTACCTCGGCACCTTCATCATCGCGTTCCAGGACAGGCCGGTGATCCCGTTCGACCTGACCCTGGTGCTGCAGGGCGCGGCGGTCGCGGGGTGCGCCGCGCTGCTGCCGTTCGGGACCACCAATTTCGCGGTCCAGCTCTTCGTCCACCTGACGGCCTTCTTCCTTACCGCGCTGATGTGCCATCAGACCCTGGTGGCGCGGCGGCCCGATCCGTCGCGGCTCACCGAGTTCTATCTGTGGATGTCGTTTGGGGGCGTGGTCGGCGGGGCGTTCAACGCCTTCGCGGCGCCGGTGCTGTTCAACAACGTCTGGGAGTACCCTCTGGTCCTGCTGCTCTCGTGCCTGGTCCGACCCTGGGGCCGGGGCAGGCTGCCGATTGCGATCGTGGTCCTGCTGGTGCTGGGCGCGGTCGCCGGCCTGGCGACGCCGGCGATCAACACCTTCCTGCTGCCGCACAGCTTCGGAAAGCCAGGGATCGGCGCCTTCACCCAATATGACCTGCTGCTGCTGTTGGTGAAGCTATGCCTCGGCACCGCGGCGATCTGCGCCTTCATGGTGCGCAGCCGCGCGGTCGTTTTCTTCGCGGTCACAACGGTGCTGATGATCGGCGCCCAGGCAGCGGCCGAAAGGGTCGATGCCAACCAGACCTGGCGCAGCTTCTTTGGCGTGCTCCGTCAGTCGGAAACGTCCGTGCCGGCGCTTGGCGGCCGCGTGAACATGCTGGCCCACGGCACCACCCTGCATGGCGCCCAGGCCGTCGATCCGCGGTTCCGTTGCCGACCGATGGTCTACTATGCACCCAGCACGCCGATCGGGCAGGTGTTCGGCGCTCTGCAGAGGGAAAAGCCCGCCATCCGCGTCGGCGCCGTCGGCTTGGGCACCGGCTCGGTTTCTGCCTATGTGCGGGCCGCGGACCAGCTGACCTTCTTCGAGATCGATCCGCTCGTCGTGCGGATTTCCACCGACCCGGCGCACTTCACCTATACGACCGAGTGCGCCAAAGGGCCGATCGACTACGTCATCGGCGACGCCCGGCTGACGGTGGCGAAGCAACCGACTGATCTCTACGACGTCCTGCTGATCGACGCCTTCTCCTCCGACGCCGTCCCGGCTCACCTGCTGACCGTTGAGGCCGTGCGCGGGTACCTGACCCACATCAAGCCGGACGGCGTACTGATCCTGCACCTGTCGAACCGCAACCTCGAACTGAACAACCCGGCCCAGGCCGTGGCCATCGCGGCGGGCGGCGTGGCTCTGGCGCAGCAGTACCGGCCGAACGCCGCCGACGCTGCGATCTGGGCCTCGCCCGAGGATGCTGTGATCGTCGCACGCTCTCAGGCGGGTCTGGAGCGGTTCCGGGGCGACAGGCGATGGACCGTCGCGAAGCCCAACCTGGCGCGCCCCTGGACCGACGACTACACCAACCTCGCCGGCGCGCTCTGGCGGCGGATGCGTCAGAAGATGGCCGGCGGAGAGTAGGGCGCTAAGGCCGTATGGGCAGGCCTTCCTAGACCGGCGTCTCGACGGTCACGACAGCCTGGGCCATCAGACCTTCGCCACGGCCGGTGAAGCCCATGCCTTCGGTCGTCGTGGCTTTCACGCTCACGCGGTCGACGGGCAGGCCCAGCAATTCAGCGATACGGGCGCGCATGGCGTCGCGATGCGGGCCGATCTTCGGGCGCTCGCAGATCAGGGTGAGGTCGGCGTTCAGGATCCGGCCGCCCTTGACCGCCGCGAGCGTCACGGCGTGGCGCAGGAATTGGTCGGAGGATGCGCCCTTCCAGCGCGGATCGGACGGCGGGAAGTGGTCGCCGATATCGCCCTCGGCAATGGCGCCCAGCAGGGCGTCAGTCAGCGCGTGCAGGCCGCAGTCGGCGTCCGAGTGGCCGATCAGCCCGTGGTCGTGGGGGATCTCAATGCCGCCCAGCCAGACAGAGTCGCCCGGGCCGAACCTGTGGGCGTCGACCCCAAAGCCGGTCCGCACCAGCCGTTGTCCGCCCGCCAGGTCTTCGGCCATCTGGAAATCCTCAGGGTAGGTAAGCTTCATAAGCATCGGATCGCCGGCGACCAGTGAGACCTTGCCTCCGGCCCGCTCCATGATCGAAGCGTCGTCGGTCGGCTCTTCGCTACGCGGCCAGGTCGCGTAGGCCGCAAGCAATCGGTCGCGGCGGAAGGCCTGCGGCGTTTGCGCGCGCCAGAGACCCTCGCGGCTCACCGTCTCGGCCACCACGCCGTTACCCCGCTTCAGGGTGTCGGGGACGGGGAGGGCCGGAACCGCACCGTCGGCCTGCGCCAGCGCCACCAGCAGCCGGTCCACATGCGCACGAGTCACGAACGGCCGGGCGGCGTCATGCACCAGGACCGGTTGGTCAGGCGCGCCGGCCAGGGCGGCAAGGCCCGCCTGCACCGAGTCCGCGCGGGTCTTTCCCCCTGCGACGGCCCGCCAGCCGGCGAGACCGGCCATGACGTCATCGACCTGGTCCAGGCGATCAGCGGCCACGACGACCACGACCTCCAGCGCGCCGGCCGACAGCAGACCTTCGACCGACCAGCGGATCAATGCGCGACCGCCCAGCATCCGCCAGGCCTTGGATTCTCCGGGCCCGGCGCGGAGGCCGGCCCCCGCTGCGACGACGACCGCGGAAAAGCTCATGGCTGCGTGTTTAGGGGTCCGGCGGATGTTGTCCAGTTCAGGAGGGGTTTACTGCACTGCACAATATGCCTAGAAATGAAGCGGTGGGGATGATTACAAAATGAGCAATTCGCTCAAGCTTCGAAATGTCGCCGTCGGCGGCAGGGCCTGGATCGCGCCGATGACCGGGGTGTCCGACCTGCCGTTTCGCCAGGCGGCGAGCCGCCTTGGCGCCGCGTACGTGGCCACCGAGATGGTCGCCTGCGCGGAATTTTCGAAAGGCCGACCCGACGTGGTGCGCCGCGCGGCGGTGGGCGAGGGCCTGCCGCTGATGGTCGTGCAACTGGTCGGCCGCGACCCGGAACACATCGCCGAGGGGGCGCGTCTGGCCCAGGCCGCCGGCGCCCAGATCATCGACCTAAACTTCGGCTGCCCCGCCCGCGAGGTCACCGGCGCCCAATGCGGCTCGGCGCTGATGCGGGAGCCGGAACTGGCCGAGCGCCTGATAGCCGCGGCGCTGGCCGCCGTGGATGTGCCGGTGACAGTGAAGATGCGCCTGGGCTGGGACGATGCTTCGAAGAACGCCCCCGACATCGCCGCCCGGGCCGAGGCGCTGGGCGTCGCGGCCGTGACGATACACGGCCGTACACGCTGCCAGTTCTACAAAGGCGCCGCCGACTGGTCGGCCGTCCGCGCCGTGAAGGAGGCAGTCTCCGTGCCCGTCATCGTCAACGGCGACATCACCGATGGCGCCTCCGCCTGGGCCGCACTCGCCGCCTCGGGCGCGGATGGCGTCATGGTCGGCCGGGGCGTCTATGGCCGTCCGTGGATTGCCGCCCAGATCGAGGCGGCGCTGCTGGGCCAGGGGTTCACCGCCCCCGACGCCGACACGCGGCTGGCCATCGCCCTCGATCACTTCCGCGACAGCCTGCGGTTCTATGGCGACCGACTGGGCCTGAAAATCTTCCGCAAACACCTGGCCGCCTACATCGAACAGGCGCCCTGGCCGGAAAGCGCTGACGCCAGACGCGCGGCGCGCGGCGTGCTTTGTCGGCTGGACGACCCCGCCGCCATTGAAGCGGGCCTGACCCGCCTCTGGTCCGAACCCGAGCGGAGGCTTGCCGCATGACCTGGCGCACCCTGCCGCAATCGCTTGGCGTCGACGTCTTCGCCCTGAAAGCCGCGGCGTTCGAACTCAGCCCCGATCCGGCGATGGTGGTCGACAACACCGGCGCGCTGGTCGCAGTGAACGAGGCTGCCGAGGCGCTGTTTGGCCAGGGCCTGGGCCTGCTGGCGCGAGGTCGGTTCAGCGCCGCCCTGCCGCCGGGCTCGGCCCTGGTCTCGCTGCTCAACCGGGCGCTGGAAGAGGGCGCCAAGGTCCGCGAGCGCGGGGTTCACATCACCCTCTTCGGCCTGCCGCCCTTCGAGGCGGACGGCGCGGCGGCGCCGCTTGGTGACGGTTCCGTGCTTCTGACCCTCACCGTTAAACACGGCCTGGGCGCCGAGCGCGGTGTGCAGGACCAGGCCGCGGGCCTGCGCTCCATCGTGGGCCTCGGCCGCATGCTGGCGCACGAGATCAAGAACCCGCTGGCTGGCATTCGTGGCGCGGCCCAGTTGCTGAAGTCGGGAGCCAAGGCCGAAGACGCCCCGCTGGCCCAACTGATCGTCGACGAGACCGACCGCGTGCGCCGTCTTGTCGACCGGATGGAAGCCTTCTCCGACGACGCGCTCCCGTCGCTGACGCCGATGAACATACACCAGGTGCTGGACCGGGTGCGGGCGCTGGCCGCCAACGGAGTCGCCGACGGGCTGGTGCTGAAGGAGGGCTACGATCCCTCCCTGCCGCCGGTGCTTGGCGACGAGGACCAGTTGATCCAGGTGTTCCTGAACCTCGTGAAGAATGCCGCCGAGGCCGCCCATTCGAGGGGCGACGGCCGTGGCGAGATCGGCATCTACACCGCCTACCGCCACGGAGTTCGGGTCCGCGCGGCTAAGGGCCAGACCCTTCGCGGCGCCCCGCTTGAGGTCCGGATCACGGACAACGGCCCGGGCGTTCCCGACCACCTGCGCGAGCACCTCTTCCAGCCCTTCGTCACCTCCAAGGTCAATGGCGCGGGCCTGGGCCTTGCGCTGGTCGCCAAGCTGGTGGCGGCCCATGGGGGCCTGCTCGACTTCGACTCCGAACCCGGCCGGACGGTCTTCCGGGTGCTGCTGCCGATCGCGACCGAAGAGGACCTCACGGCATGAACGCCGCCAGCAAGAAAATCCTGATCGCCGACGATGACGCCTCGATCCGGCTGGTCCTGAGCCAGGCTTTTACCCGGCTCGGCTACCAGGTCCGCGCCACCGGCAACGCCTCAACCCTGCTGAAGTGGTGCTCGGAAGGCGAGGGCGACCTGGTGATCACTGACGTGGTGATGCCCGACGAAAACGTCTTCGACGTGCTGCCCCGCATCCGCAAGGAACGGCCGAAGCTGCCCATCATCGTGATGAGCGCCCAGAACAACCTGATCACCGCCGTCAACGCCGCCGACGCCGGGGCCTTCGAATATGTGCCCAAGCCCTTCGACCTCGACGACATGACCTCGGCGGCGCGGCGTGCCCTGTCGCGGCCGGCCGACGCCGAGGCGACCCGCGCCCAGGCGCGCGCGGTGCGCGACGACCGCCTGCCGCTGATCGGCCGGTCCGGGCCGATGCAGGATGTCTACCGCACGATCTCGCGCCTCGTGGGCGCCGACCTGACGGTGCTGATCACCGGCGAGTCCGGCACCGGCAAGGAGCTGGTGGCCCGCGCCCTGCACGACATGGGCCGCCGCCGCGACGGCAAGTTCGTCACCATCAACCTAGCCGCCGTCCCCCGCGAAAGGGTCGAAGCCGAGCTGTTCGGCAAGGAGGAGGGCGATGTCGGCAAGCTCGTGGAAGCTGATGGCGGCACCCTCTTCCTCGACGAGATCGGCGACATGCCGCTGGACGCGCAGACGCGCCTGCTGCGGGTCATCGACGGCTCTGAGCCGACCCTCAATCCGAAGACTCAGAGGCGTCCCAATGCGCGGATCATCGCCGCCACCAACCGCGACCTGCGCGGCCTGATCCAGCAGGGACTTTTCCGCGAGGACCTGTTCTTCCGGCTCAACGTCGCACCGCTGCGCATTCCGCCGCTGCGCGACCGTTCGGACGACATCCCGGACCTGGCCCGCGCCTTCCTGCTGCGCGCCAACCGCGAGGGCCTGCCGTCCAAGACCATCGACGCGGGCGCACTGGACCGCCTGAAGCAGCACCCCTGGCCCGGCAACGTCCGCGAACTGGAAAACCTCGTCCGCCGCATCTGCGCCCTCTACGGCGAGGATCTGATCACCGCGCGCATCGTCGAGCGCGAGCTCGCCGACCATCAGCCGGTGGTAAGCGGAGAGGAGGGGCCGGCGACCCTGGCCCAGATCGTCGAGCGCAAACTTTCCAGTTACTTTGCCGACCAGCCCGATGGCCTGCCGCCCGCCGGACTCTACGACCGGGTGCTTGAAGAGGTGGAGCGGCCGCTGATCCAGCTGACGCTGTCGGCCACCCGCGGCAACCAGGTGCGGGCGGCCGAGATTCTCGGCCTCAACCGAAACACCCTGCGCAAGAAGATCCAGGACCTCGGAGTCGAGATGGCGCGCGGCCGGCGCTGACGCTTATTGGCAACATAGCTGTTGAGTTTGGGGCACACTTCCCTAGTCTCCCAGCTTGATGTCGTGGCTTTCCCAGCAGCTGACCAGCGCCGGCGCGGCGCGCCTGTGGCGGGCGCTACAGTCCCGCGTGGTCCTCGGCGTGGGCTATGGCGTGGCCGCCGGCCTTACGGGCCTCGCCATCCTGCTGGCCGCCTCGCCCCCGGCAACGGGGCCACTGGGGCCGACCAGCGAACTGATCCTTACGGTCCTCGGCTTCAATCTGGTGCTGATCCTGGCGCTGACCACGGTTGTGGCGCTCAGGTTTGTGGCCCTGCTCAACGCCCGCGACAGCGACGCCGGCGCGCGGTTGCATCTGCGGTTCGTCACGCTCTTCGCGCTTGCCGCCGTAGCCCCCGCCGTGGTGGTGGCGTTGTTCTATGGCGTGCTGGTCAGTCGCGGCGTCGAGAACTGGTTCTCCACCCGGGTCCAGACCGTGGTCGAGAATTCCGCCACCGTCGCCCGGTCCTACGTCGAGGAGCAGAAGCGATACATCGGCGACCACGTGACCCTGATGGGCGCCGACCTCAACCGCGCCGCCCAGGGCCTGCAGGAAAGCCCGATCGCCTTCAGCCACTATCTGGCGGTCCAGGCCTCCTACCACGCCTTTCCCGCAGCCTATCTCATCGACAGGGACGGCCGCGTGCTGGCCAGGGCGGAGAGCGCCGATGCGCCGCTGTTCGTCCTGCCGCCGGCGTCCAGTTTCAAGGCGGCAGACGATGGCCTGATCTCGGTCGCGCCGTTCGACACATCGGACCTGATGCGCGCCGTCTACCGCCTTCGCGGCTATCCAGACGCCTATCTGTATGTTGTCCGGCCGGTGGAGAAGGGGATCATCAACCACCTGCGTGAGGCCGACGCCTCGCTGATCGCCTACCGTGAGGCCGCCCAGAGCCGCCAGCGGATCCAGACTATCTTCGCGCTCAGCTACGCCGAGACCGCCCTGCTGGTGCTGGTCGGAGCCATCTGGCTCGGCATGTACGCAGCAAACACCATCTCGGCGCCGGTCGCCCGGCTGGTGCAGGCCGCCGGCCGCGTCGCCGGAGGCGACCTCAGCGCTCGCGTTGACGCCGAGGCTGATCCCGAAGAAATTGCCGTGTTGTCTCGTGCATTCAACAGCATGACGCATGATCTTCAGGCGCAACAGGAAGCGTTGAGGACCGCCCATGAGGACGCCGAGCGCCGCCGCCAGTTCATCGAGACCGTGCTCGCCGAGGTGAGCGCAGGCGTTATCGGCCTCGACGGCCGCGGCCGGATCTCGGCGGCCAACCGCCAGGCCGAGGTGCTGCTGGACCTGCCAGCCGACCACGGCCCCGGCCGTCGGCTGCAGGACCTGGCCCCCGAGATCGCCGCCGTGGCGGCCCAGGCCAGCCGCGGCGCCGAGGCCGAAGCCGAGATCGACGTTGTGCGCGGCCGCGAGACACGCCGTCTGCGGGTGCGCGCCAGCCGCAGCGAGGACGGGCTGGTGCTCACGTTCGACGACATCACCCGGCTGGTGACGGCCCAGCGCAACGCCGCCTGGCGCGACGTGGCGCGGCGCATCGCCCACGAGATCAAGAATCCGCTCACCCCGATCCAGCTCAGCGCCGAGCGCCTGCGCAAGAAATTCCGCAAGGACATCGCGCCCGCCGAGTTGGAGATATTCGACCGCTGCACCGACACCATCGTGCGGCAGGTGGGCGACATCACGCAGTTGATCGACGAATTCTCGGCCTTCGCCCGCATGCCGGCCCCGAAGTTCGCGGAGCACGACGCCACCGAGTTGATCCGCGCCGCGGTGTTCGCGCAGGGCGTAGCCAGCCCGGACATCGACGTCGAGCTGATGGACCCGGTTCCCGAGGTCAGCGTCGTTGCCGACGGCCGCATGCTGGCCCAGGCGCTGACCAATGTGCTGAAGAACGCCGCCGAGGCCGTCGGCGCGCGGCGGCAGTCCGAAAAGGGGCGCATCCGCGTGCGGCTGGTCTCCAACGACGCCGGCGTGGCATTCGAGGTCGAGGACAATGGCGTTGGCCTGCCTGCCAAGGACCGCGACCGCCTGACCGAACCCTATGTGACGACCCGCGAGAAGGGCACCGGCCTCGGTCTCGCCATCGTAAAACGTATTCTGGAAGACCACGGCGGCGATCTCGAGCTCACCGATTCGCGCAGTGGCGCGGGCGCGCTGGCGATCCTGCGGCTTCCGACTTCGGCGCGGGTTCGCTCCGCGCCGGCTCCCGCGAACCCCGTTACGGCTTGAAAGGCTGGATGATGGCGTCAGACGTTCTGGTAGTCGACGACGAGGCGGATATCCGCGAGCTTGTGGCCGGGATCCTCTCCGACGACGGCTATGCGGTGCGAACCGCCTCGGACTCGGAATCAGCCCTGGCCGCCATCCGGGCGCGGCGCCCGGCGCTGCTGATCCTCGACATCTGGATGGCCGGTGGCGGCATGGACGGGCTTGAGCTGCTCGACATGGTCAAGTCCCTGGACGTCGACATGCCTGTGATCATGATCTCCGGCCACGGCAACATCGAGACCGCTGTCAGCGCCATCAAGCGCGGCGCCTACGAATTCCTGGAAAAACCCTTCAAGTCCGACCGGCTGCTGCTGGTGGTGGAGCGCGCGCTTGAAGCCGCCAACCTCAAGCGCGAGAACAAGCGCCTGCGCACCCAGGCGATCACGCCCGAGGGCCAGCTCGGCAAGTCGATGGCCGCCCAGCAGCTGCGCCAGATGATCGCCAAGCTCGCCGGCGCCAACAGCCGCGTCCTGATTTCCGGTCCGCCGGGCTCGGGCAAGGAAACCGTGGCGCGCCTGATCCACGGCGCTTCGGCGCGCGCGCGCAATGAGTTCGTGGCGATCAGCTCGGCCGGCATGACCCCGGAGCGCATGGATCTGGAGCTCTTCGGCCAGGAAGGCGAGGGGGGCCGGCCCGCCAAGATCGGCGTCTTCGAGCGCGCTCACGCCGGCACGCTCTACCTAGACGACGTGGCCGACATGCCGCGCGAGACCCAGGGGCGCATCCTGCGTGTTCTGGTCGAACAGCGGTTCCGCCGCGTGGATGGCGACTCCGACGTCCAGGTGGATGTCCGCGTGGTCTCCTCCACCTCGCGGGACCTGCGCGAAGAGATCGCGGCCGGCCGTTTCCGCGAGGACCTGTTCCATCGGCTGAACGTTGTGCCGGTGAACGTACCGGGGCTGTCGGAGCGGCGGGAGGATATCCCCGACCTGGTGGAGTACTTCATCCAGCGAATCTGCGACGCCACCGGCATGCCACGGCGCAAGCTGGCCGACGACGCCCTGGCCACACTGCAGGTCCGCGCTTGGCCCGGGAACCTGCGCCAGCTCCGCAACAATGTGGAGCGG
>JBBREC010000018.1:0-30356 GCA_038203295.1 Caulobacterales bacterium
AGCGTGGCGGCCTTTCCCGCCGTGGCGCATGCCGCCCTGGCCGGTCGCCCGTCCCGCAACGACATCTCGCGGCGCCTGCGGCTGACCGTCGCGGTGGCGCGCGGAAAGATCTAGGCCGCTACTCCGCCGCCTCCAGCACCATGCCGCCGATCCACCCGTCCAGGTCGGCCAGCGCGCGCTCGCCCACCAGCCGCTTCTTCGCCCGGCCGCGTTCCTTGTGCGGCAGGCGTTTGCCGTCGGCGCCATGTTTGGGGCCCTCCAGGGGCGGCAGCAGACCGTAGTTGATATTCATCGGCTGGAACGAGCCCTTGCCGGCGTCAAGGTGTCCGCCGGTGATGTGGCCGATCAGGGCGCCCAGCGCGGTCGTCGGCGGCGGGATCACAGCCTCGCGGCCCAGGCGTTCGGCGGCTGCGAAGCGCCCCGCCAGCAGGCCCACCGCGGCGCTTTCGATATAGCCTTCGACCCCGGTCACCTGGCCCGCGAACCGCAGGCGCGGGTCGGCCTTCAGCCGCAGCGAGCCGTCCAACACCCTTGGACTGTTCAGGAAGGTGTTGCGGTGCAAGCCGCCCAGCCTGGCGAACACGGCCTTTTCCAGCCCCGGGATCATCCGGAAGATGTCGGTCTGGGCGCCGTGCTTCAGCTTGGTCTGGAAGCCCACCATGTTCCACAGCGTGCCCAGTGCATTGTCCTGACGCAGCTGGACGATGGCGTAGGATTTCACCATCGGATCGCGCGGATTGGTCAGGCCCACCGGCTTCATCGGCCCGTGGCGCAGGGTCTCACGGCCCCGCTCGGCCATCACCTCGATCGGCAGGCAGCCGTCGAAATAGGGCACATGCTCCCAGTCCTTGAACTCGGACTTCGGCCCCGCCAGCAGGGCGTCGATGAAGGCCTCGTACTGCGCCTTGTCCATCGGGCAGTTGATGTAGGCCTGAGCGTCGCCGCCCGGGCCTTCCTTGTCGTAGCGCGACTGGCGCCACGACACGTCCATGTTGACGCTTTCCAGATGGATGATCGGGGCGATGGCGTCGAAGAACGACAGCTCGCCTTCGCCCGTCAGCTTCAGGATCGCATCCGACAGCGCCGGAGAGGTGAGGGGACCGGTGGCCACGATCACGCTGTCCCAATCCGCCGGCGGCAGGCCCGCGATCTCGCCGCGCGCGATGGTGATCAGCGGATGGGCCTCCAGCCGCTCGGTCACGCCCTGGGCGAACCCGTCGCGGTCCACCGCCAGGGCGCCGCCGGCCGGCACCTGGTGTAGGTCGCCGCAGCTCATGATGATCGAGTCCAGCCGCCGCATCTCGTGATGCAGCAGACCAACGGCGTTGCCGGTCCAGTCGTCCGCCCGGAAGGAGTTGGAACAGACCAGCTCCGCGAGACGGTCGGTCTGGTGGGCGTCGGTCCCGCGGACAGGCCGCATTTCGTGCAGCACCACGGGAACGCCGGCCCGGGCGATCTGCCATGCGGCCTCGGACCCGGCCAGGCCGCCGCCGATGACGTGAATTGGGGATATGCTCATGCGTGGCTAACTAGCAACGAACGCGCGTGTTCGCGAGCGGGGCCTTGCGCGCGGCAGCGCAGCCGCCCAACGTTATAGCCAAAGGGGTGGCCGACTCGTTCCTTCGGAGCAGCTGTCGAGCCTTGAGGACGAGAATGAACGGTTTTTCGGCGAGCGAGGCCGCTTTGGAGGGCTTCCGTCTCACCCGCGAGCGCCCGGTGACGATCGCCGTCTGGAGCGTAATCTACACCGTCGCCATGGTGGCTATCGGAAAGATCATGTTCAGCAGCCTCGGCGCCGAGGCCCTGGCGATCGCCCGCAAGGGCCGATTCTCGCCGCAGGACGCGGAGTTCATCGCCACCAAGCTGGCCGACTCCATGCCGGCGTTCCTGCTGGTCTTGCTGCTCGCCGTCACCCTGACCTCGATCATAACCGCGGGCATCTACCGCCTGGTGCTGCGGCCCGAGGAGAGCGGCTTCATGCATCTGCGTCTGGGCGCCGATGAGCTGCGCCTGACCGTTGTCAACCTGATCCTGTTCGGCGTCGGCCTGATCTGCCTTGTTGTCGGTTTCGTCGCCATCGCGGCCGCAGAGCAGGGCGGATCTTCGATCGGCTTCTTCGCCGGCGGCCTCGTCGCGGCCCTCACGGTCTGGTTCGGCATCCGCCTGTCGCTGGTGACGCCGATGACCTTCCATACCCGACGTCTGTCGATGATCCCGGCGTGGCGCCTGACGCGGGGCCGCTTCTGGCCGGTGCTGGGCATGGTTGTGCTGGCGATCATTTTCTACATCATGGTCTGGATTCTGATCGCAGTGATCTGGTTCGCGGTGGTGATGCTGGCCGGCGGGCCGGATGCGGTCTCGAAGGGCGACACCGCCATAGCCATCGCCATCGGCCTGGCCGCCTTCGTCATCCAGATGCTGGTTCAGGTGATCCAGATCGTGATGATCTACGCCCCCTTCGCCGTGGCCTATCAACAGCTGCACGGCGACCAGCCCGCCAACCCGCTGCGGGCGCGAGTCGAGCACGGCTAGGCGACCATGAACGTGTTTTCGCCGAGTGACGCGGCGCTGGAAGGCGTCCAGGTGCTGCGCAGGCACTGGCGCGTTGCCGTGGGCTGGGGGGTGTTCAACCTCGTGGCCCTGGTGGCCGTGATCGTGGTCACCGTGGTCGTCGGCGTCGGGATCGACCTTGCCGCCGCCGGGGACGGGACCTCGTCGGCCGCCGCCGCCATCGGCGCCGTTGCCGGCGGCCTGGCCACCGGCCTGCTGGAGACCATGCTGATCGTCGGTCTCTACCGGCTGATGCTGCGCCCAGAGGCGCCCGGTTTCCTGCACCTGCGGCTGGGCCGGGACGAAGGGCGGCTCTTCGTGATCGTGCTGATCATGGTCTGCGCCCTGGTGGTGTTCGCGATACCCGCGGTCGCGCTGGGCATGGCGCTGCACTCGGTGATGGGCGGCGGGCCGGTGATCGTCGGCCTGAGCTGCCTTGGGATCGGCGGCTGGCTAGCCCTGCGGTTCGGCCTGACTGCGCCGATGAGCTTCGCCGAGGGACGCATCGACTTCATGGGCTCCTGGCGGCTGACCCGTGGTCACGGCGCCGCGCTCTTCGGCATGTGGTTCCTGAACTTCGTGCTGGTGATGATCGCCTGGCTGACGCTGTGGCTGGTGCTGTTCGTGCTGTCGGGCCTGCTGACCGGCTTCCACGGCTTCTGGTCGGAGGAGGGTGGCGAGGCGCTGCAAAGCCACCCCGGGCGCTATCTGCTTGAGGCCATCGTGCCGATCATCTGCATGCCGGCGTTCATCGTGCTCAGCCAGGCCCCGTGGATCGCGGCGTACCGCGACCTTCTGGGCGACGCCGCCGAAGCCTAGGCGGTGGCGCTCGGCCGGGCGGTGGCGCGGGCGTGCCAGGCCTTGAGGTTCGCGAACTCGTCCTCGATGGGCAGGCCGATCCAGTCCGCGAAGTCCACCGTCGAGAGCAGGCAGATGTCGGCCATCGAATAGGTGTCGCCGACCAGCCAGGTCTTCCCCTCAAGCTCGCGGTCCAGGTATTTCTGCGCGCCCTTGTAGGTCTCGCGGTTGGCCTCCCCGAAGTCCTTGTACTGGGTCAGCAGGGCCGCCGTGCGCGGGTGGGCGTGGCGCCAGAAATTGCCTACCGGCGTCATCATCGTGAATTCCACCCGGCGGACCCACATGTCGACCAGGGCCTTTTCCACCGGCGTCACGCCGAACATGGGTGGGTCGGGCTGGGTCTCGTCGAAATAACGGCAGATGGCGACAGTCTCGGAGATGCAGGTTCCGTCGTCCAGTTCCAGGGTCGGAATCTGGCCCATGGAGTTCTTCTCCCGGAATTCCGGCGCCTTGTGTTCGCGCTGCATCATGTTGATGAGCGTTTCCGGCAGCTCGATCCCCTTCTCGGCGAGGAAGATGCGCACGCGGCGCGGATTGGGGGCGGGGTTCGGGGCGCCGTAGAGGATCAAGGGCTCGTCTCCAAAAGCTCAAATCAATGGTGACAACGCTATTTCGAACGGCTGTTTGAGGGAAGCCGCCTCTCGGCGATTTAGCCTGCAAGCGTCGCCTTGAGCGGTCATCATGGCCTGAGGTTTGTCGGGGGCGGGCATGAAGCGGATCTGGGCGCGGACCAGGGCAGGCGGGAAGCAGGCGGGGCGCTGGATCGCGCGGGCCTGCACGCCGTCCGAGATAGCCTGGACGGGCGCCGCCTGGGCGATGGCGGCTTTCTGGGCCTTCCTGCCGTTCTCGTTCCTGGCCTATGTCGCGCCGCATATCGGCCTCGGCAATGTGCTCGGCGTCCTGGCGATCTTCGGCGCCTTCGCCGTGGTGGGGCTGGGCGTCCTGCTGATGGCGCGCGTCCTGATGCTGCTGCGCCTCCGCTACAGCCTGGCCCTCGCCCTCGCCCTGCCGCCCAGCGCGATGTTCCTGATCGGCGTCTGGGACAAGACCGGCATGGCGATCGCCGCGGCTCTGCTGCTCATGGGACTCAGCCTGACGGCCGGCGCGTCGGCGGCGCTGCTGAAAAAGGGTCGTGCACGGCGGCCCTTTGGGACGCTGAGCTTCCTGGCGCTCGGGGTCATCGCGCTCGGGGTCATGGTCGTGGGCCTCCTGCGCACGCCCAGGGACCCCAATCCGGCGCTGGCGCAATATCGGCTCGCGGGGACGACCCTGGCCATGCCCGACCCCGGAAAGCCCGGGCCCTACAGGATCCGCTACCTGACCTATGGCTCGGGGACGGACCGCTACAGGCCGGAGTACGCGGCCAGGGCGAGCTGGCGCTCGCATACCGTCGACGGCTCGAGGCTCGACGCCGAGTGGAAGGGCCTGGGCGGGCGGATGCGCTGCTTCTACTGGGGTTTCGATCCGAAGCGTTTTCCCGTGCAGGGCCGGGTCTGGGCCCCGCAAGGCGCAGGGCCTTTTCCCCTGGTCCTGATCGTCCACGGCAATCACGAAATGCAGGATTTCTCGGACCCAGGCTACGCCTACCTGGGTGAGCTCCTGGCCAGCCAGGGCTTTATCCTGGTCTCGGTTGACGAGAATTTCCTGAACAGCGCCATGGACGACATGATCAATCCCCTGGCGCGCCGGGACGGGGCGGAGAACGATGCCCGCGGCTGGATGCTGCTGGAGCACCTCGCCCAGTGGAGGACCTGGAACGCCGACCCGAAAAACCCGCTCTACGGCAAGGTCGACATGGAACATATCGGCATCATCGGCCATTCCCGCGGCGGCGAAGCGGTGGCGGTAGCCGCGGCGTTCAATGCGCTGGACCACTATCCCGACGACGCGACGCTGGCCTTCGATTACCATTTCAAGCTGGGCGCGGTGGCGGCGATCGCCCCGGTGGACGGCCAGTACAAGGCCCGCGAGCGGCCGACGCCGCTCAAGGATGTGAACTACTTCGTTATCCACGGCAGTCTGGACGGCGATGTCACCTCGTTCATGGGGTCCTCGCAATACGCCCGTGACAGGCTCACCGGGGAGGTCCCGACCTTCAAGGCGCAGCTCTATGTGAAGGACGCCGACCACAACCAGTTCAATACAGGCTGGGGCCGGAACGACATGGGCCTGCCGTGGGAATTCCTGCTGGACGAGCGTTCGCTCCTGAAGCCCGACGCACAGCGCCAGATCGCCAGGGTCTATCTTTCCGCCTTCCTGCAGACGGCGCTGATGGGCCGGGACGGCTACCGGCCGCTGCTGCAGGATCCCCGGCGGGGCGCGGCCTGGCTGCCCAGGGGCTATCTGGCGGCAGACTACGCTGACAGCCGCACGGCCTGGGCAGCGACCTTCGACGAGGACCTCGATCCGGGGACGGCGGCGGGCCCGGGCGCGGCGATTGTGGGCCGGAACCTGTCCGTGTGGCGAGAGACGGACGTCAAGCTGAAGGCCCATCCGCTCGACAGCAATGTCGCCCTGGTCGGCTGGGACGAGCGCGTGCACGCGGCACCCGCCAGCTACAGCATCGACCTCGGACCGGCTGGCGCGGTCTCAGGGCCGGGCGCGGACCTGGTGTTCAGCGCCGCCGACGCCGGGATCTCCAGCCTGCCCAAGGGGTTCAAGCCGCCGAAGGTCAGGGGGAAGGCCAAACCGCTGAAGGACGACAAGCGTCCGTTGGACTGGACAGTGGTGCTGGTCGACGCCAAGGGCGCCGAGGCTGGCCTGCCGCTGTCGCGCGACCAGGTGCTCTATCCGCAGATCAAGGGACAGACCCGAAGGTTCCCCGAGATCCAGGGCGCGACGGAGGCTGAGGTGGTCATGCGCCGCTACCGCCTGTCGCTGGGCGACTTCGCGGCGGCCAATCCAGTGCTGGATCTGGGAAGCCTCAAGGCAGTCCGCTTCGACTTCGACCGCTCCCGGCGGGGCGCCATCGCCCTGGATAACGTGGGGATTTCTCCACCGCCCATCTCTCCTCTCTCGGGGAGGGATGTTTTCTAGGCGCTGACCAGCTTTCTTACCCGCCCCTTGCGGCGGGTCTCATGCCGCTCCAGAAGCTCGGCGAGGTATCGGCCGGTCCAGCTCTTGTCGTTGGCCGCCACCTGCTCGGGCGTGCCGAAGGCCACGATCTCGCCGCCGCCGTCGCCGCCTTCCGGCCCGAAGTCGAGGATCCAGTCGGCGGTCTTCACGACGTCGAGGTTGTGCTCGATGACCACCACGGTATTGCCCTGGTCGACCAGCTCGTGGAGCACTTCCAGAAGCTTTCTGGTGTCCTCGAAGTGGAGCCCCGTCGTGGGCTCGTCGAGGATGTAGAGGGTCTTGCCCGTGGCCCGGCGCGACAGCTCCTTGGACAGCTTCACCCGCTGGGCTTCGCCGCCCGAGAGGGTCGTGGAGGACTGCCCGACCTTCACATAGCCAAGGCCAACCCGCTTCAGCGTCTGCATCTTTTCGCGCAGAACCGGCACGGCCTTGAAGAACTCGGCGGCCTCCTCGACTGTCATGTCGAGGACGTCGGAGATCGACTTGCCCTTAAACAGCACCTCGAGTGTCTCGCGGTTGTAGCGCTTGCCGTGGCAGACATCGCAGGTGACGTAGACGTCCGGCAGGAAGTGCATTTCGATCTTGAGCAGGCCGTCGCCCTGGCAGGCCTCGCAGCGGCCGCCCTTGACGTTGAAGCTGAACCGTCCCGGCCCATAGCCGCGGGCCTTGGATTCCGGCAGGCCGGCGAACCAGTCGCGGATGGGCTGGAAGGCGCCCGTGTAGGTCGCCGGGTTGGACCGGGGCGTGCGACCGATCGGCGACTGGTCGATGTCGATGACCTTGTCGAACATTTCCAGCCCCTCGATCTTCTCGTGGGGGGCGGGCGCGTCCGAGGCGTTGTGCAGTCTTCGCGCGGCCGCCTTGTAGAGCGTCTCGATGGTGAAAGTGGACTTGCCGCCGCCGGACACGCCGGTGACGCAGGTGAAAGTCCCCTGCGGGATTTCACCGGTGACTCCCTTGAGATTGTTGCCGGTGGCGCCGACCACGCGCAGCACCTTCTTCTTCGAGATCGGCCGGCGTTCCTGCGGCACCTCGATCTCGCGCATGCCCGACAGATATTGCCCGGTGATGCTGCGCGGTTCGGCCATGATGTCCGCGGCCGTGCCCTGGGCGATGATCTCGCCGCCGTGGACGCCGGCCGCCGGGCCCATGTCGATCACATAGTCGGCGGTGAGGATCGCCTCCTCGTCGTGCTCGACCACCAGCACTGAATTGCCGAGGTCGCGCAGGCCCTTGAGGCTGACCAGCAGGCGGGCGTTATCGCGCTGGTGCAGGCCGATCGAGGGCTCGTCCAATACATACAGCACGCCAGTCAGCCCCGAGCCTATCTGGCTGGCGAGACGGATCCTCTGGCTCTCGCCGCCGGACAAAGTACCTGAATTCCTTGAAAGATTCAGGTAATCGAGGCCGACATTCACCAGGAACCGAAGGCGGTCGATGATCTCCTTCAGGATCCGGCGCGCGATTTCCATCTGCTTGTCGGTGAGGCTGGTCTCCAGCGCTTCGAACCAGTCCTTGGCGCGCTTGATGGCCAACTGGCTGACCTCGCCGACATGCTTGCCGGCGATCTTCACCGCCAGGGCCTCGGGTTTCAGGCGATAGCCGTGGCAGGCCTCGCAGGGAGTCTCGCCCTGGTAGCGGCCCAGTTCCTCGCGGACCCAGGACGAGTCCGTCTCGCGCCAGCGGCGCTCCAGGTTCGGAAGCACGCCTTCGAAGGTCTTGTTGACCTCGTACTTGCGGGCGTTGTCGTCATAGATGAAGCGAATCTTCTCCGCGCCCGAGCCCTGCAAGACCACCTGCTTCGCGGCCTCGGGAAGGTCCCCGAAGGGTACGTCCATCGAGAAACCGTAGTGTCGGGCCAGAGCCTGCAGTGTCTGGGTGTAGAGCGGCGATGGCCCCTTGGCCCAGGGCGAGATCGCGCCCTTGTGCAGGGTCTTCTGCTTGTCCGGGACCACCATGTCGGCGTCGAAGGCGAGTTTCATGCCGAGGCCGTCGCAGACTGGACAGGCGCCGTAAGGGTTGTTGAACGAGAACAGGCGCGGCTCGATCTCGCTGATCGTGAAGCCTGAGACCGGGCACGCGAACTTCTCGGAGAACAGCAGGCGTCGCGGCTCGTCCTCGCCCTCCGCCTTGTCAGCCCATTCGGCGACCGCGATGCCGTCGGCCAGCTTCAGGGCCGTCTCGATCGAGTCGGCATAGCGGGTCTCGAGGCCGGCCTTGGTGACCAGGCGGTCCACGACGATGTCGATGTCGTGCTTGAATTTCTTGTCGAGGGTGGGTGCATCCTCGATCGGATAAAATTCGCCGTCGATCTTCAGGCGCTGGAAGCCGGCCTTCTGCCACTCGGCGATCTCCTTGCGGTACTCGCCCTTGCGGCCGCGGATCACCGGGGCCAGCAGGTAGAGCCGCTCGCCCTCGGGCAGCGCCGTGAGCTTGTCGACCATCATCGAGACGGTCTGGCTCTCGATCGGCAGGCCAGTCGCCGGCGAATAGGGCACGCCGACGCGGGCCCACAGCAGGCGCATGTAGTCGTGGATCTCGGTGACCGTGCCGACGGTCGAGCGCGGGTTGCGGCTGGTGGTCTTCTGCTCGATGGAAATCGCCGGCGACAGACCCTCGATCAGGTCGACGTCCGGCTTGCTCATCAGCTCCAGAAACTGGCGCGCATAGGCCGAGAGGCTCTCGACATAGCGCCGCTGCCCCTCGGCGTAGATGGTGTCGAACGCCAGCGAACTCTTGCCCGAACCCGACAGCCCGGTGAGCACCACCAGTTCGCCCCGCGGAATGTCCACGTTGACGTTCTTCAGATTGTGCTCGCGCGCGCCCCGCACGCGGATGAGATTCAGCTGTTCGGCCATGCTTTCCCAGAAACGCTTGGAGGCCGCCCAGAGGTCCCCGGCGACGACCCCTTAATGTAGTGCGCAGACTCAGAACTAACACAGGAACGGAACCGGAACAAACGCGCTGCGACATCCCGCCAAGTGCAGCCTGCTGACACCATGGTGTCAGCAGGGTTCAGGGCAGAGCCGCCAGGAACGCCCGGACCACGGCGGCGGAATTGTCCGAGGCGATCTGGAAGAAGGTGCGGGCCTGGTTCTTGCCGGGGTCGCCGCCGGCCAGGTCCGACAGGCTGCGGAAAGCGATGAACGGCGTGGTGTTGACGTAGGCGACCTGGGCGACGGCGGCGCTTTCCATGTCCAGCACCTTCGCCCCGAAGGCGTCGAAGGCCCAGGTGCGGAAGGCGGCGTTGTCGACGAAGCTCTGGCCGGACACGCCGTTGCCGCCGACCACCACGCGCGGCGGCTTGATCAGGCAGAGCGCGCCGTTGCAGCGCTTAAGGGTGACCTTGCCGGCCACCTGGCGCGCCGTGGCCAGCATGGCGGGATCGGCGGGGAACCAGACCTTGCGCTCCATCACGCCGGGCGAGCGGGTGACCACCACGCCGCGCGGGAACATCATGCCGAAGGGGGCCAGGTTATCGGCCAACGGCTCACCGGGCGGCGGCTCATACTTGCCGGGCGCGGTCTCACGGCCCATGGCGTTTTCCAGGTACTGGCCCCACTGCTCGGCCACCACCACGTCACCGACATCCAGCGCGGGATCAACGCCCCCGGCGATGCCTGAGAACACAACCCGGGTGACCCTGAACCGGTCCAGCGCCTGCTGCGTCGTCATGGCCGCGTTGACCATGCTCATGCCGCTGAGAAACAGCACCACCGGCTTGCCCTCCAGCACCCCGGTCGTGAAGCTCGCGCCGGCCACCGTGTAGGTCTTCCGCTCGCCGGTCGCGGCCTCCAGCGCCGTCATCTCCGGCCCGAAGGCGGAGATCACCGCGGTGCGGGGCGTCTCGTCGAGGCGGGCCTGGGCGAACGCGGGCCCCGCGAGGCTCAGGATGGCGGTGAGGATCGGGATCAGGCGCTTCATGGTCAGGACTTTTCCGCCATCGCCTGGGCCTGGCGCATGACCCGCAGCACGTTGCCGCCCCAGAATTTCGCCACGTCGTCCTTGGAATAGCCGGCCTTCAACAGGGCCGCGGTGATCTTCGGATAGGCGGTGATGTCGTCCAGGCCCTCCAGCCCGCCGCCGCCGTCGAAGTCGCCGCTCATGCCCACGTGGTCGATGCCGGCCACGTCGATGGCGTGCAGCACATGCTTCATGAAGTCGTCGAAGGTGGCGCGCGGGGCGGGGTACTTCGCCTCGATCGCCCGGCGCTCGGCGGTAAGCGCGATGGTCTGGGCCTCCGTCTTCCGGCCCGGCGCCTGTATCCTCTTCATCAGCGCCCCGAACGCCGCGTCGCGCTCCGGGTTATGGACCGGCGCGATCATGTAGTTGGAAAAGGCGTTGATCTGGATGACGCCGCCCTTGGCCGCCAGGGCCTTCAGGTGGGCGTCGTCGATGTTGCGCGGGCTCTTGAAGATCGCCCGGGAGCCCGAATGCGACAGGATGATCGGCGCCTTCGAGAGCGCCAGCATGTCGTCCAGCACGGTGTCCGACGAATGACTGGCGTCGAGGACGATCCCCATGCGGTTGGCCTCGGCGACGAACTGCTTGCCCAGCGGC
Organism: Caulobacterales bacterium; assembly: GCA_038203295.1. Taxonomy (GTDB): domain Bacteria; phylum Pseudomonadota; class Alphaproteobacteria; order Caulobacterales; family Caulobacteraceae; genus Phenylobacterium. Next base: position 11,044 of record JBBREC010000018.1, read on the forward strand.
GAGAGCCCGCCCCATTCCGGCTTGTCGGTGGCGCTGTCGCCCAGCTCGTTGTTGAGGAAGTGGACCGGTCCCATCAGCCGCACGCCATAGGCGTAGAAGGTCTTCATCAGGGTCAGGTCTTTGCCGAACGGATTGCCGTTCTCCATGCTGATGAAGACAAAACGTTTGCCGCGCCTGGCGATGTCCAGCGCCTGCTCCGGCGTGAGCGCGATCTCGAAGGCCTTGGGGTTGGCGGCGACCATCTGGTGGATCTCCAGCCCGCGGACCAGGGCCGCGTCACGGGCCTTGATGTCGCCGGCCGGGCCGCGCGCCCCCTGGGGCGTGAAGATCGCGAAGAAGCCGCCGTCGACGCCGCCCGACACCATCCGCGGATAGTCCACCTGGCTACCGTCCACCGTTACGTCATGGCGGTCCATGATGTTCCAGCCCTCGCGGCTGAGGTTGGCCGGAGTGTCGAAGTGGGTGTCGAGGACGATGACGCTCTCGTGCACCGCGCGCTCGGCCCGGGTCTGGGCCAGCGCGGGCAGGGCGGCCGTGGCCAGCAGGACGGCGATCAGGGCGGGGCGTAGGGACAAGGCGTGACTCTCCGGCGCGACAGGTTCCACCATGTCTAGCGCCTTCCGAGGCCAGCCGTCGCGGTCAAGCGCGCGGCCCTGCGCGCCGAACGCCGGCGCCCGCGCTATGGGCGCCGTTCCGCGCCGCCGCCTCAAAAGCGATGAGTCGAAGGCTGCGATGCGGGGATGGGGGTGAATAGGATTGCGGAGCATCCCAATGCTGCGGCCCATTGGGGCGCGCAGGACGGGGACAGGCCACATGGCATCAGGCATTCCAACACCAACGCGGCGGCAACTGCTGACCGCCATCGGCATGGTCGGCGGGACGTCGGCGCTCTATGCTTCGATGACCACCATGGGTCACGCCGCCGAAACCCAGTTCGCGGGCCCGCCGAAGCTGTCGGGCGCACGCAAGGGCGCTTCGGTGATCGTGCTGGGCGCGGGCCTGGCCGGCATGCTGGCGGCCTATGAACTGACCAAAGCCGGCTACAGCGTGAAAATCCTGGAATTCCAGGGCCGGGCGGGCGGCCGCAATTGGTCGCTCTATGGCGGCGACAAATACACCGAGATGGGCGGCGCCACGCAGAACGTGAAGTTCGCCGCCGGCAACTACCTGAACCCAGGCCCCTGGCGCATCCCGCACCATCACCGGACGCTGCTGCACTACTGCAAGGCGTTCGGCGTTGAGCTGCAGCCCTTCATCCAGTTCAACCACAACGCCTTCGTGCACAACACCGGCGCGTTCGGCGGCGCCCCGCAGCGATTCAAGAGCGTCGCCGCCGACTTCGAGGGCAATGTCGCCGAACTGCTGGGCAAGGCCATCGACCAGAAGGCGCTGGACGCCCAGGTGACCGCGGAGGACCGTGACCGCCTGAAGGAGGCGCTGCGCAACTGGGGCATGCTCGACAAGGACATGCGCTACACCAAGAACCTGCGCTCCTCGAGCCACCGCGGGTTCGACCGGCCGCCGGGCGGCGGGGTCAATGGCGCGCCGACGCCGTCGGATGTCTATCCGCTGCACGACGTGCTGGATTCCGGCGTCTGGAACAACATGGCGTTCTTCATGAACGACGAGTTCCAGACCACCATGTTCCAGCCGGTGGGCGGCATGGGCAAGATCGGCGAGGGCTTCGCCAAACAGGTCCAGCCGCTGATCACCTACAACGCTAAGGTCACCAAGGTGAACCAGGACAAGAAGGGCGTCGCCGTCACCTACGCTGACGCCGCTACCGGCCAGGTTAGCGAGGCCAAGGCCGACTGGTGCGTCTGCACCATTCCGCTCTCGGTGCTCAGCCAGATCGAAAACAACCTGTCGCCCAAGATGCAGGCCGCAATCGCTGCGGTGCCCTATTCCAACTCGGTGAAGATCGGCCTCGAGATGGGCCGCCGGTTCTGGGAAGAGGACGACGCCATCTACGGCGGCCACAGCTTCACGAACCAGGAGATCAGCCTGGTGTCCTATCCCAACAACAACTTCTTCAAGGACGGGCCGGCGGTGCTGCTGGGCGCCTTCGCGTCCGGCATGGGCGGCTATCACCTGGCCGGCATGACGCCGGAAGAGCGCATCGAGGCGGCCCTGGAGCAGGGCTCGGTGTTCCACCCCAAGCAGTACCGCAAGGAGTTCCTGAACGGCGCCTCGGTGGCCTGGAACCGCGTGCCGTGGGCCATGGGCTGCTGCGCCCGCTGGAACGAGGATACGCGCAAGGAGCACTATCAGACCCTGGTGGCCATGGATAACCGGGTGGTCCTGGCCGGCGAGCACGCTTCCTATATCGGCTGCTGGATGGAGGGGGCGTTGTTGTCCTCGCTTGACGCCATCACCCGCCTGCACACCCGCGCGCTGGAGGCCTGAGCATGATGCAATCTTGCACCCTGCGACTGGCGTTCTGCGGCGCGTTGTTGCTGGCGACGGCGAGCCCCGTCATGGCCGATGAACCGGGGCCCGGGGGCACTAAGCCCATCGTGCCGGTTACCGGCGAGCAGATCTACAAGACCGTCTGCCAGGCCTGCCACATGGCAGATGGGAAGGGCGCGGTGGGGGCTGGGGCATTCCCGGCCCTGGCGAGCAACCCGCGGCTGGGGTCCCCGGCCTATCCGATCGTGCTGGTCGTGAAGGGCCGCGCGGCGATGCCGGGGTTCACGGATCTGCTGAGCCCGACCCAGATGGCGACGGTGATCACCTACATCCGCACCAGTTTCGGAAACAGCTACCCGACGCCGGTGACGGCCGCCGAGGTCGCGGCCATCGCCGGTCCGCCGTCGGGACACTAGGCCCGGTCGATCCGCGCGGCGAAGCAGCCGCGCCCGGCGTTGTGGGCGTGCAGGTAGGCCGCCTGCGGGTTCTCGAACAGCCGCAGGATCAGGCTCTCCACCGCCTCGCCCGAGACCACGTCGGCGTCGAGCATCATGCCGCCCTCGTCGAAGGACCGGATCGAGATCGCCTTGCGGACCGTCAGTACCGGCGGGACCTCGTCGACGAAGGTGTTCGGCGCGGTCGCCCGCTCGTTGACGAAGATCGCGTGGCGGCCCTGATAGGGCGTGTCCGCCGACTGATACTCATGGTTCAGCAGCAGCAGGGTGTCGCCTGGCCGGGCGTCCTCCAGCAGCACGCGGCAGGGATAGCCCACGGGCGTATCGGCCGTCATGCGCACCATGTTCAGCCGGGCCAGATCTTCGTCTGGCAGGCCGAAGAAGGCCTTGAAGGGTTCGACCGGCAGGCCGGTGATCGCGTAGCTCATGGAAATCTCCGCTAGGTGGCGTCGTGGAAGATGACGCCGAGGGTGTGGCGGCGTCCCGAACGCAGCCGGCTGACGCCGTGGCGCAGGGTTACGCGGTAGGGGCCGCGCGCGCCCTGCACGGGACGATGGTGAACCGGAAAGATGACCGCGTCGCCCTGGGCCAGTGGTACGACCTCGACGCGCGACTGCATGCGCGGCCGCTGCTCGGTCAGCACGAACTCGCCGCCGGTGAAGTCGCGGCCGGGCTCGGACAACAGAATGGCGACCTGCAGCGGGAACACGTGCTCGCCGTAGAGGTCCTGGTGCAGGCAGTTGAAGTCGCCGGGACCGTACTGCAGCAGCAGCGGCGTCGGCCGCGTCTGGCCGGCCGCTTGGCAGCAGTCGAGGAAGGCGACGTGTTCGGCCGGATAGCGCGTGGCGATCCCCATCCGGGCGTTCCATCGATTGGTGATCTTGGCCAGCGGCGGGTAGAATCCTGCCCGCAACTCGGCCACCCGATCCGGCAGGGGATAGGCGAAATAGCGGTACTCGCCGCGGCCGAAACCATGGCGCGCCATCACCACCCGGCTGCGGTAGAGCGCGTCGACCTCGTACCCGGCGACCAGCGCATCGCAGGCGTCACGCGTCAGCAGGCCCGGGATGTTGGCGGCGCCATGGGCGTCGAGCTCCTTCGCCAAGTCGGCCCAGGGCAGGGCGGCGATCCGGTCGGCGAGGGCGGGGGTGTCGAATGACGCGTCCATGACCGGTAGATCGCTCTACAGGCCAAAATCCTCAATGCGGCGCTTACAACACATGTCCGAAAGCCGCGATTGCGGCGATGGGCGATGGCGGTCTAGCCGACCGCGGCCATCGGGGGCGGCGGGGCCGTGGCAGCCTCCTCGATCAGCCAGGCGCGGAAGGCGGCCAGGCCGCGTTTCGGCGGCGCGTCGGGGATCACCAGATGGAACTTGGCCGGCGTCGGCGTGAAACCGAACGGCGCGACCAGCCGGCCCGAGGCGATGTCGTTCGCCACATAGATCCAGGGCGACAGGCCGATCCCCAGTCCCGCGACAGCGGCCTCCAGCATGTAGAAGAGGTGGTCGTACTCCCGGTTCTCCGGCGGCTCGGGCAGCGGCATTTGGGTGTGCTCGGACCACTCGTCCCAGGCCTGGCGGTGCGGGCGGGTGTGCAGCCGCGGTATCCCAGCAAGGTCCACGCCGCCAGGGGCGCGGGCGAGCGCCGGGGCCAGCACCGGACCGTGGAAGTTGTCCAGGAAGGGCGTCGCGGTCCCACCCTCGGCCCTGTCGGTCAGGCGGATCGCGGCGTCGAACGGTTCACGCCCGAAATCCACCGGTCCGTAGGCCTCGGTCACCCGGATGGAGAGTTCGGGATGTCGCGCATGGAAGCCGGACAACCGCGGGATCAGCCACTTCATCGCCAGCGTCCCCACGCAGGAAATGTGCAGCTCACGGTCTCCGTCGGCGCGGACGTCAACGAAGAGTTTTTCAAGATCGTCGAACGTGCGGCCGAGCGCGCGGGACATCCGCTCGCCCACGTCCGTGAGTTTCAGGGCGTTTCGCGGTCCCTGTGTGAGCTTCACGCCAACGGTCAGCTCGAGACTGCGGACCTGGCGGCTGACGGCCCCGTGGGTGACGCAGAGTTCGTCGGCCGCCTGGCTCATCTTACCAAGGCGCGAGAAGGCCTCGAAGGCCCGAAGGGCGGTTAGTGGGAGTTGGCTGCGCTTTGCCATGTGACCTCAGCTCACAAGCTTCAGCCTCCTATAGCGCCGCCGAAGTGGCGCAGTAAACGACATCTCTGCCCTAGTTTCGTGACTCAAGCTCACAGACCAGACTGCCGCCGCTCGTCAGGCGGCGGGTCCGGACGGGGCAGGAAGTGGCGGTCAGCCGCATGGGTCCAGACTGACCACCACCACCAGTTCCAGGCCCGAAGCAGCGTCGCGCGGAGGGGGAGGGCTCGCGGCGCTGAGAGATCAAGGCGTTCGACGGTCATCGGCGCCTCCTGGAACGCCATAAGGATCGCGAACGGGAGGGCCGGCGACAAACGACCATTGCTGCATGGCCTTGTGAGCCGCTGTCACGAGACCCCGGGCCGCGCTCAGGCCTCTGTCGCGATGAACCGCCGCCGGCCGTCCGACGCCACGACACAGTAGGGATCGGCGCAGCAGGCCGCGCGGCTCGCCTCGACATAGGCCGCGTCGTGCCACCACAGGCCCGGGGCAGGCGCGCGCGCCGCGACCCGCACCGGCGCGGCGTCGGCCATCCTCATCCCGGCGAAAGGCCCCAGGATGGTCGGAATGTCGAATACCTCGCCGTTCTTGATGGTGTAGCGGACGGCCGCAGCGTCCTCGATCCGCTCCAGCGGGTTGCCGCCCGTCACCACCATGTCGGCCAGCATGCCTGGTGCGATCGTGCCCAGCGGCTGGTCGAGATATTCCCCCGAGAACCGGGTGGCGGTTGTCAGCGCCTCATAGGGGGTCACGCCGAACTTGACCATCGCCCGCAGGTTCATATGCAGGCTGACACCGTTGAAATCGATGGGGGAATCGGTACCGGTGATGATCCGGCCGCCGCCCCTCAGCACCGCCCTGATGTGCGCCACATTGGCCGCCAGCGCCGCCAGCGGGATGCGGATGTCGCTCCCTGCGACCTGTTGGGCGCGCTGGGTCAGTTTGGCGTATTCCCACGGCGGGTAGAGCGCCTTGATCCGCGGGTCGTCGACCAGCGAGCGGTCCTGGCCATAGAGCACCGAGGCGGTGAACAGGGTCGGCGTCTTGCGCGCGCCGGACGCCACGAAAAGGGCCGTGACATCCTCATAGCTGACGCCAAGCGCGCTGACGGTGCGCGAGTAGCCGGTGCGGCTGGTGGCGCCCAGGTGCTCCATCCCGTCCACGCCGAAGGCAAGGGCCGGGTAGTGATAGTGGCCGGTCACCGGGATACCCTGGGCATGGGCCCACGCGATGACGTCGCGCTGCGCCTGCACTGGCTGGCGGACGTAGGACTTGATCAGGTCGTAGCTCAGCGCCTTGGCCCGGCTGAGCTCCAGCGCCATCTGCCCGGGCTCGGTCACCGGCCGCATGAAATTGTAGAAGATCCGCGACCCGTCGATCGCTTCGCCGGTGGAGAAGTAGCGCGGGCCGACGCGGGCGCCGGAATCGATCGCCTCGCGGTCCTCGACCATGTGATAGGCGGGCGAACCCGGCGAGCGGGTGGTGGTGACGCCCAGCGACAGCCAAAGCCGCCCCTCGCGGTCGCCGTAGCCGTAGCCCTGCATCTGCCGGTGGGCGTGCATCTCGATCAGCCCCGGCATCACCATCGCATCGCGGGCGTCCACCACCTTGGCGTCGGCCACCGGCGAGCCGGCCGGCAGCAGGTCGGCGATGCGGTTGCCGACGATGACCACGTCGACGTCCTTGCGGACCTCCGGCGTCAGGCCGGCCCAGAGTTTGCCGGCGCGGAGCACGACGCGGTCTTTCGGCTTGGCGGTGGCCCAGGTGATGCCGTGCGGCACGGTGGTTGGCGCGCCCCCCGCCGCCGGGATCAGGCGCAGCTGGCCGTTGCAGAGGTAGAGGATCGATTTTGAATCACCGCTCCAGGTGGGCGCGTCGGTGACCTCGGTGTTGAGCGCCCTTGGCGGCGCCTTGAACTGTCCCTTGGCGTCGACCTCGGCGACGTAGAGCAGGCTGGCGAACACGAAGGCGAGGCGGGTCCCGTCCGGCGACCAGACCGGGCCGTCGTCGCCGCGTGTGCCCAGGGACTTGTCCGGGAACACCGGCTGGTAGGTCGCCCCGCCGGTGGCCACGTCTACCGTCAGGATCTCGCTCAGTCCTTCACGGAAGCGGGCCGAATAGGGCTTGAAGGCGGCGAGCGCCAGCGTCTTGCCGTCCAGGCTCCAGGTGGGCTTGCCGGGCTCCCAGATCGCCCCGAACACCTGCTTCATGGCCCCGTCGGCGACGGCGACGGTGTGCAGCGAACCGGCCTGGTCCAGGAAGGCGATGGTCCTGCCGTCGCGCGACCAGGCGGCCGAGAGCGCGGCGTCCTTATGCCGGGTCAGGTTGCGCTCGGCGCCGGTGGCCATCTCGCGCAGCCAGATGTCGAGACTGCCGCCGCGGTCCGTGGAATAGGCGAGCGTCTTTCCGTCCGGCGACCAGGCGGGATCGCACGCCCAGAAGCCATCCTTCACCAGCGGCGCGGCCTTGCCGGCCTTGAGCAGCCACAAGCCGTTCAGAGCCCGGAACACGATCTGCGTCCCGTCCGGCGACAGGGCTGGGCTTCCGATCCCGACCACGGTCCTGGGCGCCACGCCGTCGAAGTCCTTCTGTCGCTTCTTGTAGACCGGCTTCACCACGGAAACGGTCAGCGAGAAGGGAACGGTCGTTGAGGTCGAAGTCCCTTTAGCGCGGCGCTTGATCTTGCCGTCGGCCGCGTAGATCAGATCCCCGCCGGGCAGCCAGGCGGCGCGGAAGGGGAAGACATCTTCTCTGGCCACGATCGCGCCCTTGGGCCCGCGCAACTCGGCGCGGCCCTTGTCGATGACGGCATAGACCACGTCCTGGCCGTCCGGAGTGAAGGCTGGGCTGTGCAGCTCCACCGGGACCATCCGGTCGGCCGAGGCGGTGATGCGCGGCCCCCCCGTTCGCAAGCCCATGGCGTCGACGATCTCGATCCGAGCGCGCTCGACGGCGAAGGCGATCTTCGTGCCGTCTGGAGACCAGGCCGGCTCGCAGGCCTGGCCCTCGGCGCTCGCCCAGAGCTTGATCGCGCCGGTCGCCACGTCGAGGGTGTGAATCGCATAGTCGCCGCTGCGGTCAGAAGAAAACGCCACCGTCCGGCCGTCTGGCGAGAAGCGCGGCTCGCGACAGTCGGAGGCCCCGCGGGTGTGCTGCTTAAGCCCCGTGCCGTCGGCGTTCACCGTCCAGATCTGGAACGTTCCGTCGCGATAGGACTGGAATACCAGGCTCTTGCCGTCCGGCGCCCAGTCGGGCTGGGCGCCGTCGGTCAGGTCGTCGGTCAGCCGCGTCGCCTTGCCGCCCGCGACCGGCAAGGTCCAGATCACCCCGAAGAGGTCGAAGGCCAGCGTCTTGCCGTCCGGCGAGGCGGCGACCGCGATATTGGTCCCCTCGGTGACGGTGACGCGCTTTGACCCCTTCGGCGCGGCGGCCTCCACGGCCATGCTGGGGGTGGTCAGCGCAGAGGCGGCGATCGCCGTCCCGCCAAGCGACAGAAGCCGCCGGCGGTCGACCCCGCCGCGTCGCGAACCTGTCATGGCCTCATCCCCCTCGTTGAATGCTACAGCTTCAGAACGTGACGTTGACCTTGGCATAATAGAAGCCGCCGCCAATCCCGAAGGGCGAGTACTGGTTGTAGTAGGTGAATGGGTTCGCGCCGCCGCGATTTCCGGGCTGGACGATGTCCGGATAAGTATTGAGCAGATTGTTTGCGCCGACCGACACCCGGACCGCGTCGGTGACCTGGTAGGCGACGTCCAGGTCGACGATGCCCGTTGGCGAGATCTGTTCGTCGAGCAGGGGGTTCGAACTCCGCTGGATCAGCCGGCCATAGCGTGTGGCCCGAAAGGTCGCGGTCAGCTTCTGGATGTTCCACTCGGCCGAGAAGATTTCCTTGTCGCTGGGCTGACCCGTGGTGAAGTCGCCCTGGCGCACCCGGTCGATCAGGGTGAAGCCGAAGGCCGGTGGGATCACCCGGTCGAACTTGTTGGTGTTCTTGTTGGCCGAGACCGTCCATTTCACCGTGCCGAACCGGTCGAAATCAGTGAGGTAGTCGGCCACGAAATCGATGCCGGTTGTCGTGGTGTCGGCGGCATTGGCATAGAAAAACACCGCCTGCTGCGGGTTCAGGCCCAGGCCGCCCAGCAGGTTGCTGATCGCCACGCTCGGACCCAGCACGCCGGTCTGCAGGATGCGGTTCTTGATCTTGATCTTGTAGAAATCGATCGTGATGTTCAGTCCCGCCATCGGACGGGCCACAATGCCGCCCGAATAGCTGGTGGATTTCTCGGGCTCCAGAGGCTTCGCGCCCAGAGCCGCGGCGGCGGGGTTGTCCGGCGGCAGCAGCTGCACCGGATAGAGCACGGTCGTGGTAGCCGGCGGCAGAACGACGCCGATGGTGCTCGACGAGCCGTAGTGCTCCTGCTGCAGCGACGGCGCGCGGAAGCCGGTCGAGATGGTGCCCCGCACCGCGTAGTTCTGGATTGGTTCCCAGCGTGCGGAGACCTTGTAGGTCGCGGTGCTGCCGAAGTCGGAATAGTGCTCGTAGCGCCCGGCCGCCGAGATTTCGAAACTCTCGGAAAGCTTCTGTTCGGCGTTGAGGTAGACGCTCTCGTTCTTGCGCTTGAAGACGCCGGCCGCGAAGGGCGCGAAGCCGCTGACGCCCTGTGAGCCGCCCTGGGTGACGACGCCGGCGTTCTGGGTCCCGGGCGGGGCGATGTAGCCGCCGATCACATAGGATTCCCGCTGGCCGGCCTTGATGGTGAAGGTGTCCTGGCGATATTCGGCGCCGGCGGCCACGAACAGCGGCTTGTAGAGCCCGATGTCGAACTCGCGGTTGACGTCGAGGTTGCTGGTCCACTCCTTGAACTTGAGCGCGCCGGCGTAGAACGATGTCGGGCTGGCCGGGCCCAGCGAGGCGTTCAGCGAGTTGGTGTAGAAGGTGTTCTTGTTCTGGCCGAGGGTCGTGGACAGATCCCAGTTGAACCCGTTCATGTCGCCTTTCAGGCCGACGGCGTCCTGATAGTCGCGATCTTTCAGGATCAGACGCGGGGCGTAGCCGTCCGGATAGACCGAGATGATGTTGTTGGTGGCGGTGGGCTGCCGGAACGTCAGCCAGGCGGCCGAGTTGCGGCTCGAGACCGTGCCGAAGCTGTAGACCTGGATGCTGTCGGTGAGATCGTAACGGCCATTCCAGCTTCCCACGTAGAGCTGCGACTGCGGCGCGCCGGGATGGGCCTTGTGGCGGTCGGTCGTCGTTTCGCGCGGGTCGGGCTGGCCGTTGATCTTCGGGTAGAGCACGGCGGTGTTGGGGGAGTGGTTGCCGCGGTCGATCAGGTTTGTCGTCTGGGCGTTGAAGGTGGCGTTGAGAAAGCCCTTCTCGCCCAGCTTGAAGCCGTAATTCAGCGAGCCCTGCACGGTCTCGCCGTCGCCGTAGGCCGTCCGCCCGGCGAGCACCTGGCCCGAGCCGCCCTCGGTGTCCTTAAGGATGATGTTGACCACGCCGGCCAGGGCGTCGGAGCCGTACTGCGCCGAGGCGCCGTCGCGCAGCACCTCGATGCGCTGGATGCCCTGCGAAGGGATCAGGTCGAGGTCAGGCGGGGACTGGCCGTTCTGGGTCGTGCCGTTGACGAACAGGATCGAGGTGTTGTGCCGGCGCTTGCCGTTCACCAGCACCAGCGACTGGTCGCCCGCCAGGCCGCGGATGGACAGCGTCTTGATCGCGAAGCTCGCGCCGGCGCCCGAGTTCGAGGTGTTGGCCGACGGCACCAGGGTGGAGATCAGGTCGCGGGTGGAAATCTTGCCGCTCTTGTCCATGGCCGAGGCCGACAGGACATCGATGGGCGCGAGGCTCTGCGTGACCGTGCGCGAGGTCGACCGCGTACCAGTGACGATCAGTTCGTCGACCGAATTGGCCTTGCTCGCGTCAACCGCGGCGTCGGCGGCCCCCGCCGCGCCGGCCAGCGTGACGGCCAGGCCCGAAATCCCGGCCAGCAGCAACGTCTTCTGAATAAACCGCATAATACCCCCGCTTCATGAGCCCAGTTGCTCGGCGCTTCGCGGCGGTTCCCCCCTTTGGCGGCGACGCCCGGAGTTCCTCCGTGGGCCGCTCTTGATCCCTGTCTGCGGTGTCGACTGTCGCATCGCAATGCGGGTGGAAGGGTTGCGGGGCCGGTAAGTGATGAGGTCCGACATCTGTGCAATTGGCGAGCGCAGGCGCGCTGTTTCAATGCGCGAACGCCGGAATGTGCAGATTTCGGGCTACCGCCGGGCTACCGCCGGGCTCCGAAGACTGCCACTGAAGTCTCAATCCGCAGGCGAAACCTGATCCCGTCGTCTGCGCCCAGGTGATTATTGACCCGGAATTCGAATTCTCGAAAGCGCGGACCTGCCGTCTGTTTGCACAGATGATCTGCGCACGGGCAGGTCCGCCTGATTTTCGCGCGCCCTAGTCGAAGCCCTGGGCCGGCACAACGGCGCCGTCGGATGCGACGGGGTGGCCGTAGCGTTCGGGGTCGTGGATGGCGGTGTGGGCCACGAGATACCCGCTCATGCGGCAAGCTCCCTGGCCTTCACGACCTTGAACACCGCGTTGGCCCGCGCGCAGGGCTTTCCGTCGGCTGTCACGAAAGCCTGGGTGAAACAGAGGCTGGAGCCCGGCTTCACGAACACTGTTTCGAACGCCAGCCACTGGCCCTCCTGGGCGGAGCCCAGGAAGTCCACCGTGAGGTTGACGGTCACCAGGCGGGCGTCCCCGCCGAGCGTCCGCGAACAGGACAGGCCCATGGCGTTGTCGGCGAGGGCGGAAATGAGGCCGCCATGCACGAAGCCCCGGCTGTTGGTGTGGGCCTTGCCGGCCCACAGGCCGAGGATCACAGACCCTTCGGCCTTGCGGCTCCAGATCGGCTCCCAGGGTTCGGTCAGAGGGCTCTTGCGGTCGTGCGGCGAAAAGCCGGCGGGTGGGATGAGCGTCTCCATTACGCGGCCGCCAGACGGGCCAGGCTGGCCATGGTGCCGGCGCAGGCCTGCGCCGCCTCGTGGCCCTTGACCCGGAAGTGATCGTGGAAGAATCGCTGATGCACCTCGCTGTCGTGAAAATGGTGCGGGGTCAGCACCACCGAGAAGACCGGTGTCTCGGTGGCCAACTGCACCTGCATCAGGGCGTTGACCACCGTCTGGGCGACGAATTCGTGGCGGTAGACGCCGCCATCGACCACGAAGGCCGCGCCGACGATCGCCGCATAGCGCCCGCTGCGCGCCAGGGTCTGGGCGTGCAGCGGGATCTCAAAGGCGCCGGGAGTTTCGAAACGCTCGATGACCTCCGGGCCGAAGCCCAGGGTGGCCATCTCCTCGACAAAGCCGGCGTAGGCTTGCTCGACGATCTCGCGATGCCAGAGTGCGTGGACGAAGGCGATCCGCGCGGCCCGATAGGCGCCATTGGCGGTGGGGAGTTCCTGAGTGATCTGAGTAGCTTGGGTCATGGTCTGTTTTCCCTGGCGGGTTGGAACAACCACGACTCAGGGAGACGCCAGCCGGCGCACGCGAGCCGAAGCCCTCGCGCGCCGTCAGCGGTTCTCATAACCGGACTCTAACCGTCGGCCCCGGGATCGCACCGGTGTCTGCTGACCCTGCCGGTCTTGCGACCGCCAGGCGCCCGCGGGCTCGTCCCCCACTTGCGAAGGGGCATTACCGCCGGTGGGGACTTTCACCCCGCCCTGAGAACGTAGATCGCCGGAACGTCCCGGCGACCTCGGCAATGTAAGACACTATTGCGGCGTCAAACAAGTGTTTGAATCATCCCTTTCCTGCGAAGCGGGGAGGGGCGCCAAACGGGGCAGGCAAGAGCTTAGCGTCGCGCCTGCCTCAGGCGCAGGAACACGCCAACGAACGCCAGAAGCCAGCCCACCGTCAGGACGGCGAATCCCACGATCATCAGGGGCGCGTGCAGGCCGAGCCCTTGGGCCCTGGCGACAACGATGACCAGGGCGGCGACCAGGATCACCGCCACGCCGCCAGCGCGCCAAGGCGCGCCGACGCGGCGAAGGGAGGCTGGATCGGTGGAAATCTCGGGGCGGCTCATGGCGCGACCCTAGCGCTGTCGCGCCGGAACGCTAGGCCCGCTGGTTCAGCGTGATCGCTGTGGCGCCGGCCTTCGAGGCGGTGGCGTCGGCGCCGTAGCTGACCCCCTTCTGCCGCTGGCTTGCGACCTCCTCGGCGATGGCCCGGACCAGGCCCTCGGTGACCGTCTTGGCCGCTTCCAGCGCGCGGCCCTGCCGGGCGAGCACGGCGTCGAAGGCCTCGGTGGCGCGGATCAGCCGGGTGCGCTGGCGCAGGTCGGCGACCTTCACCAAGTCTGGATTGGCCCGGACACGCGCCGATTCGTGTCGGTAGAGGTTGGCCAGCCGCGAGGTTTCCTCGACGTGGAGGGCGGCGTCCTGCGGCCGGCGGCTCTCGAAGGCCTGCGCCTCCAGGGCCACCAGCTCGGTCAGGCGCTCGGTCAGCAGGATCAGCTGGTCGACGCGTTCGGCGGCGGTTTCTGCTGCGAGCGCCATCAGGTAAGCCCCTGGAGCTTCAGCATTTCGGTCCCGACCACCTTGGCGATGCCGACGCCGCCGGCCTCGGTCATCTTCTTGGCCATGGCCTCGGTCATGAACGACTTGAACATCGCCTCGCCCGGCCCGCCGCCGAAGGGCGCGGAGGTTTCGACCCCCTCGAACATCTGCTGCAGCATGATGCCCAGGAACGAGGCCTCGAACTTCTTGGCCGTCTCCTTGATGTTGCCGCGCCGGGCAAGGTCGCCGGCGGAGGCGGAGCCCGGGGTCTGCAGCAGGGTGGGGGAGATCGACACAGCGGTCAGGTCGGCCATCACATCACCTCGATATCGGCCTGGAGCGCGCCCGCAGCCTTGATGGTCTGCAGGATGGAAATCATGTCCCGGGGCGTGACGCCGAGCGCGTTCAGGCCGGCAACCAGGGTCGCCAGCGAGGCGCCCGACTTCAGGGTTACGAACTGCTTGCCCTTCTCCTCGTCGACCGAGACGTCGGACTGCGGGACCACCACCGTCTGGCCGCCCTTGGAGAACGGGGCCGGCTGGCTGACCGCCGGGCTCTCGCGAACCGTGATGGTCAGGTTGCCCTGTTGGATGGCGACCGTGGAGAGCCGAACGTTCTCGCCCATGACGATCACGCCGGCGACTTCGTCGATCACCACCTTGGCCGGACCGTCTGGCTCGACGGAGAGGTTCTCGACCTGGGAGACAAAGCTCATCATGCTCTGCCCACCGGCGGGGTGGATCGAGACAATGGTCGGATTGTCGGCGCTTGCGGAGCCGGGATAGCGGGCGTTGATCACGTCGGCGATGCGGCCGGCGGTGGTGAAGTCGGGATTGCGCAGCGTCATCCGCAACGTCGACATGCTGGCCAGCTGGAAGCCGATCTCGCGCTCGACAATGGCCCCCGAGGCGATGCGGCCGGCGGTCGGCACACCCTTTGACACGGAGGAGCCCGAGGCGCCCCCGGCGCTGATCGAGCCGGTCTGCACGGTGCCCTGGGCCACCGCATAGGCCTGGCCGTCGGCCCCCATCAGCGGGGTGACCAACAGCGTGCCCCCTAGCAGGCTCTTGGCGTCGCCCATGGCCGAGACCGTGGCGTCGATCTGGGCGCCGGTTGCGGCGAAGGCGGGGAGGCGGGCGGTGACCATCACCGCGGCGACGTTCTTGGTGTTCAGGGTGGCGTCGCGGGTGTTGACGCCCAGCCGCTCCATCATGGCTTCCAGGCTCTGGCGGGTCATCGGCGCGTTGCGCAGCGCATCGCCTGTTCCGTTCAGCCCGACCACAAGGCCATAGCCGACGAGCATGTTCTCGCGTACGCCCTCGAACTCGACGATGTCCTTGATCCGCGACTTGGCGAACGCCGGCGTGGCCACGAGGCTGAAAGCCACGATGAGGGCGGAGGCGATGCGGAAGGGGAGGCGCATGGATTACCGGTTCAAACTGATTGCGAAAGTCCCTTGCGAGGGACGTGCCATGTCCCGCGTTCAGGAAAGGGCAATGAAATCAGTCGAAGGAGATCGGAACCTGCGAGGCAGGGCGATCTCGTCGGCAGAAATTGCCCGGCATTAACCATGCCGCAAGCTTGCAAGCCGAAGAGTGATCCGCGTTGAACTTGGTCAGGACGGCATAGGCAGCATGAAGGTCACCGGCTCCAGCGGCGTCGGATCGGCCCAGGGCCCGCGCTCCGCGCGTGGCGCCGGGGGCGAGGGCTTCCGCATCGCCATGCCCCAGGCGGCCGCAGGCCCCAGTCAGGCATCCTCCGTCTCCAACGTCTCCGGCATAGTGGGCGTCGAGGCGCTGCTGGCCCTGCAGGACGTGGGCACGCCTACCGAGCGCAAGCGCCGAGCCGTCGGCCGCGCCGGCCGCATCCTCGACGTGCTCGACGATATCAAGGTGGCGCTACTGGACGGCGACCTCAGCGGTGGCGATCTGGACCGCCTGCGCCGGGCCGTCCGCGAGGAGCGCGCCATCACCGACGATCCCAAACTGGAAGCGGTTCTGGGCGAAATCGAACTCCGCGCCGCCGTCGAGGTCGCGAAGCTGGAAGTCTCATGCCGTGCGGCATAAATACCTGTCGCAAAAGCGGCGGATTGAAACCGGCGATCTATTTGTTATAAGCCCCCCGCGTGTCTCGGGGAGTTTAGGGGGCTCGAAGTGTCTATGAAAACAGCCGCGGTTCTGGCTGATAGGCCTGAGTATCGTCCTTCAGAGGACGAGGAGTTCATGAATGAGCGTCAGCTTGAGTATTTCAAGCAGAAGCTCCTGAACTGGAAAGAGGATATTCTCCGGGAATCTGGAGAAACCCTGAAGCATCTGCAGAGCGAAACTGAGAATCATCCAGATCTGGCGGATCGGGCGTCGTCCGAGACTGACCGGTCTCTTGAACTCCGGACGCGTGACAGGCAACGCAAGCTGATTTCCAAGATCGATGAGGCCATGCGGCGCATCGACGATGGATCCTACGGCTACTGCGAAGAGACCGGCGAGCCGATTGGCGTGGCGCGACTCGACGCGCGTCCGATCGCCACGCTCAGCCTGGAAGCCCAGGAACGCCACGAACGCCGCGAACGCGTCCACCGCGACGACTAGGGTAGCGTCGGCGGGCACGCCTTTGCCATTTCTAAACGCTCCGACTATATATGCTCAAAGTGAGCATTTCTCCCGCGTGGCAAATCAGCCGTTAGTGTGGAGAGCAAGCCGGAGCCCAGCGTGACCAAGGCCTTCCACGCGATCCACACCCACGGGTTCGTCCGTGTGGCCGCCTGCACCCCGGCCGTGGCGGTGGGCGATCCGGCGTTCAATGCCGCCGAGACGCTGGCGCTGGCGAAGCAAGGTCACGCGCGTGGCGTCGATCTGATGCTGTTCCCGGAACTCGGGATCTCCGCCTACGCCATCGACGACCTGTTCCTGCAGGACGCCCTGCTGCGTCGGGTGGAGGCCGAGATCGCGGGTCTCGCCGAGTCCAGCAAGGCACTGGCGCCGGTGCTGGTGGTGGGCGCGCCGGTGCAGCACAACGGCGCGCTCTACAATTGCGCAGTGGTGATCTCGCGCGGCAAAATCCTCGGCGTTGTTCCGAAAAGTTTCCTGCCCAACTATCGGGAATATTACGAGAATCGCTGGTTCGCGCCGGGCGCCGGCGTCATCGGACTTGAGATGCGGCTGGCGGGCCAGACGGTTCCGTTCGGGACCGACCTGATCTTCGAGGCTGAGGATCTGGCCGACTTCATCTTCGCGGCCGAGATCTGCGAGGACTTCTGGTCGCCGACACCGCCGTCGACGATGGCGGCGCTTGCTGGTGCGCTGATTCTCTGCAACCTCTCGGCCTCCAACATCGTGGTCGGCAAGGCCGATGACCGCGAAATGCTCTGCGCCTCCCAGTCCATGCGTTGCCAGGCCGCGTACCTCTATTCGGCGGCGGGTCCGGGCGAGAGCACCACGGACCTCGCCTGGGACGGCCAGGCGACCATTCATGAGCTGGGCCGCGTACTGGCGAAGACGGATCGTTTCCCGACGAAAGCCCAGATGGCCGTCGCCGACGTGGACGCCCAGCGCCTGCGCCTTGAGCGCCTGCGCACGCCCACGTTCAACAACGCCGCGGTAGCCGCCGGCTCGCCGGCGCGCAGCTGGCGCCGCGTGCGGTTCGAGCACAGGCCGAGCTTCGAGGATGTGGGCCTGCTTCGACCCCACGATCGCTTCCCCTTCGTCCCGGACGACCCGGCCCGTCTCGACAGGGACTGCTACGAGGCTTTCAACATCCAGGTCCAGGGCCTGATCCAGCGTCTGCGGGCCACGAAGACCCAGCACATCGTCATCGGCGTTTCTGGCGGGCTGGATTCGACCCACGCGCTGATCGTCGCGGCGAGGGCGTTCGATGCGCTGGACCTGCCCAGGGCCAATATCCTCGGGTTCACCATGCCGGGCTTCGCCACCAGCGACGGCACCAAGGCCAACGCCTGGTCGCTGATGAACGCGCTCGGCGTCACCGGATCAGAGATCGACATCCGGCCGACGGCGATGAAGATGTTCGAAGAGATGGGCCACCCCTACGCCAAGGGGGAAAAAGTCTACGACATCACCTTCGAGAACGTGCAGGCCGGCCTGCGCACTGACTACCTGTTCCGGCTGGCCAACCAGCGCAACGGCTTGGTGCTGGGCACCGGCGACCTCTCGGAGCTGGCGCTGGGCTGGTGCACCTACGGCGTCGGCGACCAGATGAGCCACTACAACGTCAACGGCTCGCTGGCGAAGACCCTGATCCAGCATCTGATCCGCTGGGTCGCGAAGACCGGCCAGTTCGATGCGGCGGCCTCTGGGGTGATGGTCGCGGTGCTCGACACCGAGATCTCGCCGGAGCTTGTGCCTGCCGACGTCGGCGGCGCGATCCAGTCGACCCAGGCGAAGGTCGGCCCTTACGAATTGCAGGACTTCAGCCTGTTCCACATCACGCGCTTCGGGCTGCGGCCGTCCAAGGTGGCGTTCCTGGCGTGGCATGCCTGGCGCGACGCCGCCCTTGGCGAATGGCCGCCCAACTTCCCAGACGGCACGCGCAACGCCTACACGCTGGCCGACATCAAGAAATGGCTGGGCGTCTTCCTCTTCCGCTTCTTTGAGATCAGCCAGTTCAAGCGCTCAGCCATGCCCAACGGGCCAAAGGTGATCTCCGGCGGAAACCTCTCGCCCCGCGGCGACTGGCGCGCGCCGTCCGACGGCAATGCGCGCGTCTGGCTCGACGAGCTGAACGCCAACGTGCCCTAGGCGAAGACCCGGCCGTTCGCGCCGCGGCCCGGGATTGGTTTTGAGGGACTTCGCCGATGGCGTCGTCATTGCGGTGTGAGGGCGCGAAACGCCCGCATACAGCGGGGGCGCTGATGGCCGGAGTAACGCATGCTCGAAGGTATGGACGCCGCATGCGGGTCCCCGGTTGGCGACAGCGCCTGGCGTCCTAGTGGCTTGGCGCCCTGGCAGACCCGCATCCATTCGGACGGGACGGCAGACCGGCGCGATGCAGAAGCCTATCTGGAAGAGACCTACGCCCGCACATTCGACGGCCGCATTCGGGGCCACTTTCCCAATCTGATGAGCGTGCGCGACGCGGGTGGCGCGGTCCAGGCCGCTGTCGGCTTCCGGTTCGCCGATGAAGGCCCGCTCTTTCTGGAGCAGTATCTCGACGAACCGGTCGAGCAGGCCATCGCCCGCAACGTTGGTGCGCCGGTGAGCCGCGGCCAGATCGCCGAGATCGGCAACCTCGCCGCGGATAATCATGAGGCGTCGCTGTTCATTTTCGCCGCGCTGGCGCGACGCCTCAAGGTGCAGGGCGGGGCCTATGCGGTCGCCACCGCCACCCGCCAACTTCGCCGCCGATTCCGCCGTATCGGCATCGCCACCCAATCACTGGGCGCCGCCGATCCTGGCCGCCTGCCCAGCGGCGCCGCGGAATGGGGCAGCTACTACGCCCGAAATCCGGAAGTCCTTGCCGGCGCCATCGGTCAGGTGCTGCCGGGCTGCGCGACTGTGTTGGCGCCCCGCCGCTGCCGCGCGGCCGCCCAATGAGCCGCGTTCTCGACGCCGTGGCCCGCCACGCCAGCACCACACCCGAGGCTATCGCGCTCAGCAGCCGCACCTGCGCTTTCACCTACGCCAGGCTGGCGGTGGAGGTCGAGCGCACGGCCGCGCGGTTGCTGACTCTGCAGCGGTTGTTCCGGCCCGGCGCGCCGGTGGCGGTCCTGCTGGAGAACGGCCCGGCCTGG
>JBBREC010000019.1:0-29336 GCA_038203295.1 Caulobacterales bacterium
CAACGTCAAGCCCATGCCAAACCGCAAGAACGTCCCGGCCTTCTCGGCCTTCCTGTATCGCTACAGGAACGCCGTGGAGCGCTTCTTCAACAAGATCAAACACTACCGGGGCGTCGCGACCCGGTACGACAAGAACCCCGACAACTCCCTCGCCGGCGTCCCGCTCGCATCAGCCCGAATCTGGATGCGCGCTAATGCGACGATGGCCTAGTGCGAGCCGCACGCGCCATCGCGATGCTCCTCGAGCCTCCCCGCGCGTTGGATCAGTCGCAACCGGAGACGACGGCATGAAGCCATACAATCGGCCGCTGGCCGCGATGATGATCGCAGCGACCTGCGGTTTCACCGCAACCCCGGCCCTGGCGCAGCATCAGGGCTGGAAAACCGCCGCCGACGTCGGCGAACTCGGCCTCGTAGGTCTGGCGCTGGGCAAGTCCGCCGCTGAGCGCGACTGGCAGGGCGTACGCCAGTTCGGATTGACGGAAGGGGTGACGCTGGGCGTGACCACCGGCCTCAAATACGCCTTTCCGGAAGAGCGGCCGGACCACTCGGACAACAAGTCCTTCCCGTCGGGCCACACCTCGGCGTCCTTCGCCGCGGCGGGCTATCTGCAGAAGCGGTACGGCTGGACGTGGGGCCTGCCGGCGACGATCGCGGCCGGCGTGGTCGGCCTCTCCCGCGTCGAGTCGAAGGATCACCACTGGTACGACGTCGTCGCCGGCGCGGCGCTGGGCGAAGCCACGGCCTGGATCTTCACCAGCCCACGCGATGGGAACGTGCAGTTCCTGCCCTGGGCCGACACCCACGGCGCGGGCTTCTACATGTCCGCGAAATTCTGAGGGGCCCGACGGGTCACCCGGCATGATCTGCATCAAGGTGCAGCGCCCCGCGCCGGCCTGGAATGGAAGGACTCAGCCGGAGACCTTTACATGCAATCCGAAGTCATTCCCGTCATCGTGGGCGTGGTGGCGATGTTCGCGGCCTTCATCGGCGTCCTGGGCGCCGTCTCAGTCTGGCTGAACATGTCAGATCGCAATCCCCGAACCTAGGTCGTCGCCCAGGCGCGCCCGATCTCCTTCAACGGCACGCAACTGCGGTAGACCCCGGGGACGGGATCGTACCGCAGCGCGACCGTGGCGCCCGGCTTCGACGTGAAGTAGCCGATGGTGACCAGCTCCCGCAGCGACACGAAGAACGGCCGCTGGGGTGCGCCGACGTCATCATAGCCCGCCACGATGGAGGTCTGCCGGGCGGGCGCGAGGTCGGCGAAGGCCGCCCCACCGGCCGCCTGGGCATCGCTGTCCAGACGGTCGAGGCCGCTGCGGAGCAGGGCCGCCTGGGTCCTGTCGCACCATCCCGCCACCGCGCGATCGATGAACTGCGGCACGCCCGCCGCCCGCGCGCCGGGCGTGTCGGTGGCCGGCAGGATCAGCTCGGCGATCGCATCCAGCGCCCGCGCCTGCGCCGGGGTGAACCCCTGGGGAATCCAGGCCGGCGCCTGCGCGGCCGCCGGTCCGGCCAGTCCAAACGACAGCGCGCCAAAGGTCAGCGCAAGCCCAGTGAAAGCTCCTCGACGGTTCAGCATCATAGCTCTCCCTTCCGCCGCTGGCTCACCGCGTGGTCCACCGCGCGCGCCGTCAGCGCCATGTAGGTCAGCGACGGGTTCACACAGGAGGCGGACACCATGGCCGAACCGTCGGTGACGTAGACGTTGCGGCACTCGTGCACTTGGTTGTGGGCGTTGAGCACCGAGGTCTTCGGGTCGCGCCCCATCCGCGCGGCGCCCATCTCGTGGATGCCGTTGCCGGGATTGGGGTTGAAGTCGTAGGCCGCCACGTTCCGGAAGCCGGCCGCGTCCAGCATCTCGGCCGCGGCGGCCTGCATGTCCTTGCGCATTGCGCGTTCGTTGTCGCGCAGCGAGACCTCCAGCGTCAGGGTCGGCAGGCCGTGCTTGTCCTTCACGGCCGGGTTGAGCGTGGCGCGGTTGTCAGCGTAGGGCAGGGTCTCGCCGAACCCGCCCAGCCGGATCCCCCACGGCCCGGGCTGGGTCAGGGCGGCCTTGCGGTCGGCGCCGAAGCCCGGCGCATTGCGCATCCAGCTCGAGCGGGACGCGCCGCCCTGGTAACCGAAGCCGCGGATGTAGTCCTTCCGCGCCGTGGCGGCGTCGCCGAGGTTACGGAACCGCGGCACATAGATGCCGTTCGGCCGGCGGCCGGAATAGTACATCTCCTCATAGCCCGGCGCCTCGGCCTGGGCGCCGACACCCAGGTGGTGGTCCATGAGGTTGCGGCCCAGCTGGTCGCTGGCGTTTCCGAAGCCGTTCTCGAACCGCCTGCTGGTCGAGTTCATCATCACCCAGGCGGTGTTCAGCGTCGACGCGCAGAGGAACACCACGTCGGCGTAGAACTCGATCTCCTCGCCGGTCGTGGCGTCCAGCACCTTCACGCCGTCAGCCCGGCCCCTCTTCTCGTCATAAAGAATCGAGGTGACGATGGAGGCTGGCCGGATCGTGAGTTTTCCGGTGCGCTCGGCCGCCACCAGGGTCGCCGAGTTCGAGGAGAAATAGGCGCCGAAAGGGCAGCCCCGAACGCAGAGGTTGCGGTTCTGGCACTTGCCCCGGCCCAGCGCGAGCTGCTCGTCGGTCGGCGCGGTCAGGTGGGCGGCGCGGCCCATGGTGATCCGGCGTTCGGGGAAACGCGCCTCGGACTTCTTCTTGAAGTCGACCTCGACGCAATTCATCTCCATCGGCGGCTGGAAGACCCCGTCCGGTAGCTGGGCCAGCCCCTCCTTCTGGCCGCTGACCCCGATGAACCGCTCCACATGATCGTACCAGGGCGCCATCTCCGGGTAACGGACCGGCCAGTCGATCGCGATGCCGTCGCGGGCGTTGGCCTCGAAGTCGATCGGGCTGTGGCGGTAGGTCTGGCGGCCCCAGGTGAGCGAGCGGCCGCCCACGTGATAGCCGCGGATCCAGTCGTAGGGCTTGGTCTCGGCGTAGGGTTCCTCGTCGTCGCGGACGAAGAAATGCTTGGAGTATTCGGTCAGGGCGTAGCCGGTGCGGTTCTGGACAGGATAGCGCGCCCTTGTCTCTTCCGCCGGCAGCCTGCCCAGAGGATATTTCGCGTCCCAGGGATCCAGGGTGGCGGTCGGATAGTCCGCGACGTGGCGGACCATCGGCCCGCGCTCGAGCACCAGGGTCCTCAGCCCCTTCTCCGTCAGTTCCTTGGCCGCCCAG
Source organism: Caulobacterales bacterium (assembly GCA_038203295.1). Taxonomy (GTDB): domain Bacteria; phylum Pseudomonadota; class Alphaproteobacteria; order Caulobacterales; family Caulobacteraceae; genus Phenylobacterium. The sequence goes on from JBBREC010000019.1 coordinate 3,236, forward strand.
CCGCCGGTAATGCCGCTGCCGACGACGATCGCGTCATAGGTGTTCTCGCGCCGCCATTTGGTGTTCAGGTTCGCCATGCCGCCTACCCTTATTTGCCACCAGTTGTGTGGCTGACCGCGGTCGAGAGCAACCCGCGTTGCAAGCCGGAAACGCCCCGGTCATTGCCGGATAACCTGGCGCTGCTTAAGTTCCGCCGCATTATGCCGCGTTCAAGCGCGGAGCCTCATTTCCCCGGAGCTGACCCCGTGAACCGCGCTGCGATCCTCGTCCTCTCAACCGCGCTCTGCGCCGCGTCGTTCGCGGCCGTCGCCGCCCCGGCCGCGAAGCCCGCCGCGGCCGCGCCCTACAAGGCGCCGCGCACCAGCTTCGGCCAGCCGGACCTGATGGGTTTCTGGTCCAACTCCACCCTGACGCCGATCAACCGCCCCGCCAAGCTCGGGACCCAGACCACCTACTCGGAGGCCGAGGTCAAGAAAATGGAGGCGGCCGTCGTCCAGGAGGTTGAGGAGGGCAACGCCCCCACCGATCCCAATGCGCCCGCCGAGGCTCCCAAGGTCGACCCCGCCAAAATCCGTCCCGAGTTCGCCGCGGCCGGCGGCGACGTGGGCGGCTACAATCGCGGCTGGCTCGATCCGGGCAGCCACGTGATGCGGGTCGCGGGTGAGCCGCGCACCTCGATCCTGACCACAGCCAACGGCCAGTTCCCGGCCCGCAAGGCCGGCGCGCCGGCAGGCGGCGGCTTCGGCGGCGGCGGCGGCCGCAACTCGTTCGACAATCCGGAGAGCCGCTCGCTCGGCGAGCGCTGCATCATAGGATTTGGCCGCAACGCCGGCCCGCCGATGCTGGCCAACGGCTTCTACAACAACAACTACCAGATCCTGCAGACCCCCGATTCGGTGATCATCGACGTCGAGATGAACCACGACCTGCGGGTCATCCGGCTGAACTCCACGCACCGCACCGATGGCGTCCGCCCCTACTTCGGCGACTCGATCGGCCGCTGGGAGGGCGACACCTTGGTGGTGGAGACCACCAACCTGCCAAAGAGCCAGAACTTCGCAGGGTCGTGGGAGAACCTGAAGATCACCGAGCGGTTCGCCCGCACGGCGAAGGACCGGGTCCGCTATTCGTTCACCGTCGAGGACTCGACCATCTGGGACAAGCCCTGGGGCGGCGAGTATGAGTTCGCGCCGTTGGGCGGCCAGATTTATGAGTACGCCTGCCACGAGGGCAACTACGCCCTGCCGGGTATCCTGGGCGGCGCGCGCGCCGAGGAGAAGGAAAAGGCCGAGGCCAAGACCGCGGCGCCCAAGCCGGGCGCCGAGTAGGCCCTAGCCGGCGGCGTCGAACGCGCGGCGGAGCACGGCGAGCACCTCGGCGTCGAGGTCGCCCGCCGCGCTGAGCGCCACAGCGTACTGGCACATGCCGCCGGGCTTCTGCGCAACGATCCGGGCGCTGAAGACGTCATCCTTGAGGTTGAGGCCCAACTCGGCGCGCTCCGCCGTCTTGGGCCCCAGCATGGCGAACTGTTTTTTGCGGCGCAACGCCACATAGCCCTTCTTCGGCGCGATCTCGAAGTCGCCCCAGGAACGGATCTTCGCCATGACGGCGTCGTGCACGGCCCGCAGGTGCGCCTTCTTGCCGGCGTAGATCTCGTCCAGGGCGTCGCCCTCAGACGCCGGCCCCGACGCTGCCTCCCCGATGGTGAAATGCGCCAGGGTGTTGGCATCGCCATAGCCCAGCCCATAGGTCGCCATCAGCCAGGCCCGCGCCTCGGCGTGCTTCACCTTGCCCGAGGCCGTCACGGCGGCCTTCAGCGCCGCGAGGTCCTTGCCAGTCCTGGCCTCGATGTTGCGAATCTGGTTGGCCCGCGCCTCTTCGGGACTGCTCATTCCCGTCCTCCAGCCTCAAGCGACCGGCAGACTAGCGTAGAGAGCGGAACGCAAAAAGGCGGCTCTCGCGAGCCGCCCCTGCCGCCTCCTTGAACCGCGCGGGACCGAAATCCCGGGAAGCGTCGCGGGGCCCCACGCCCTGACAGCCGCCCTTGAGCGACCGCCGTTGGATCGTTGATCGCGCCGCAAGCGCCGGCTGGCAAGGACACTCGGCGACATGGCGCCACTTCCCCCGCCCCCTGTGGCCGGCGCACAACGCCCCGAAATGGCCTCAAAGGCGGCAAGCGGCGGCCACAACTGCCCCCTCTATTGGGACCGTCGGCTGATCGGCCTCCGGTCCGGATCCTGAACAGCCCCCCCAGCCCCCCTGATTGGGCGTCTGGTCGGCCGACACCTTCCCCCTCCCCGCCACGCATCCAGAATTGACGCCGTTCGTTAGTCGGACGACACCGACGCCGCGCGTGTGCGTGCGTATGTGAGCAAGAGAGAATCCCGCCATGGTCTGGAACGAAGCCGAGTTCGAAGCCGCGCTGAAGGAAGCCGACGCCCTGCTGGAAGCCCCGCCGGCCGAAGGCTCGCCCGGGAACGAGCGGATGATGGCTCTGCTCACCGACCTCGCCAGCTATCGGCCAAACCTCTTCAAGCCGGCCGACGCGCCGCTGGCCGCCGAACGCGAACGCCTTGCCGCGCACCTCAAAGCCTTCGAGGACCGCGTCACCCCGCATTACGGCCCCCATTGGCAGGCGCTGACGGGCGCGACATGGCGGTATAAGTAGCGCCGCAACAAAACGCTCGGGGGACCGCACGGATGAATCTCGGACTGGACGGCAAGGTCATCTTCATCGCGGGCGCCAGCCGCGGCATCGGCCTCGGCATCGTCGAGGCCTGCCTGGCCGAGGGGGCGAAGCTGGTCCTCACCGCCCGCGGCGCCGAGGCGCTGGAAGCCGAGCGCGCGCGCCTGGCCGCGATCCACGGCGAGGACCGCCTGCTCGCCATCGCCGGCGACCTGCGCGAGACCGCCGTCATCGAGGACGCCGTGGCCCGAACGGAAGATACCTTCGGCCCGATCTTCGGCGCAGTCGCCAACGTCGGCCTCTATCCATGCCCGCCCGGGATCGAGGTGGATGACGAGACCTGGGACAAGGGGTTCGCCCAGAACCTGGACTCGGCCTGGCGCCTGTCGCGGGCGGTCCTGCGCCGCATGACGCCACGGGGCGAAGGCTCCATGCTGCTGATCTCCTCGATCGCGGGCCTTGGCGCGCTGGGCACCGGCCTCACCTACGGTACGTCCAAGGCGGCCATGAACCACCTGACCAAGGAACTGGCGAAGATCGCCGGCGGCGCCAACGTGCGGGTCAACGCCATCGCACCGGGCAATATCATCTTTCCGGGCGGGACCTGGGAGGCCAATGCCACCGGCTCAAGGGGCGACGCCTGGAAACGCTGGATCAAGCGCGAGGTCCCGCTGAACCGCTTCGGCCATCCCGAGGAGATCGGCGCGGTCGCGGCCTTCCTGATGAGTCCGCTGGCGAGCTTCGTGACCGGCGCGGTCGTGCCGGTGGACGGCGGCCAGACGCGGTAGAGCGACGACGGCTGCGCGACCTGACCGCTCACCCCCTCCCCTCCGCGCCCGAGTCCGGCTACACCGCGCGGATGACCCATGCCCCCTCCAAGACGATGGCCGAGACGGCAGCCGAGTATGGTCTGAACGCCGAGGAGTACGAGCGCATCGTGCTGCGGCTGAACCGCGAGCCGAACCCGGTGGAACTGGGGGTGTTTTCGGTGATGTGGAGCGAGCACTGCTCCTACAAGTCGTCAAAGAAGCACCTGTCGAAATTTCCGGTGACGGGGCCGCGGGTGATCTGCGGGCCGGGCGAGAACGCCGGCGTGGTGGATATCGGCGACGGCCCCAATGGCGTGAAGATGGCCTGCATCTTCAAGATGGAGAGTCACAACCACCCCTCCTACATCGAGCCGTACCAGGGGGCGGCAACGGGAGTCGGTGGGATCATGCGCGACGTGTTCACGATGGGCGCGCGGCCGATCGCGTTGTTGAACGCGCTGCGGTTCGGCGATCCGTCGCATCCGAAGACCAAGCGGCTGGTGGGCGGCGTGGTCTCGGGGATCGGTGGCTATGGCAACTGTGTCGGTGTTCCCACCGTGGCGGGCGAGACCAATTTCCACCGCGGCTATGATGGCAACATCCTAGTCAACGCCATGTGCGTTGGCTTGGCCGACGCGGACAAGATATTCTATTCAGCGGCCCCCTCGGCGGGACTGCCAGTGGTCTATTTCGGATCGAAGACCGGTCGCGACGGGATCCATGGGGCGACCATGGCCTCGGCCGAGTTCGACGACGCCTCGGACGAAAAGCGGCCGACGGTGCAGGTGGGAGACCCCTTCGCCGAAAAGCTGCTGATCGAGGCGACGCTGGAGCTGATGGCGTCCGGCGCTGTGGCGGCGATCCAGGACATGGGGGCGGCGGGCCTGACCTCGTCGTCGGTGGAGATGGCTGGCAAGGGCGGCGTCGGCCTGGAGCTCAACCTCGACATGGTGCCCCAGCGCGAAGAGGGCATGAGCGCCTATGAGATGATGCTGTCGGAGAGCCAGGAGCGGATGCTGGCGATCCTGAAGCCAGGCCGCGAGGCCGACGGCGAGCGGATCTTCGCCAAGTGGGGACTGGACGCGGCGACCATCGGCTGGACCACCGACACCGGGCGCATGGTGCTGAAACACGGGGGCGAGACGGTGTGCGACGTGCCGCTGGCGCCGCTGTTCGACGACGCGCCGCTCTATGACCGGCCGTGGACCGAGCCCGTACTCCAGGCCCGGGTGACGGGGACCGACGTGGCCGCGCCGCATGACTACGCGGCGGCGATCCTGACGCTGATGTCGAGTCCCGACATGGCGTCCAAGCGCTGGCTCTGGGAGCAGTATGACCGCCACGTGATGGCCGACACCCTGGAGGACAGCGCCACCGGCGCCGACGCCGGGATCGTGCGCGTGCACGGGACCAGGAAGGCGCTGGCGATGACCAGTGACTGCACCCCGCGCTATGTGCAGAACGACCCCTATGAGGGCGGCAAGCAGGCCGTCGCCGAGGCCTGGCGCAACCTGACGACGGTGGGCGCCGACCCCATCGCCATCACCGACAACCTGAACTTCGGCAATCCGGAGCGGCCGGAGATCATGGGTCAGATCGTGCGCGCCATCGAGGGCATGGCGGAGGCCTGCCGGGCGCTGGATTTCCCGGTCGTGAGCGGCAATGTCAGCCTCTACAACGAGACCAACGGGGCGGCCATTCCGCCGACTCCGACAGTGGGGGCAGTTGGGCTGATCGAGGACTATGCGCACCGGGCGGATTTCTCGTCGATGAAGGCCGGCGACGTTCTGGTGCTGGTTGGCGACACGGCGGGCGAGCTCGGCGCATCCATGTACCTGCGCGAGGTGCTGGGTCGTGAGGACGGGGCCCCGCCGCGGGTGGACCTGGGGGTCGAGCGGCGGAACGGCGACTTCGTGCGAAGCCTGATCCTGTCCGATCAAGTGACTGTGGCGCATGACCTTTCCGACGGCGGACTGATCGCCGCGGCGGCGGAGATGGCGCTGGCGGCGGGTGTCGGCGTCTCGCTGAGCGCGGCGGGCGTTGGCGCACTCTTCGGCGAGGACCAGGCGCGCTATCTGCTGGCGGTGGGCGACGCGGCCCCGGTGCTGGCGGCCGCGAAGGCCGCGGGCGTGCCGGTGGCGGTGATTGGCCAGGCCGGCGGCGAGGCGCTGTCCGGCCCCGGCTTCGACCTGCCGCTGGCCAGGCTGCGCGCCGCCCACGAGGGCTGGATGCCGGGGTTCATGGCATGAGGCCGCACGTCGAGGCGACCATGGCCCTGATCGGCCAGCCGGGCTCGCGGGACCTGATCCCGACGCCGGCGGCGGTGCTGGACCTGGACGCCTTCGACCGCAACCTGGCGAAGATGGCGGGCCGCGCGAAGGCGGCCGGGCTAGCGCTGAGGCCGCACGCGAAATCACACAAGTGTTCGGCGGTGGCGCATCGGCAGATCGCGGCGGGGGCGGTGGGCATCTGTTGCGCCAAGCTGGCAGAGGCCGAGGCCATGGCGGCGGCGGGGATTGATGCAGTCCTGGTCACCTCGCCTATCGCCGGCGCCCGGCAGGCGGCTCGCGCGGCGGCGTTGGCCGAGGCCATCGCCGACTTCAGGATCGTCGTGGATCATGTTGATGGCGCTAGAGAATTGGGTGCGGCGGCACGGAGTCCGATCCAGGTGCTGATCGACGTCGACCCGGGCCTGGGCCGCACCGGCGTCGGCAGCGCGGCGCAGGCAGTTGAGGTCGCCGCAGCCATCGCCGCCCAGCCGCATCTGAAGCTGATCGGCGTGCAATGCTATGGCGGCCAGTGGCAGCATATGGAGGGCGCCAATAGCCGCGCCGCCGCCATCGCCGACGGCATGGCTTACCTGCAGACGGTGATCGCGGCGCTGCGCCAGGCTGGCGCGAGCATCGGCGTGGTCACCGGCGGCGGCACCGGCTCCTTCGCCGCCGACGCCGCCCAGGGGGTGCTGACCGAGATCCAGCCGGGGTCCTTCGCCTTCATGGACCGCCAGTACCGCGACGCACTGAAGGACGACCCCGACGGCGCCTTCGAACAGGCGCTGACCATCGCGGCCACGGTGATCACCGTGAACCAGCCGAAATGGGTGACGGTGGACGCCGGCCTGAAGGCCTTCGCCACCGACGGACCCCTGCCCGTGGCGGTCACGCCCAGGTGGGCTGCCTCGGCCTACCGCTACTTCGGCGACGAGCACGGCCTGCTGATGCGGCCAGAGGGACCGGACGTGGCGCGCGGCGAGCGGGTCGAGTTCACCCCGCCGCACGTGGACCCGACGCTGGACCGCTACGACCTGATCCACTTCGTGCGCGGCGACGTGCTGGTTGAGATCGCCCCTGTCGAGGGCCGCGGCGCCTCGCAGTAGGGCGCTTGCAAAGGGGGCCAAACGCTAGGCCAAATGCGCTCCAACAACGAGACGCTGGGGAGCGAAGCCATGGCCGTATTCGACGCGAACGGGGAACGCCTTAGCCCCGGGGGAATCTCTCGCCGCGGGCTGCTGGGGACCGCCGCCGCGGCCGCCGCCCTCGCGGGGCCGGCCTTCGCCGCGCGGAAGCTGGCGGCCAGCGACCGGGTGAACGTCGCCATCGTCGGGGCCGGCGGCCAGGGCTGCGCCAACATGACGAAGCTGGTCGACCAGAACGTCGTGGCGACCTGCGACGTCGACTACGACCACGTCTGGCGGGGCATGCTGGACAAGCATTTCCAGATGATCCCGAACCGCCAGCCGGTGAAGGACGCCTACGACAGGGCCGCCCGCTTCTCCGACTACCGCAAGATGTTCGACACGCAGAAGGACATCGACGCCGTCGTCATCGCCACCCCCGACCATCACCACGCGGTGGCCGCGCGGATGGCCATGGAACGGGGCATTCACGTCTATGTGCAGAAGCCGCTGACATACACCGTCGAGGAGGGCCGCCGCCTGCTGGCGCTGTCGCGCAAGGACCCCAGCCTGGTCACCCAGATGGGCAACCAGGGTCACTCCGGCGACGACGGCCGGCGGGTCATCGAACTGATCCGCGGCGGCGCGATCGGCAAGGTCGCGGAGGTGCATGTATGGACCAACCGCCCGGTCTGGCCGCAGGGGATCGCCAAGCCCCCGCCGCAGCCGACGCCGGACGGCTATGACTGGCCGGCCTGGCTGGGCCCGGCCAATGTCGACTGGGGCTACAATGAGAACTACGCCCACTTCAACTGGCGCGGCTGGGTCCCGTTCGGATCGGGGGCCCTGGGCGACATGGGCGCGCACCTGATGGACTTCCCGGTCTGGGCGCTGGACCCGGGCCTGCCGACGAAGATCGAGACCCGCCACTCGCGCTGGGCCGGCGCCGCCAGCCTGTGGAGCACGCGACGTCCGGCCGAGGTAACCAGCTTCCCGCTGGCCAGCATCACCCACTACGAGTTCGGCAAGGCGAAAGGCGGCCCTATCCACCTGACCTGGTACGACGGGGGCATCCTGCCGGCGACGCCGGTGGGGTTCCCAGCGAACCTGAAGATGAACCCCGACGGCGGGGTGCTGTTCGTCGGCTCCAAGGGCATGCTGATGCACGAGACCTATGGCGAGAAGCCGATACTGATCGGCGAGGGCCTGGACGCGGCCGCCAAGAAGATCGGCCAGTCCCTGCCCCGCATCCGGGACGGCATCGGCGGCCACGAGCAGAACTGGATCCGCGCCATCCGCGGCGAGGAAAAGATCTCTTGTCCCTTCGACTACGCTGTGCCGCTGAACGAGACCATGATCCTGGGGATCGTGGCGCTGAAGGCCGACGCGCCGCTGGAATACGACGGCGCAGCAGGCCGGGTGGCCAATGTCGCCGACGCCAACCAGTACCTGACGCGTCAGTACCGCAAGGGATGGGAACTGTGAGCCGGATGGACCGCTTGCGCATCGGGGGCGGGGTCGTGGCCCTGTCGCTGCTCGGAGCCACCGCCGCCATGTGCCAGGCCAAGCCGCAGGACACCGAGCAGTGGACGCCCGTCCCGGCCATCGTGGCCCCGGGCGCCAGCTCTGTCGCCGCGCCGTCCGACGCGGTCATGCTGTTCGACGGCAAGGGCCTTGGCGAATGGGTCTCGACCCGGGACAAGTCGCCGGCGGCCTGGCCCGTCGCCGACGGCGTGCTGACCGTCGGCAAGACAGCCGGCAACATCGAGACCAAGCGCAGTTTCCGGAACTACCAGCTCCACCTGGAATACCGGGTCCCGGCCAATGTGACGGGGTCTGGCCAGGGGCGCGGCAACTCCGGCGTATTCCTGGCGTCCACCGGCGCCGGCGACGCCGGCTACGAGCTGCAGATCCTCGATTCCTATGGGAACACGACCTATGTGAACGGTCAGGCTGGCAGCCTCTACAAGCAGTACCCGCCGCTGGTCAACGCCAGCCGCAGGCCCGGCGAATGGCAGACCTACGACGTGATCTGGACGGCTCCCGTGTTCGCCGCCGACGGCAAGGTGACCGCGCCGGCCAGGGTGACGGCGCTGCACAACGGCGTGCTGATCCAGAACGGCGCGGTGCTGGCGGGCGAGACGCTCTATATCGGCAAGCCGGTCTACAAGCCTTACACAACTGCGCCCATCAAGCTGCAGGCCCACGGCGACCCCAGCCCGCCACTGAGTTTCCGGAATATCTGGGTGAGAGATCTGCCCTAGCGCGGTCCCGCACACAGGTGCGGACTATGCGGGCGCGCGCACCGCCCGGCGCTCCAGATGGGCCGTGCGGTGCAGCAGGGCGATGATGGTGAGGCCAGCCAGCAGCAGGCCCGAGCCCAGGACCAGGACGCCGCGCACGTTGTTGTCGTGAACCACCAACGAGGCCAGGAATGGGCCCATGGCGCCGGCCAGCAGCTGGACCGCGCCGCTTTGCATGGCGGCGCGCCGGGAGGGATCGGCCTCGACGGTCATCGGCAGCAGGAACGGTCCGGCGAGCATACCGCAAAGGCCGGCGAACCCGGACAACGCCACGAACAGCACCGCCTGCGCCGACAGGCCGTAGGTCAGCCAGGTCGCCAGGAAGACGGGGCCACAGACGCTGAAGATAACGACATAGCGCACGCGGCCGGCCAGCAGGGTGGCCAGAACGCCCCCCAGGATCTGGAACCCCAGCCCGACCGAGATGGCGGTGCGCCCCACCGCCGTGCTGAGCCCGGCCTCCAGGGCCAGCGGGATGACGTAGACGCCGACGGACGACAGCGACGCCGAGAAGCACAGGGTGCCGAGTAGCGCCAGCCAGCCCCGCAGCGGCGGCGCGCCGGAGGTGTCGCCTTCGTGGCCCTCGACCTTGCCCATCTGCGAGGGCGCGAAAAAGGCCAGCGGGATCGCCAGAGTGACGCAGGCCGCAAGGGCGACATAGCCGCCGCTGGCGCCGAACCTCGGCAGGATGAACAACGACAGCGCGGTCGCCGCTGCGAGCTGGGTGACGCCCATGCCGGTGAACAGGAAGGCCGCCCAGCGCTCGGGGGTCACGGTACGCGAGATCAGGCCGATGGCGATCCAGAGCAGCGCTCCCTCCGGAATCCCGGCCAGCATGCGCGCCAGCAAGACGCCCGACCCGCTGGCCCTCGCGGTCGCGAGGTCCACTATGACCAGCAGGATGGCGGCGACGACGCCGACCCGACGCAGCCGCCGCGGCTTGAGGAAAATTCCGGCGAGGCCCGTCACCAGGCCCGTGGCCAGCGCCTCCAGCATGGCCGCCAGGCCGATGCCCGAGGCGGACAGCCGGCCCTCCTGAGCAAGGGCGCCAAGCAGGAGGCCCATGAGGCCCGAGACCAGCAGCGCGACCACCCCGATCGAAATCGCGGCGGCCACCTCGCGCGGTGTGAATGGCCGGCCGGCGACCTCGGCGACCAGCGTGTCCGGGGTGTCATCCTCGGCGGCGGGATCTTCAGCGGATGGGGTCATGGTGCCTCAGCAGACTCTTCGGGTCACGATCCTCTACGGAAGGACGATTGCCTAGCGGCATTGCGCCTTGAACCAGGACTTCAAGCGGCCGTCGCCTCGCGGGCCCGCGTCACCGCAAAGCCTGTCGCGCACTCACGTTCAATCGGCGAGAGACCGCTTCAGAAGGTCCAGCGCGGCGGCGGCGAAGGCGCGCATGTTGGCCACCCGATCGGTCTCGCCGGTTTCGATGGTGATGACGGTCTCGACCGGGCCGGAGATGGCAATACAGGTGTGCCCCGCCGCATCGCCGTAGCCGTTGCCGGTGGGGCCGGCCGCGCCGGTCTCCGAAATCGCCCAGGTGGCGCCGAAGCGCTCGCGCTGGGTGCGGGCCAGCAACAAAGCATAGGGCTCGCTGGCCGAGCGCATCCCCTCCAGAGCCTCGCGGGGGATCTCGGTCAGCATGACGCGGGCCTTGGGCGTGTAGACCACTGCCCCGCCCAGATAGTAGGCCGAGGCGCCCGGCACGCTCAGCAGGGCCGCCGAGATCAGTCCGCCGCTCGAGCTCTCGGCCACCGCCACCTTCTCGCCGCGGGCCTTGAGCTGTTCGCCGACCTCGGTTGCCAGACCTAAAAGTTGCTCCACGGCAGTCTCCCATCTGTCCTGGCGCTCCCTTTTTCTTGGCGGAAGGGCCCTTCGGCGCCCATGATGGCCGTCAATTAGAAGAGACGCCATTTTTCCGGAGGATTTTTCATGGACGCCCATTCCCAATGGACCGGCCTAGACGCGAGCCGGCTAGAGCGCATCGGTGATCACCTGGAGCGTAACTACATCGGCCCGGGGAAGATCGCGGGCTGCCAGGTGGGCGTCGCCCGCCACGGGCACATGGCCTACTTCAAGTCCTTCGGCCTGATGGACAAGGAACGCGGCAAGCCCACCGCAGACGACACCATCTACCGCATCTATTCCATGACCAAGCCGATCGCTTCTGTTGCGCTGATGATGCTCTACGAGCGGGGCTATTTTCAGCTGAACGATCCGGTCAGCCGCTATGTGCCGTCCTGGAAAAACCACCGCGTGTGGATCTCAGGCGAAGGCCCGGAGATGAAGACTGAGGCGCCGGCCCGTCCCGTATCGTTCCGCGACGTGCTGTCTCACACTGCCGGCCTGACCTATGGCGGCGGCCTGCCGGGCGTGGGCGTCCAGCACCCGATCGACCACATCTACCGCGAGCTGAAAATCCGCTCGGCGGGCAGCCACGACACCATGATGCAGTTCCTGGACAAGTTGGGTCAGGTGCCGCTGCGCTACCAGCCGGGCACGGCCTGGATGTACTCGCTGGCGACCGACGTCTGCGGGGCGCTGGTGGAGGTGATCTCCGGCGTGCCACTGGCGACATACCTGCAGGACAACATCTTCGGTCCGCTGGGCATGAAGGACACGGCCTTCTTCGTGGCGCCAGACAAGGTCGACCGCTTTGCCGCCAACTACCAGCGCGGGCCAGACAAAACGCTGAAACTGATCGACGACCCGGCGACCAGCGCCTTCACGAAGGAGCCCGGCTTCAAGTCAGGTGGCGGCGGCCTGACTGGGACCACCCATGACTACCTGCGCTTCTGCGAGATGCTGCGTCGGGGTGGCGAACTGGACGGGGCGCGGATCCTGGGGCCGCGCACGATCGAGGTCATGCACATGAACCACCTGCCCGGGGGCAAGGATCTGACGCAGCTGGCCATAGGCGGGTTCTCGGAAACCGCCAACGAGGGCGTCGGCTTCGGCCTGGGCTTCGCGTCGACCATGGGCCAGGTGGCGACGGGCTCGTTGGGCTCCGGCGACTACTACTGGGGCGGCGCGGCCTCGACGATCTTCTGGGTCGATCCGAAGGAGGACCTGTCGGTGGTGTTCATGACCCAGCTGATGCCGTCGGGCACCTTCAACTTCCGCGGCCAGCTGAAGAGCATCATCTACTCGTCGATCATCGACTGAGGCGCCGATGCACGCCCCGGAGCGGTAGGCGTCCCGAGCACCTTTGCTGACCCAGCGGCGCCTGGCTAGAGAGAGGGGATGAGCGCCGCGCAGACCGTTTCCATGCCCCTCGTCTCTGTCGCCCCCGGTCGGTGGACCACCTCCGCCGGGCCGGAGTGGAGCAATCCACGGGGCGGGCTCTGGGGCGGCTATGCGATCGGGCTCTGCATCCGGGTGCTGGAGGCCGAGCCGGAGGCGGTCGGCGAGGCGTTGTCGCTCACCCTGACCTTCGCCGCGGGCCTTCCCTCGGGCGACCTCGACATCCGGACGCGGCGGCTACGGCAAGGCGGCTCGGTGGGCGTCTGGGAAGTCGAGCTGCTGCCGGCTGGATCGGATCAGGTTGGCGTCCACGGCGTCGTCACCTTGGCGCGCCGGCCGACGACGACGCGGTTCGCCTTCGCCACGATGCCCGAAGCCCCGGCTCCGGAAAGCCTGCCCGGCGCGGAGATGCTGATCGGGTCGCAGCATTTCGCGGCCTCGGCGTTTGAGCGGCGCACGCTGGACGCCTTTCCGCCGGAGCCCAGCGGAGACTCACGCACACTGACCTGGGTGCGCTCGCGACGGGGCCCGTTCGACAAGGCGATGCTGGGCATGGTGACAGACAACTCCGCGCCGCGGGCCATGTACGCGCTGGGGCCGGCGATCATGGCCACCACCCTCTCCCTCACCGCCTATCTGCACGCCTCCGCCGAGGAAATTGCCGAGGTCGGGGAAGACTTCATTCTGATCGAATGCGAAGGCCGCGTGGGCGGCGGCGGGGCCTCGGACGAACGCTCGAGCTACTGGAGCCGGGATGGCCGGCTGCTGGCCACCAGCGAGCAGCTGGCCTGGTACCGACAGGCGCCGACGAACGCGCCCGAGTAGGCTGGCGGGACGTCGACCGGAAGCCAAGGATCCGTCCGGCCGTTTTCCTGCTGACAGAATGCTGGCAGCAGGCCGGCGCTACCCCTGTCCCACAACGAGGGACAGACCATGACGGCGCACGCGAAGATCCAGGACGGCCGGCGAGACTTCGATTTTTTCCAGGGGCGCTGGACGGTTCTGCACCGGCGGCTGACCCTGCGCGGCGCGGGGTCGGACACCTGGGATGCGTTCGAAGGGACCACCGAGTGCCGGACCCTGATGGGCGGCCTGTGCAATGTCGACGAGAACGAGATGCCCAGCCGCGGCTTCAAGGGGCTGACCTTCCGCACCTTCAATATCCAGCGGCGCGAGTGGTCGATCTATTGGGTCAACAGCGATGCCGGCGTCCTGCAAGAGCCGGTGTTCGGCCGCTTCGAGGACGGCGTGGGCCGGTTCTACGGCGTCGACGTCGACAACGGCCGGCCAGTGCAGGTGATCTACGTCTGGAAGGACATCACACCAACGTCCGCCCACTGGGCGCAGGCGTTCTCGTATGACGCCGGACGGAGCTGGGAAGTGAACTGGACGATGGAATTCACCCGCGCCGAATGAGCTTGCCGGGCCGGCCTGCCAGCGACTAGGGAAGGCCATGCCCATCGCCCAGACCGACCTGGAAGCCATCCTGCAGGAAGGCTTCCCCGACGCCCAGATCACCATCGAGGACCTTGCCGGGGATGGCGACCACTACAAGGCCCGCATTGTCTCGACGGCTTTCGCCGGCCTCAACCGGGTGAAGCAGCACCAGCTGGTCTATGCTGCCCTGAAGGGCCGGATGGGCGGCGAACTGCATGCGTTGGCCCTGGAAACCGCCGCGCCGACCTGACGCGCTTGATCCCGCCCCACCGCAGGAGCGGTCACGCTTGACCAGACGGGTCAGGCTCCCTAGCTCTTGGGCTACAGATTTTCGCCCAAGGCGCCTCCCATGACCGACTCCGCGACCGTCAACCCTGTCCACGACTTCATCGCCCAGGCGGTGGCAGAGCATCCCGTGGTGCTGTTCATGAAGGGCGTTCCGGAAGCCCCGCAGTGCGGGTTTTCGTCCCAGGTTGTACAAATCCTCGACCATCTCGGCGCCGATTTCGTCGGTGTGAACGTGCTGCAGAACGACCAGCTGCGTGACGGCATCAAGAGCTTCTCGGACTGGCCGACGATCCCACAACTCTATGTGAAGGGCGAATTCGTCGGAGGCTGCGACATTGTGCGCGAAATGTTCCAGTCCGGCGAGCTGAAGACCTTTCTGGCCGAACAGGGCGTCGAACTCGAACACTAGCGCGTGGTCCTTCTCGAACCGCCGCCCGGACGCAAGGTCTTCCGGCTCGACTTCGAGCCCTCTCCCGCCGATATCGACGAGAACGGCCATGTGAACAACGTGGTCTATCTGCGCTGGGCCCAGAACCTGGGCGTGGCGCACTGGCGATCGCTTGCCCCGGCGGAGGATCAGGCCCGCTGGGCGTGGGTCGCGCTGCGCCACGAGATTGACTACCGCCGCGCACTGCTGCCCGGCGAGACCGGCCATGGGCGGACCTGGGTGGCGGAGGCCGCCGAAGGCGCACGCTTCGACCGCTACATCCGCATCGACGCCGCCGACGGGGCCATGTGCGCCCAGGTGATCACCACTTGGTGCCTCATCGACCAGGCGACAGGGCGACCGAAGCGCGTGCCGCCCGGGATGATGCAGATGTTCGGCTAGGCCGGCAGGGTGCGCAGGAGGGCGGCGCGTTCGCGGTCCTTGGGGCGATCGAACCGCACCAGCAGTTCGAGCAGTTCCGCCCGGCTCGGCGTGAAGTAGGTCCCGCCCAGCCAGTTGACCTCGACCCGGGTCCTTGGCCAGACCGGAGTCCAGTCGCCTCCACTCCTGACCTCGAACCCGGCCATCACGTCGATGGGCAGCGGGGTCTCCTTCCAGCTGAAGAAGACCTCCGAGCGGAAGTGGCCTGTGGGCCCCAGCACATTCAGCGCACAACCCCAACGCCCCGCCAGTCGCCTCGCGGCGGCCGGAGTCGTCAGCAGGTCCACATCGCCGGCGATGGCAATCTCCGCACCATTCAGCACCAGCGCCGCGCTGCCGATCAGCCACCAGTCCTCGCCGTGAAGGGCGTCGAGGTCGGCCGACAGCCTGTGCAGCGTCTCGACCAGGGCAGGCGGGATCGTCGGCTGGCCCCTCATGGTCCGGTCCAGGCGGTAAGCGGGTTGAGCAGGAAGACCGGCGTGCGCGGCTCGACGCCCAGCTCCGCCCAGGTGAACGTCAGGTCCGTGTGGCCCATGGCGAACGACCGACAGGTGTCGATGCGCTTGCGTCCGAAGGCCACCGTTACCGCGTCACCTCTGCGTTCCACGAAAAACGCGAAGTCGCCCCTGACCGTGCACCCGTTCGATGACACCCGGATGGTGATGGCTTCGCGCCCAGCGTCGGCCGCATAGAGCTGCTCGAGTTCGCCCATGGCCGAGCCCGCCGGCGCCACGCGCGGCGGGCTGGCGGTTGCGCAACCGGTGAGCGCCAGGGCGGCCAGGACGAACAAGCGTCGGTTCATTGGCCCCACTCTCCGTCACCTGCGGCCACAAAGCAAAAAACCCCGGATCTCTCCGGGGCTCTCGCATTCGTCGATGGCGATTTCCGGGCGTCTAGGACGCGTAGAATTCGATGACGAGGTTCGGTTCCATCTTCACCGGGTACGGCACTTCGGCCAGCTCCGGGATGCGGATGTACTTGGCCGACATGCTCTTGCCGTCCATCTCGATGTAGTCCGGCGTGTCGCGCTCGCCCGACTGCAGGGCTTCAAGCACCAGGGCCATGGAGCGCGAACGCTCGCGGACCGTGACGATGTCGCCCGGCTGGACGCGGTAGGACGGGATGTTCACCCGCTTGCCGTTCACCAGCACGTGGCCGTGGTTGACGAACTGACGCGCCGCGAACGGGGTCGGAACGAACTTGGCGCGATAGACGACGGCGTCCAGGCGGCTTTCCAGCAGGCCGATCAGGTTCTCGGAGGTATTGCCCTTACGGCGCGCGGCCTCTTCGTAGATCTTGCTGAACTGCTTCTCGGTCAGGTTACCGTAGTAACCCTTCAGCTTCTGCTTGGCGCGCAGCTGCAGGCCGAAGTCGGAGACCTTCTGCTTGCGGCGCTGGCCGTGCTGGCCGGGGCCGTAGGCGCGCTTGTTGATCGGGGATTTCGGACGACCCCAGATGTTTTCGCCCATCCGGCGGTCGAGTTTGTACTTGGCGCTATGGCGCTTGGACATTCAGTATCTCTTCATTCGACCCGAGCCGGCGCTCCCGAAGATGGAAGCGCAATCTCAACGGCGGCGTTCGCGTCAACCCGTCATGACTCCCTCGTCGCTCGGCAAGCCGGCGGCGTGGAAGGCGCGGTGTATGCCCTCCGACCCCCTTCCGAGTCAAGGTCAGAGGCCGACACACGCCGGGACGCGTCGGCGGCCGACCTCAGACCGCTCATCCCAGCCTCCTAGGCGCCGGTGCGCCGCACGAGCCCCCGCGCGGCATCCTGCGCTTCGGCCCACCATTGTTGAACCATTTCACCTGCCCTGCCGGATTTTGCCAGTTTTACGGCCTGTCCCGCCCACAGCGACATCAGCTCCGGGTCGCCCACCCGGCTGGCGGCCGCGCGCATCGGCTGGGTCAGGCGGTTCTGTACGGGGTAGGCCGGGACATTGCTCTCGACGGCGCGCATCTCGCGCATGAAGCGGTTGTCGATGCCCCGGGCGTAACGCCCGGAGAAGGCTCGGGTCAGGCGCGTGGCGTCGTCGGGCGCATCGAGGATTGCGGCTTGCCAGACCGCGCCGTTGGTCGCCTCGTCGGCCAGCAGGAAGGCGGTGCCCATCTGGACGGCGCTCGCGCCCAGCGCAAGGGCCGCGGCGACTCCCTTTCCGTCCATGATCCCACCAGCGGCGATCACCGGCAGGTCGACCGCCGCCAGCACAGTGGCCGCCAGAGCGAAGGTCCCCACCGAGCTCGCCTCGATGTCGGCCAGGAAGTTGCCATGGTGCCCGCCCGCCTCGAACCCCTGGACACAGATCCCGTCCGCCCCGACCTCGGCCCAGGCGCGAGCCTCGGCCACGGTCTTGGCCGTACCGATCACATAGGTGCCGCCACCGTGCAGGACGTCGACCTGGGACCGGGTGAGGATGCTGAAAGTGAAAGAGGCCACTGGCGGGGCGGCGCGGGTGAGAGCGGCGAGTTGGGCTTCGAAGTCCGGCGCGAACTGGTTCGGCGCGGCAGGCAGCGGTTCGTCCAGTTCCGCGTACCAGGGCGCCAGCCGCGCCAGCGCTGCGTTGACCAGTGCAGGGTCGGGCCGGGCGGCCGGTGCCATCAGGAGGTTCACTGCGAACGGCGCATCGGTCCGGGCGCGCACGGCCTCGATCGTCGCCTCCATCTCGGCCGGGGCCACCGCGGCGGCGGCCAGCGTGCCCAGACCGCCCGCGCGGCTCACCGCGATGGCCATGGCGTCGAACGACGCGCCGGCCATGGGCGCCTGAATGATCGGGATTGGCAAGGCATCCAGCAGGCTGCGAAGACTCATCAGACCTCTCCGCGTTCGGCTTTCTGTTTGGCGAGCTTGGCCAGCACCCGGCCGCGGCCGCGCGACAGCGCCGTGATCACACCGCGAAAGGTGCGCGCCTCCTGCACCGAGAAGTGCGCCTTGCCGATCGCCGAGCGCAGGTTCTGCACCATGGACGGCCGCTTTTCGGGCGGGTGGAAGAAGCCGGCGTCATCCAGTTCGCGCTCCAGGTGTTCGAAGAGCCCCAACATGGCCGCGCCGTCGGCGGTCGGATGAATTTCGCGGAAGATCTTCGGCGCGGTCTCCTCGACGGTCATGCGCCACTCATAGGCGTTGATCGCCACGGCCTGGGCCAGGTTCAGCGATCGGAAGCGCGGATCGATGGGGAGCGTCACCACCGCCTGACAAAGCGCGATGTCGGCAGTCTCCAGCCCGGCCCGTTCGGCGCCGAAGAGGAGGCCCACCCGCTCGCCGTCGGCCACGGCCCGGGCCAGCTGCGCGGCCGCCACGCGGGGAGTCAGGATCGGCAGCTGTAGTTCGCGGGGCCGGGCCGTGGTCGCATAGACCCGCTGCAGGTCGGCCACGGCGTCCTCGACGCTGTTGAAGAGCCTGGCGTCGTTCAGCGGCCAGTCGGCTCCGGAGGCCGAGGCCCAGGCGCGTTCTTGGGGCCAGCCGTCGCGCGGATTGACCATCCGCAGTTCTGCGAGGCCGAAGTTCGCCATTACGCGGGCGCAGGCGCCAATGTTCTCTGCGAGCTGTGGCGCGTTCAGGATAATGACAGGCGTCGCAGGCGTTGCTGTCGCAGGAGAGGTTTCGGCCATGCCGCGTTGTTCTTCGCAAAGACCCCCGGGCGCAAGCCTTCCTCGACGCGGCCTGCTGATCGGCGCCGCGGCGCTGGCGCTGTCCGGATGTACAAAGTCCGCCACCATGACCGCCTCACGCACGCCGGTGATCGACCTGGAGGCGCTGGCGACCGACGTGGCCGCAATCTCGGCGCGGGCCAAGCCCGGCGTTCTGGGGTTGGGGTTCATGAACCTGGAGAGCGGCCAGATGTGGACGCTGAACGGTGAGCGGCCCTTCCCCATGCAGAGCATCTTCAAGGCGGCCCTGGGCGCGGCGGTGCTGTCAGAGGTGGACGCCGGGCGGCTGTCGCTCGCCGAAAACATGTCCATCGGCGGCAGGCAGCTCTCGCCGCCGCACTCGCCGATCGCAGAAGCCTGGCCGGGCCGCGCGATCTACACCGTCGACCAACTCCTCATCGCCGCGGTCAGCGACAGCGACAACACCGCCGCCGACGTCCTGATGAAGCGGATCGGCGGTCCCGGCGCGGTGACAGCCTGGCTGCAGTCCAAGAAGGTCGATGAGGTGCGTATCGACCGCTACGAGCGCGAGTTGCAACCCGAATCGATGGGAATGGCCTCGTTCCGCCAAGCCTGGAAAGGCGCGGCCTTCGCGAGCGCCATGGCCACCGTCCAGCCAGAGGTCCGGCGCAGGGCAGCGCTCGCCTATCTGCGCGACCCGCGCGACACCGCCACGCCGCGCGGCATGTTGCTGTTCCTCTCCAGGCTCGCCGCCGGCGAGTTGTTGAGCGCGGCCTCGACTCGGCGGCTGCTGACCATCATGGCGCAGTCGCCGCGGGGGCCGGAGCGGCTGAAAGCGGGATTTCCCAAGGGGGCGGTGTTCGCCCACAAGATCGGCACAAGCGGATCCGACCAGGGCCTGAACCTAGCCTACAACGACGTCGGCATCCTGACGCTCGCCGATCATCGCAGCTATGCGGTGGCGGCTTTTCTCAGCGGATCGACGGCGCCGGAAGCAGCCCGCGCCGACCTTCTGGCCGACATCGGCCGGGCCGTGATGGCGCGCATCGGCTAGAAACGCCTGGCCGCCGCGGCCGTGCAGACTTTGCGTCCGGCGCGACGACGGCTATACGGCCCACCAAACCCTAAGTTCGCGCGGAGCGCCTGCCCCTCATGGCAAAGATCAAAGTCGCAAACCCGGTCGTCGACATCGACGGGGACGAGATGACCCGCATCATCTGGCAATGGATCAAGGACAAGCTGATCTTCCCGTTCGTCGACGTCGAACTCGACTATTACGACCTCGGGATGGAGAACCGCGACGCCACCGACGACCAGGTGACCATCGAGGCGGCCGAGGCGATCAAGACGCACGGCGTGGGCGTGAAGTGCGCCACCAACACCCCCGACGAAGCCCGGGTGAAGGAATTCAACCTTAAGCAGATGTGGAAGTCGCCGAACGGCACCATCCGCAACATCCTGGGCGGTGTCGTGTTCCGCGAGCCGATCATCTGCAAGAACGTGCCGCGCCTGGTGCCGGGCTGGACCCAGCCAATCATCATCGGCCGCCACGCCTATGGCGACCAGTATCGCGCCACCGACTTCCGCGTCCCCGGCCCTGGCGTGATGACGCTCACCTGGAAGGGCGACAACGGCGAGACAATCGAGCGCGAGGTGTTCAAGTACCCGACCGCCGGCGTGGCGCTGGCGATGTACAACCTCGACGATTCGATCCGCGACTTCGCCCATGCGAGCTTCGCCTACGCCCTGGCGCGGAAATACCCGCTCTACCTCTCCACGAAGAACACGATCCTCAAGGCCTACGACGGGCGCTTCAAGGACATCTTCCAGGAGGTCTACGACGCGGCCTATGTCGACCAGTTCAAGGCCGCCGGCCTGACCTACGAACATCGGCTGATCGACGACATGGTGGCCGCCGCCATGAAATGGTCGGGCGGCTACGTCTGGGCCTGCAAGAACTATGACGGCGACGTGCAGTCGGACACGGTGGCGCAGGGCTTCGGCTCGCTGGGCCTGATGACCTCGGTGCTGATTACTCCGGACGGCAAGACCATGGAGGCCGAGGCCGCCCACGGCACAGTCACCCGGCATTTCCGCCAGCACCAGAAGGGCGAGGCCACGTCCACCAACTCGATCGCCTCCATTTTCGCCTGGACTCAAGCGCTGAAGCACCGCGCCAAGCTGGACAACAATTCGGAGCTGACGCACTTCGCCGACACGCTGGAGAAGGTCTGCGTCTCGACCGTCGAGTCCGGCTCGATGACCAAGGACCTGGCGCTGCTGGTCGGCGACACCCAGGGGTGGCTGACCACCGAGGGCTTCATCGACAAGGTCGCGGCAAACCTGAAGACGGCGCTCGCCGCCTAGGGTCTGCACGATGGTCGCGTAGGCGATCAGCCGGCCAGCGCCGTCCGGATCGCCTCGAGGCCTTCGGCAGCCTTCGCGCCGTCCGGCGCCCCGCCCTGGGCGAAGTCCGGGCGTCCGCCCGCGCCCTGCCCGCCCATGGCCAGCACCGCGACCTTGGTAAGCTCCACGGCGTTGAACTTCGCCTGCGCAGAGCCGGTCACCGCCACGCTGACCGCGGCCTTGCCTTCGGCCGAGCCGATCAGGGCGATGACGCCGTCAGGAAGCTGTTTCTTGAATTCCTCGGCGATGGGTCTCAGGTCCTTGCCGCCGACGCCTTCCATGATGCGGGCAAGCACCTTGACGCCGCCGATCTCCTCCGGCCCGGCCGCCGCGCCGCCGCCGCCCCCACCGCCCATGGCGAGCTGGCGCCGCGCGTCGCCCAGTTCCTTCTCCAGCTGGCGACGCTGCGCCTCCAGCGTGGCGACCCGGGCGGCGACTTCGGTCACCGGAATCTTGAACTGGTCGGCCAGCCCCTTGGCGACACCCGCCTGGTCGAGCAGGTAGCGGCGCGCCGCCTCGCCGGTCAGGGCCTCGATGCGGCGCACGCCGGCGGCCACACCCTGTTCCTGGACGATCTTGAAGAGGGCGATGTCGCCTGTCCGCGCCACGTGAGTGCCGCCGCAGAGTTCGACCGAATAGGCCCCCCCCTCACCCGGATCAGGGCCGCCGGCCAGGGCCCGGCCGAGCGTCAGCACCCGCACGGTGTCGCCGTACTTCTCGCCGAACAGCGCCATGGCGCCGGCGTCCATCGCCTTTTTCTGGTCCATCAGCTCGGTGGCCGCCGGCAGGTTCTGGCGCACCACGGCGTTCACCTGAGCCTCGATGCGGTCGATCTCGTCGGGCGTCACCGGCTGGCCGTGGCTGAAGTCGAAGCGGATCCGCTCGCCATCGACCATCTGGCCCTTCTGGGTGACATGCGGGCCCAGCACATTGCGCAGCGCCGCATGCAGCAGGTGGGTCGCAGAGTGGTTCGCACGGGTGGCCGCGCGCCGCTCGGCGTCGAGCGCCAGCCGCACCCGGTCGCCGGGCTTCAACGCGCCCTCGAGGATCGTCAGCTCGTGGACGTGCAGGTCGCCGGCCAGCTTCTGGACGTCGGTGACGCGCGCCCGCCCACCGTCCCACTCGACTTCGCCCTGGTCGCCAGCCTGGCCGCCGCTCTCGGCGTAGAAGGGCGTGCGGTCGAACAGCGCCTGGACTTCGGAGCCCTTTACCGCGCCGTCGATCTCGCGTCCGCCCTCGACCAGCACCAGCAGTTCGGCGGTGATTTCGGAGTCGTCATAGCCGGTGAAGTCCGTCGGGCCGAGGCGCTCGCGGATGGCGAACCATTCGGCGGCGGCGGCCACCTGTCCCGAGCCGGTCCAGGCCTCACGGGCCTGGTCGCGCTGGCGCGCCATGGCCGCGTCGAAGCCCGGCAGGTCGACGGTCAGGCCCTTGGCGCGCACGGCGTCCTGGGTCAGGTCGAGGGGGAAGCCGTAGGTGTCGTAGAGCTTGAACGCCGTCTCGCCGGAGAGCACCTCGCCTTCCTTGAGGTTGGCGGTCGCCTCGTCAAGCAGGCCCATGCCGCGGCCGAGGGTGCGGCGGAAGCGTTCTTCCTCCTGGCGGAGGGTGTCGATGATCGCAGGCTCGGCGCGCTTGAGCTCGGGATAGGCCTCGCCCATCTGTTCGACCAGCGTCGGCGCCAGGCGGTACATCAGGGGGTCCGCCGCGCCCAGCAGGTGCGCGTGGCGCATGGCGCGGCGCATGATCCGGCGCAGCACATAGCCCCGGCCCTCGTTGGACGGCATGACCCCGTCGGCGATCAGGAAGCTGGCCGAGCGCAGGTGGTCGGCGATCACCCGGTGCGAGGGGTCGTTGGACGATCCGCCGACGCCGCCTACCAGATCGCGCGATGCGGCGATGATCGTGCGGAACAGGTCGACGTCGTAGTTATTGTGCACGCCCTGCAGGACGGCGGCGATCCGCTCCAGACCCATGCCGGTGTCGATGGAGGGTTTGGGCAGGCTGGTGCGCTCGCCCGAGGCGTGCTGCTCGTACTGCATGAACACCAGGTTCCAGATCTCCACGAACCGGTCGCCGTCCTCATCCGGGCTGCCGGGTGGGCCGCCGGGAATATGGCTGCCGTGGTCGAAGAAGATCTCCGAGCAGGGGCCGCAGGGGCCAGTGTCGCCCATGGACCAGAAGTTGTCGGAGGTGCCGATGCGAATGATGCGGTCGTCCGAGAGGCCCGCGATCTTCTTCCACAGGACCGGCGCTTCCTCGTCCTCGGCGTAGACCGTGACCAGCAGCTTATCGACAGGGAGCGCGAATTCCCTGGTCAGCAGCTCCCAGGCGTATTCGATCGCGCCAGCCTTGAAATAGTCGCCGAAGGAGAAGTTCCCCAGCATCTCGAAGAAGGTGTGGTGGCGGGCGGTGTAGCCGACGTTGTCGAGGTCATTGTGCTTGCCGCCGGCGCGGACGCACTTCTGCGACGAGGCCGCACGCGGCCAGGGCGAGGTCTCGGCGCCGGTGAAGTAATTCTTGAACGGCACCATGCCGGCGTTGACGAACAGCAGGGTCGGATCGTTCTGCGGCACGAGTGGCGCCGAGGCGATCGCGGCGTGATCCTTCTTCTGGAAGTAGTCCAGGAAGTGGCTGCGGATGTCGTTCAGGCTCTGCATGTCGTTTCGTTTCAGGTCTCACGCCGACGCAGGGTGTTTCCGCGCCGCACAAATCTAGGGAACGGTCGTTCGTTTACGAAACTCGGGCCACAGCGCCAAGGGAAAGGCGCCAGGGCAGGAAAGTGGGCCCCGTCGGAATGGACTCTTCCCCGCGAAGTCCTCGCCTCAACGGAAAAGGACGCCCGGGGTTACCCGGACGTCCTGTCTCCGAACTCAAGCGGTCGCGCGGGGTGGGCGGAGCAGGTCCGGTTGGCGGCGGACCCGCCCCGGCGGCGACGCTCGAGCGGAGAAGCCTGTTCGCCGCGTGGCCTAGTCGTCCTCAGGCTCGGGACCACCGACCAGCAGCTCTTCCTCGATGACCGCCTTCGCGCCACGCACCGACTTCTCGATCTCGGAGGCGATGTCGGGGTTGGCCTTCAGGAAGTCGCGGACGTTGTCGCGGCCCTGGCCGATGCGCTGGCTGTTCCAGGAGAACCAGGAGCCGGACTTCTCGATAATGCCGGCCTTGACGCCCAGGTCGATGATCTCGCCCAGCTTGGAGATGCCCTCGCCGTACATGATGTCGAACTCGACCTCGCGGAACGGCGGGGCGACCTTGTTCTTCACCACCTTCACGCGGACGTTGTTGCCCATGATCTCGTCGCCGCGCTTCACCGAGCCGGTGCGGCGGATGTCGAGGCGGACCGAGGCGTAGAACTTCAGCGCGTTGCCGCCCGTGGTGGTCTCGGGGCTGCCGTACATCACGCCGATCTTCATGCGGATCTGGTTGATGAACACCACCAGAGTCTGGGTCTTGGAGATCGAGCCGGTGAGCTTGCGCAGCGCCTGGCTCATCAGGCGGGCCTGCAGGCCGGGCAGGCTGTCGCCCATCTCGCCCTCGATCTCGGCCCGGGGCGTCAGCGCCGCCACCGAGTCGATGACGATGATGTCGACGGCGCCCGAGCGCACCAGGGTGTCGGTGATCTCCAGCGCCTGCTCGCCGGTGTCCGGCTGCGAGACCAGCAGGTCGTCGAGGTTGACGCCGAGCTTGTGGGCGTAGGACGGGTCGAGCGCGTGTTCGGCGTCGATGAAGGCCGCAGTGCCGCCCAGCTTCTGGACCTCGGCCACCACATGCAGGGCCAGCGTCGTCTTGCCCGACGATTCCGGCCCGTAGATCTCGACGATGCGGCCCTTGGGCAGGCCGCCGATGCCCAGCGCCAGGTCCAGGCCCAGCGAGCCGGTGGACACGGACTCGATCTCGACGATCTTGCCCTTCTCGCCGAGCTTCATGACCGAGCCCTTGCCGAAGGCCCGGTCGATCTGGGTCAGCGCGGCTTCGAGCGCGCGCTGCTTGTCTCCGTCTTCACGTGCCACGAGCTTCAACGATGCTGCCTGCGCCATTTCTAAAACCCCTTATCCCACGATTCCGCCAACCGGACCCGCCGATGCGGTCATCGGCCAGGACTCAGATGTACCGCCTTTGTTCCGAGTTCGCAAGATGTTCTCATTTGCGTTCCTTGGGGATAATGGCACCGGCCGGATGAGCCGCACTTTGGGCACTACCCTTCACCGGGTGCGATCTGCTCGGCACACCACTCTAGGAAGCCCGCTACCTTGGGCCTCCATTTCTCGGCCGAAAATCCAGGAGATGAGGGATGGTGAGTGTGAGCGGCAAGAGCCGTGGTGCTGGAGCTGGTCTTGTACCTACACACCAGACCTAGATGCTCTGCAAAGTCGCCGACGCGGACATCCTCCGGTGGCAGATTGCGCCAGAGGTCAGCTCCAAGCACAAGGACCACGTCCGGTTTGACACGCTCCAAAAGCTCTCGAAATGCAGGAGCGGAACTCGCGAACATCTCCGGCGTCGGTCGATTCCGAGGCCCGTTGGGAGCGAGCGTCTGCACGTAGTTGTAGAAGAAAACATGATCCCAAACGGAGGCGTGGTCGGCATCCCGAGACCAGGGCTCTCCAGTCAAAAGTGTGAAGACGTTAGCGAAGAACACCTTTCTCGCGGTGCCACGCAGGCCCCACCAATCAACGCATTCGCGGGTCAGATCGGAATACGATCCTCCCCCCTCCACTACACCCTCCGAAGCTTCCTCATAGTGGCTTTCGCCAAGTAGTAGCAGGCGCAATCCGCCGAACTGCGGATCACCTGCTGGTTCCCATGGTTGAAATCGAATCATAGCTTTGGCTCTCCACTAGCGGTTCGAGCCCAAAGAGATCGGTTCAATTCATCGAGCGGGAATGCCATGCGGATAATCTCGTCCTCGTCTTCCGAAATCCGTGAATTGCGAAGGCCAGCAACACTATCGACCGACCAGCAAATTCCACCTTGGTTTTTCAGTTGGACTACTGCTGCTTCGCTCCCCTCCCAAACATAGAGGGCGCTGGTTCCCGACAGGCAGCGTTCAGCCTC
>JBBREC010000020.1:0-28249 GCA_038203295.1 Caulobacterales bacterium
CCATCCAATCATCTTCCCTGAGGCCCAGATTGTCGGGCTTCGTGCGGTATTCCGCCCCTGCGACCAGATGCCGTGTGAGTAGGACGCCCGCCGATCCTTCGAACTCAGCGCGATAATTGTTCCCCTTGGGCCCGCCGAAGCCGAGCAGGCCGGTCTGGTTGGCCTTGGTGGCGCGCACCGCGCCGCTAATCACGACGCTCTTGTTCAGAAGAACCTTGGTCGCCGAGACGTACCAGTCGACGCCGTGGTCGTTGCGACCGCCCAGGACGTTGATCACCGCGCCCTTGTCGGCCTTCTTGATCTGCGCGCCAACCGAGACCTGCGGCAGCCAACTGTCCTGCTCGTAGACCGCGTCGCCTAACACCCGCACCTTCGCGCCGTAGACGTCCTGGTGGAAGGTGAAGCCCTTGCCGAGGCCGAGCTTGGCGCCGGCGCCCTGGGTGTCGAAGGCTTGCCGAGTGTAGGAGAGTTCCAGCCGGTCGTAGAACCCGACCGCGCCGCCATAGGCTCGGAACTGATATTCGGGCAGTTCGACCAGGGTCGCGTGGACGTTGCCGCCGATACCATCGCGGGTCTCGTAACCGGTGATCAGCGCCCAGTTGGCGAGGCCGCCGCCGCCCGCGCCCTCGACATTGGAGACGCCGCCGGTCAGCAGCAGCTTGCCGCTGGGCCGAAGGTCGTCAGCCGCGGCGCCGTGGGCCATCAGGACCAGACCGGCGCCCAGCAGCGCCATACGCGACGGTCCCATAAGCCAGTCCCCACCCGGCCGCGTCTGCGCGCCTCCAAGGTTAGCTAGCGGAGATTTCTTTACAGACCCTTCAGCCGAACGGGTTATCTTGAGACAATGCGCTTATTACTATTTTCGCTCGTCGCAGTTGCTTGCATCTCCGGTCCCGCGGCGGCGGCCGACCTCACCGTCATGGTCAGGGGCGAGGACGGCGTGCCTCTGTCCGACGCCGTGGTGATTGTGCGCCCCGCCGTCGGGGCCGCGCCCGGCCAGCCGATCCGATACGCTTGGCCACTGACCATGACGCAGCAGAACATCGCGTTCGACCCCTACGTCCTGATCGTCCCGGTAGGCTCGACGGTAGGCTTCCCTAACAAGGACAAGGTCCGCCACCACGTCTATTCCTTCTCGGCCACCAAGAAGTTCGAGCTGAAGCTCTATGGCCAGCAGGAGGAGCGCACCGTGACCTTCGACAAAGCCGGCGTCGTGGCGCTGGGGTGCAACATCCACGACAGCATGATCGGCTACATCTTCGTCAGCGACAGCCCCTATGCCGCCAAGACCAACGCCGCGGGCGAGGCGGTGATCCGGGCAATTCCACCCGGCGCCGCGACCGTGTCTGCCTGGCACCCCGACATGAAGGCCCCGCGCCCGGTCGCCGCCCCCATGGCCGCCGGCGGGCGCCAGGCGGTGGTACTGGCGATGCGCCCCGCGGCGATGCGCCACCAGCACTGAGCGGGCGAACTAACCGAACGACGTCTGCAGGACCCGATCGGCGGCGCGGTCGTCATCTAGGAATTTCAGCAGCGCCTTGCAGGGCAGCGGCCTGGAGATGAGGTAGCCCTGCGCCAGGTCGCAACCCATGGCCTGCAGCATCGAAAAGCAATCATTCGTCTCGATGCCCTCCGCGGTCACCTTCAGGCCCAGGCTGTGGGCCAGGTCGATGGTCGAGCGCACGATCAGCGCGTCGCGCCCACTATCTGTGACGCCCTCGACGATGGATTTGTCCATCTTCAGCTCGCGGCTGGGGATTCGCTTCAGGTAGGCCAACGAGGACAGACCAGTGCCGAAGTCGTCGATGGCGATGCCGATGCCGGCCGCGGCGAAGGCGTCAAGCATGGCCAGAGCCACCTCGGGATGTTCGATGACCGCTGTCTCGGTGATCTCCAGCGCCAGACTGCCCCCTGCCAGCGCGGCCTGTTCCAGAACGAAGGCCGTGAAATCCGCCTCGCCAAGCGTCCGGCCGGAGATGTTCACCGCGATCTCCAGCACGTGGCCGGCGCGCGCGAAGTCGGCCTGATCGGCAATGGCGCGCTTGATCACCCACTCCGTCAGCGTCCGGATGTGGTTGGTCTCCTCGGCCATCGGAATGAACAGGTCCGGCGCCAGCATGCCACGCGTCGGATGACGCCAGCGCACCAGGGCCTCGGCGCCGCTGACCGTATGCCGGCGCATGTCGAACTTGGGCTGGTAGAAGAGCTCGATATCCCCGGTCTGTAGCGCGGCCAGCATCTCGCTCATCAGGGATAGATTGGAGGCCGGGTCGCCATAGGCCTCTGCGTCGAAGAAGCTGACCTTGCTGCGACGGCTGCGCGCCTGGTCAAGCGCGATGCTGGCCCGCTCGATCACCTCGCCGGGCCCGCGATCGCGATGCAGCGGCGCAAGGCCCAGGTTGAGCTCCACGTCGATGGCGTCCCCGCCAACCTCGAGAGGTTGTTCCAGTTCGACCATCAGCCGCGCCGCCTCGTGCGCCGCAGCGCCCGGGCTGGCGGCGATAAGGGCGAACCCCAGCATGTCGTCGGCAATCCGCGCCACGCCGGAGGACGGAGCCAGGCCGGCGATCCGGTCGCCAATCAGCCTCAGAGCCTGGGACGCCAACGCGTAACCGATGGCGCCGCGCAGGTGGTCGAACCGCTGGACGCCCAGCGCCGCCACATAGACCTGGCCCTCCGGCCGGTCAGGAAACGCCTCGGCCGCGCGCTCCAGCGCCAGCCGGTTCGGCAACCCCGTCTCGCCGTCGTGCATGGCCAGGTGGGTGATCCGACGCTCGCGGTCACGGATCGAGGTGGCCATGGTGTTGAAGCTTTCGGCCAGGCGTCCGATCTCGTCCCTCGTCTCGATCTCAACGTGAGCGTCCTGTCCGGCCTGCAGCCGCTGGGCCGCAGCGTCGAGGTCAGTGATGGGGCGGGTGATGCCTTTGGCCAGGGCCCAGGACCCCCAGCCGACGATCGCAATACCGGCCAGCGCCGCCAGCAGCACCACCACCAGCAGGGGCCGGTAGGGCGCAAGCGCCAGAGACAGCGGATAACGCAGCAGAAGGACCGCCGGCGCATCCTCGGTCAGCACCGGCAGGCGTTTCACCAGCGCCACCGAGCGGCCCGCCGGTTCGTCCAGCATGTCGGGGCGGGTCATCTTCATCGCCAGGGCGTGGTCGATGAAGCCGCTTAGACTGCGGCGCTCGCTCTCTTCTGCTGCCGCGTCGAGACGCCAGCCTCCGGCGTCGCGGTGCAGCACCTCGGCCTTCAGCGGCACGGCGGAGAGCCGCTCGAGCGCCTTCATCTCATTGCGGTCCAGGCGTACGGCGAAAACCAGCCAGCCGATCTGGTCGGGTGACAACACGGGCGCAGACATCACTTGGAATGGATGGCCACCCAGCATCACCACGCCCTGCGGATCGTTGGCGTTGAAGAAGGCCTCCGTCAGTTTGGCCGCGTCTGCGGCCATCGGCGCGGCGTCGGCCCCGATGATCCGGCCGTCCACGCCAAGGATGAAGGCGCGGTCGATATTGAACCGGCGCTTCAGGTTCTCCATCGCAGAGACGATGGTGGCGTTGTCGCGGGTCGCTACCGCCTCGCGGAATCCGAAATCTTTTGAGAGCAGGCTCGCGCCTTCGCGCAGCCGTTCCGAGCGCAGCGACCAAACTCGGTCAAACACCGTGCCCGAGGCGGTCAGTTCGTCGCGCACCTGCCGTTCCGCCGCGCGGTTGATGGCAGTGAAGACCGAGAGCGAGACCAACAGCATCGCCACCCCGAACAGCGCCGCATAGAGCACCGTCAGCCGCGTCCTCAGACGTGTGAAGGGAAGACGTCGCCGGATCGCGAGCAATATGGCCGCTACAGACAAGCGGGCGGCGAACGTGGGCGCGGTCAGACGCATGCGTGTCGGCTATCACGACCATAGTGAAGCCGCCGTAAACCAAGGAAAAAATAAGCTTTCTCGCGCAAATAAGGTTCGCGTTTGCCCTGGCTGACGCCGCTTGGCACAATCGGGTCATTCCAGACGGCCGCGCGCATATCGCGCACTCATTTTGAAAGCTCGAGATTTTGACGATTTCCCCAACGGCAGCTAAGGCCGGACCCGGCGCGGGTCCGCTCGCCTCGGTGGACGCCCTGATCGAGGGACTGGCCAGCGTCGGCTACATCGCGTCCCGGCGCATCGCCACCGCGCTCTATATGTCGGTGCATCTGCAGAAGCCCATCCTGGTTGAGGGCTCCGCGGGCGTCGGCAAGACCGAGCTGGCGCTCTCCACCGCGCGCCTGTTGGCCCAGCCGCTGATCCGCATGCAATGCTACGAGGGCCTGGACGAGTCCAAGGCGCTCTACGAGTGGAAGTACGGGAAACAGCTGCTCTACACCCAGATTCTCAAGGACCGCATGGGCGAGGCGCTCTCCGATGCGCCCACCATGGACGACGCCATGGACCGGCTGCACGGCATGGGCGACCTGTTCTTCTCGGAGCCTTTCCTGGAGCCGCGTCCGCTGATGCAGGCGCTGCGCGAGGACGACGGCTGCGTCCTGCTGATCGACGAGATCGACAAGTCGGACGAGGCCTTCGAGGCCTTCCTGCTGGAGATCCTGTCCGCCTATCAGGTCTCGGTGCCGGAGCTGGGCGTGATCAAGGCCAAGACCCCGCCGCTGGTCTTCCTGACCTCCAACAACGTCCGCGACCTGGGCGACGCGCTGAAGCGCCGCTGCCTGCACCTGCACATCCCGCTCCCCGAGGCGGCGCTGGAGGAGCGGATCGTGGCCACCCGCGTGCCGGGCATCGAGGCGACCCTGACGAAGGAACTGGTGGCCTTCGTCCAGTCCCTCCGGACACTGGACCTGCGCAAGGCGCCGTCGATCTCCGAGACCGTCGACTGGGCCCGCGCGCTGATCCTGCTGCACGCCGACAGCCTGGAGCCGGCCATGGTGCGAGACACCCTGAACGTGATCCTGAAGTTCGAGCAGGACATCGTCGCCGTGGAGCCGCAGATCGTCGAGCTGCTGCACCGCAGGTAGCCCCGTGCAGCACCAGCTCGAACAATTCCTTCGCGCCCTTCGCGCCGCTGACGTCCGGGTCTCGCCCGCCGAGGCGATCGACGCGGCGCGCACCATCAGCGCGGTGGGCTATGCCGACCGGGAGCTGTTCAAGGACGCGCTCTGTGCAACGCTCGCCAAGTCGCGCGACGAGGTGATCGCCTTTGACCGCACCTTCGAGACCTTCTTCACCCGCGACGAGATGGTGCTGCCGCCTCCGGCGCAGAGTGAACGCGAGGCCGGCGAACCCCCGTCGTCGTCGGAAGCCGAGGCGGCCGCCGCGCAGTCGCTGCTGGCCCAGATGCTGTTGCAGGGTGACGGGACCGCCGTGGCCCAGGCCATGGAGGCCGCCGCGGAGCGCGCCGGTGTTGGCGAGATCCGTCTCTCCACCCAACGCAGCCGCCTGACCCGCAAGCTGCTGGATGAAATGGGGCTGGCCGAGATCGAGCAGATCATCGCCAACGCGCGGCGTATGCCGGGCGGCGAGGGCCTGGCCGACCGCCTCGACGCCGCCCGCAAGGCCCTGGCCGGCGAGGCTCAGCGCTATGTCGAGCGCCAGCATGAACTCTACGCCTCAGGATCCGGCAAGGCCCTGCGCGAGGAGATGCTGGCCAAGAAAGCCCTGAACGCCGACGGCGGCATCGACCCCGTTGACCTCGCCATGATGCAGGCGCTGGTCCGCAAGATGGCCAAGCGGCTGGCCGACCGCTATTCGCGCCGCCGCCACAAGGCGCACAAGGGGCACCTGGACGTTCGCAAGACCCTGCGCCGAAGCGTCGCCTACGGCGGCGTGCCCTTCCAGATCGCCTGGAAGATCAAGAAGGTCGACAAGCCCTCGATCGTCGCCATCTGCGACGTCTCCAAGTCCGTGGCCGCCGCGGCCCAGTTCCTGCTGACCTTCCTCTATAGCCTGAACGACGTGGTCGATCACCTGGACGCCTACGCCTTCTCTGGCCGGCTGATCCCGGTGAACGCCATCCTCGACGACAACGGCGTAGAGGGCGCGATCCTGAAGGTGCTGCAGACCATCGGCTTCCAGCAGACCGACTACGGCAAGGCGCTGGAGGACTTCGTCGAGAACCACATCGACGGCGTCGACCGCCATACCACGGTGATCTTCCTCGGCGACGGCCGCTCCAACTTCGCCGACCCGCGAATCGACCTGATGCAGCTGATCCAGCAACGCGCCCGCGCGGTGATCTGGCTCAACCCCGAACCCGAAAGCTACTGGGGCCAGGGCGACAGTGTCATGTACCGCTACGAGCGGTTCACCCATGTGGCCAAGCAGTGCAACACTCTGGGCCAGCTTGAGCGCATCATCGAGGACGTGCTGCGGACCTACGTCCCGCGCTGAGGCTCAGGTGCTGCGGCCCTCTGCGACATCCAAGGTGCGCTTGGCTTTCAGCCGCGAGGTGATTTCGTCGTGGCGGCGGCGCGTGATGCCGTAGGGCAGGAGAAGCAGGGCCGAGACCACGCCAATCACTGCCGCGGCCGGACCCCAGGCGATCACCAGTTGCTGCAGCAGGTGTTCGGGCAGGACCGCCCCCACCTGCTGGCCCGCGGCCTTCGGGAAACCCATGTAGTCGATGGCGAGGCCGCCGAGCAGCTGGCCAAGGCCGGTGGCCGCCTTGCCGGCGAAACCCAGGCCCGCGAAATACATCCCCTCGCGACGGGCGCCGAACAGCACCTCGTGCTCGTCGGCGGCGTCGGCCATCATCGACGGATAGGCGATGGACAGGAACCCGGTGCCCAGGCCCGCGAAGCCGGCATTGATCGCCAGCCAGGGCACGGCGGCGGCGCCCTCCGGCATGAAAACGCCCGCCGCGCGCAGGCTCTGCAGGACCGTCCATGAGGCGACGACCATCCCGAGACCCACCAGGATGGCGGCCCGCTTCTCCACGACCCGCAGCAGCAGCGGGGTAAGCGGAACGCCGATCAGGATACCCAGAAGGTAGGCATAGGTGATCGACTGGATCATCTCCGGCTGGACCTTCCAGACGAACACATAGGCATGGGCGTTCAGGGCCGCGTTCAGACCGGCGGCGATGAAGGCGAGCAGGGCCGAAAGGAAGAGGGTTCGGAACGAGCTGTTCCTGAAGATCTCGATCACCTCCGCAGCCAGGCCCTTGATCAGCGGCCGCGCTGGCGTCGTCGGCTGCGGCAGGCTGGCGGCGTAGCGCCAAACCCCTAGGCAGCAGATCATCCCGCCCAGGAAACAGAGGCCGCCGATCGTCCAGCCGAAGGCCGGATAGTTCGCCTGTCGCTGCAGGCCACCAGGTCCGGCGAAGAACACTGAATAGGCCAGGGCCGTGATCAGCACACCCGTGAAGATACCGGCGATGGTGCGGTAGGCCACGATGCTTGACCGCTCGACATAGCCGTCAGCCATCTCGGCCCCCAGGGCGAAATAGGGCAGGTTGAACATCGAGGCGAAGCCGCGCAGGCACAGCTTCGACAGCGTCAGCCAGCCGAACAACAGGAAAGGCGCGAGCGCCGTCGGCGGCGAGAACAGCATGCCCAGCGAGAGCGCCATCAGAGGCGCGCCCAGCAGCATCAGCGGCAAACGCCGCCCGAACTTCGAGCGTATATTATCGGAGAGTGACCCGATCATCGGGTCCATCACCGCGTCGACGCACATGCTGATGGCCAGCGCCAGGCCCACCAGACTCCCCGAAAGCCCGAGGACGGCCGTGTAGTAGAAGAAGATGAACCCGGCGATGGTCGTGTATCCGGACTCGATCATCTGGCCGAAGCCGTACAGGAACTTTACCCGGAGCGGCGGCTTCCAGACATTTTCGATGATCTCGGGCGACAGCGCGGTCACGCCCATCGGCTCTTCAACGACAGCCACGGGGTCAGGCGGCCGTCTTCATCATGCGATGCTCCGGTATCCCGAATTCGCGACGGATTTCGGCAACCGGCCGATGCAGATGATGTTCCCAGGCCACGGTCTGCAGTTGGGTGACGTTGCGGCCGAGGCTCCAGCCGTCCATGACCGCGTCCATCAGCGGCGCCGTGCTGTCAGGTTGCAGGAACGCCGCGCGCGTGGTGACCACCGAAATCCAGATTGCGAAATAGAGCGAGCGCATCTGGGCCATGCAGAACGATTGCAAGGCGATCTCGCCCAGACCGGTGGTGTCCAGGCCGGTCACGATGTGAAGCAGGTCGTGGGTCTGAAATCCCCGCAAGACGGCGTATTTCACATCGTCCGGCATTTCGTTCAGCGCGCCTGACGCCTCAAGCCCCTCGTGGAAGGCGCGATAGCCCGACGCGATCTCGCGGTTGAGGTTATTGTCCACGATGTGCCGGTGGTATTCGCGGCCCAACGTTCCCGGCGCCAGGAGGCCCAGGGAGTCGAAGCTATAGGGTTCGGGGAACCAGCGCGCCTCGAGCCACGTGCGCACGTCCGGGTCGTTTCGCAGGCCGCGCACATAGGCCTGACGTACGTCATCAGGCATGTAGCGCCAGTAAGCGTTGAACAGCAGATGCACCCCATGTTTGCCGGGGTCGTCGATCGTTTGCAGGAATTCCTCAGCGAAGGTGCGATCAAACATGGCGCTCATCCCTGGCGTTTCTTGTCAGGCTACGCGGTATTCCTGCCGCGTCCAGCCGTTAGCCGTCCCCCGACAGCGCCGCTCCGGCGCCGCGCGAGACGCGCCCCGAGGTAACGGCGATCCAGAGATCGCCAATCCTATTCGGCGGCTGCGGCGCCCACGGCGGCCCAGTCGCGGAAGATGCCGATCACTGTGGCCAGGTCCTTCGGGCCGCAGGCGGCCAGGAAGTGCCCCTCCCCGACCTGGCAAATCCACCAACTCGCGTCGGTCTTGCGGTTGTGATCGATGCGCTTGAAGGCCCGGCTTTCCAGTGCGGTCTCCAGCACCGGCACGCTCAGGAACCATCCCGGCTCCTCTGTGGTAGTGAGGTTCACGCCCCACTGCTTTTCCCACTCCCCGTCACAGTTTTCGGCGAACCAGTCCTGCAGCCAACTCAGGGCGTCGAAGTCTTTGCTCACCAACTGTCTACCCATCTAAGCTTCTTCTCCGCCCGCGCGGCCACTGGAGGCAACGCTTTCAGCCCGCCCGCGATCCATCGGCGGGTGTCCGCCGGATCGATGACGTCGTCGAGCGCGGGATAGGAACCCCGGGCCAGCGCCTTGCCGTTGGCGTAGGCGGCGGCGACCATCTCGTCGAACTTGGCCTTTCTTGCGACCGGATCGGCGATGGCCGCCAGTTCGTTGCGGTAGCCGAGCTTGACCGAGCCCTCGAGCCCCATGCCGCCAAATTCGCCAGTGGGCCAGGAGACGCAGAACATCGCCGCCTGGTAGCTGCCGCCGGTCATGGCGATCGCCCCAAGGCCATAGCTCTTGCGCAGGATCACCGAGAAGATCGGGACAGTCAGGTTGGCTCCGATCACGAACAATCGGGAGCAATGCCGGATCAGCCCAGTTTTCTCCGCCTCCGGTCCCACCATATTCCCGGGTGTGTCGGACAGCGACAGCAACGGGATATCGAACGCCTCGCAGAGCTGCATGAACCGCGCGGCCTTGTCGGAGGCATCCGAGTCGATGGCCCCGCCGATATGCATCGGGTTGTTGGCGAAAACCCCCATGGGCCGGCCCTCCACGCGGATGAAGGCGGTCACCATGGCCAGGCCGAACTTCGGCCGCAGTTCCAGCACGCTGCCCTCGTCGGCGATCAGTTCGATCACCTTGCGCACGTCATAGACCCGCAGGCGGTTCTCCGGGATCGAACGGCGCAGCAGCCGTTGATCTGCACACGTCCATTCGCTCAGCGGCCCCTGGAAATAGGAGAGGTACTTCTTCGCCGTCGCGACGGCCTCGGCCTCGTCCTCCACCAGCACGTCGATGGTGCCGTTGGCCTGCATGACCTTGATCGGACCGATCTCCTCCGGCCGGAAGACGCCAAGACCGCCGCCCTCGACCATGGCAGGGCCGCCCATGCCCAGCGCGGAGTCCCTGGTGGCGATAATCACGTCGCAGCAGCCGAGGATCGCGGCGTTGCCCGCGAAGCAGCGGCCGGAGTTGATCCCCACCAGCGGCACGGTCCCCGAGAGCTTGCCCCAGAACTCGAAGCCCCGCGTGAACCCGCCGCCCTCGGTGTCGCCGGGCCGCCCGCCGCCGCCCTCGGTTAAGAATACCGTCGGCAGCCGCCAGCGGTGGATCAGCTCGCTCATCCGGTCGAGCTTGTAGTGGTTGTGCGCGCCCTGGGTGCCGGCCAGCACGGTGTAGTCGTAGGAGAGCACCGCGCAGCGCGCCTCGGCGAAGCGGTCGCCGTTCACGGACCCCAGGCCCATAAGCATGCCGTCGGCTGGCGTGGTGGCGATCAGCTCGTCCAGGGAATGCCGGCGGCGCCGGGCGGCGACAACCATTGGTCCGTACTCGACGAAGCTGCCCGGATCGACCAGGTCCTCGACATTCTCCCGGGCCGTGCGCTGGCCGGTCTTGCGCCGCCGGGCCACCGCGTCGGGACGCGCGGCGTCCAGCGTCGTCGCCTTGCGCGCCAGCACCTCGGCAAGGTCGGGCCGGATGAAATCGAGGTCAATGACGTCTTCGTCCTGGTCTCCAGCCCCCGCGACCTCGGCCTCCTCCAGGAAGGCCAGCGGATGGCCCTCGAACACCGTGTCGCCGGCCTCGACCGTGATCTGCCGGACCACGCCGGAAACCTCGGCGGCGATCACATGCTCCATCTTCATGGCTTCCATGATCATCAGCGCCTGGCCGGCGCGGACCGCATCGCCCACCACCACCGAGATGTTGATCACCGTGCCCTGCAGCGGCGCGCGCAGCGGCTTCGTGCCCTCGGGCCCTTCCGGCTCTTCGTCCTCAATCTCGGCGACCGCTTCCTGTTTGCCCAGCGCCAGGATCGCCAGCGGATCGACGGCGTCGACCAGCACGCCGGCCCGCTTCGGTCCCGCCGCGCCCGATCCCCGCACCGCGGCGTCGAAAAAGAGCTTCGGATGCGCCGCCGGCGCCCCGGCCAGCTCACCCAAATGTTCCTCGATGAAGCGCGTATGCACCTCGCCCGCCGCCACCGCCGGAAGCGCCAGCAGGTTCTGCAGAAAGGCGATGTTGGTGGACGAGCCCTCGATGCGGAATTCCGACAGCGCGCGGTAGGCCTTGGCCACCGCACGGCTGAGTCCGCCCGAGCCAGAATGCACGATCACCTTGGCCAGCAGGCTGTCGAACCGCGCGCTGGTCCGATAGCCAGCATAGCCGAACCCGTCGACCCGCACGCCCGGCCCTGACGGCGGCTCGAAGGCGGTGAGCATCCCGCCCGCGGGCTTCGCCGACCCGTCCGCCGCCATGGTCTCCAGATTCACGCGCGCCTGCACCGCATGACCGCGCGGCGCAGGCACTTCGCCCTGCGTCAGGTTCAGGTCGCCCAGCGACCGCCCCGCGGCGATCTGCAGCTGCAGCCGCACCAGGTCGAGGCCGGTGACCTCCTCGGTGACGGTGTGTTCGACCTGCAGCCGGGCATTGCCCTCGATGAAGACGGCGCGATCCCCGTCCACCAGGAATTCCATGGTCCCCAGGCTGCGGTATCCGGCCGCCTGGCCCAGAGCGACGCCAAAGCCGAACAGCCGCTCGCGCAGGTCCATGGGCAGCATGTCGGCGGGCGCGATCTCGACCACCTTCTGCCTCTGGCGCTGCAGGCTGCACTCGCGATCCCACAGGTGGCTGACGCTCTCGCCGTCGCCCACGATCTGCACCTCGATATGCCGGGCGTGCGGCAGGAACTGCTCGACATAGAGGTCGCCGTTTCCGAACGCCGCCTTAGCCTCCGAGGCGCAGCGCTCGAACGCCGCAGCCAGCTCCGCCGCCTCGGTCACCGGCCGCATGCCGCGCCCACCGCCGCCGGCCACCGCCTTGACCATCACCGCCCCGCCCTTGCCGAGGCCCGCGAAAAACGCCCTGGCGTGTTCCAGGCTGGTGGGCCCGTCGGTCCCCGGCAGCACCGGCACGCCGCACTGCTGCGCCAGCGCTCGCGCGCGGCCCTTGTCGCCGAACAGCTCCAGGGTTTCGGAGCTTGGCCCCACGAATATCAGCCCCGCCTCGGCGCAGGCCCCCGCGAACGCCGCGTTCTCGCTGAGGAAGCCGTAGCCGGGATGCACGGCGTCGGCGCCCACGGCCTTCGCAGCCGCCACGACCTGCGCGATATCCAGGTAGGCCGCCGGGCCGGAGCCCTTCAGACCCACCGCCTCGTCTGCCGTCCGCGTGTGCAGCGAAGCCGCATCGTCCTCGGAAAACACCGCCACCGTCGCCACGCCCATCTCGGCGGCCGTGCGCGCGATCCGCACGGCGATCTCGCCCCGGTTGGCGATCAGAAGCTTTTTCAATGGTGTTTCCCGACTTCGAACACGCGGTCTGCCGCCGCCTCGGGAACATCATGGCGATCAGAGCGGCGAGGCCAAGCCTTCTCTGCCTTCCCCGTTCACGGGGAAGGGGGACCGTCGGCCGCAGAGCCGATCCCCTCCCCCGCTGCGCAGGGGAGGCAAGGGCGCCGTCAGGTCTTCAGCATCCCCGTATCGATCGGCAGGCTGCGGATGCGTTTCCCGGTGGCCGCGAAGATGGCATTGGTCAGCGCCGGGATGGCCGGCGGCAAGGCCGGTTCGCCGAGGCCCGTGGGCGGGTAGTCGGTGATCACGAACTTCACCTCCACCGGCGGGGCCTCGTTGATGCGCAGCAGCGGATAGTCGTGGAAATTCGACTGCTCCACCGCCCCGTTGACCAGCGTGATCTGCTGGTGCAGCGCGTGGCTCAGCCCCTCGATGGTCGCGCCCTGCACCTGATTGATGGCGCCGGACGGGTTGACGATCTGGCGGCCCACATCGGCGGCGACCCACATCTTCTTGACGCTCACGTCGCCGGAAGGCGCGACCGCCACGTGGCAGACTTCGGCGAAATAGCCCATGTGGCTGAAGTAGCAGGCGACGCCCATGCCCTCGCCCTTGGGAAGCTTCACCTTGCCCCAGTTTGACATGACGCCGACCGCCTTCAGCACGCCGACCATCCGGCCGGCGTTGTAGGCGGCGGGCGCCTCGCCCACGATCGGCTTGTCGCCCAGAAGTTTGATCTGGAAGGCCAACGGGTCGGCGCCGGCGGCGTGGGCCAGCTCGTCGATGAACGACTGGTGGACGAAGGCCAGCGCGTTGGAGCCCGGCGCACGCATCGGCCCGGTCGGCATGCCTAGCGGCATCACGCTGGCGTCCTGGCGGTAGTTCGGCACGAAGCGCGACGGGAATTCGCTCGCCGCCATTCCGGCGCTGGACGCGAAGCTTGCGCCCTCGCCAAAGCTCACGAAGTGGTCGTGCCAGGCGCTGAGGTTGCCCGATTTGTCGACACCGCCCTTGAAGAAATGGAAGCCCGCCGGCCGGAAGAAGCCGTGCTGCACGTCGTCCTCCCGGGACCACAGCAGCTTCACCGGGGCCCCGGTCTCGCGCGCGATCCAGGCCGCCTCGACCATGTAGTCGTTGCCCAGCCTGCGGCCGAAGCCGCCGCCGCAACGGGTCATGTGGACGGTGATATCCTCGGGCTTTATCCCGAGGGTCTTGGCGCAGAGCTGGCGGCCCGGCTCGGGGTACTGGGTCGGCGCCCAGATCTCCAGCTTGCCGTCCCTGAATTCGGCCGTGCAGTTCTGTGGCTCCAGCGGCGAGTGCGCGAGGAACGGGTAGAAGTATGCCGCCTCGACCGTCTTGGCCGCGCCGCTCAAGGCCGCCGCCACATCGCCGTCGTTGCGGACATTGCGCTGCGGCGGCCCCGCCGCCAGTTCCTTCGCCCTGGCCGCGAAGCCGGCGCTGGACTGCCTGGCGGTCGGGTGATCCGCCCACTGGGTGTTGAGCTTGTCGCGCCCCTTGCGCGCCGCCCACCATGTGTCCGCCACAACGGCTACGCCAGGGAGCAGGCCCGACCCGATGAAGCCGCCGCTCGGCGAGACATTGGCGGAATCACCCTCGACCAGAAAGGCCTTGCGCACGCCCTTCACGCCCTTGGCGGCGTCCAGGTCGGCCTTGGCCACCTTGGCCCCAAACACGGGACCCTTCTGGTAGGTGGCGTAGAGCATCCCCGGCCGCCGCACGTCTATGCCGAACAGCGGCTGGCCGGAGACGATCTTGGCGGTGTCGTACTGCGGCGTCGCCTTGCCGATGATCTTGTAGTCCTTGGGATTCTTGAGCGGGATGGTCTTCGGATCGGGCGCCGCGATGCCCGCGCACTGCCCGGCCAGCACGCCGTAGCCCTGTTTGCGGCCGGTCGCGACGTGGATGACCTGGCCCGCGGAGGTCTTGCAGTCGGCGGCGTCGCAGTTCCAGGCCACGGCCGCGGCCTGCACCAGCATGGCGCGCGCCACCGCACCCACCCGGCGCAGCTCGTCCCAGTGCAGCGGCGTCGCCATGCTGCCGCCGGCGAACTGGCGGCCATAGAGCTTGGGATCGTTGTCCGCCTGCTCGATGCGGACGTTCTCCCAAGGGACGTCCAGTTCCTCGGCGATAATCATCGGCAGGCTGGTCTTGATGCCCTGACCGATCTCCGGGTTTTTGCCCATGATGGTGACGATGCCGTTGGGCGCCACGCGGACGTAGGCGTTCAGCGCCTGGGCGCCGGCCATCTCGGCGGCCTCGGCCTTGGGCGCGATGGCGAACGACAGCACGAGGCCGCCGCCGACCACAGAGGTCGTGAGAAACTCGCGCCGCGAGGCGCCGGTGGTTTGCTGGGTCATGGCGCTCACGCCTTCACTTGCTGGCCGGAGGCCTGTTTGATGGCCGCCCGGATGCGCGTGTAGGTCGCGCAACGGCAGATGTTTCCGCTCATGGCGGCGTCGATATCGGCGTCGGTGGGCTTGGGCTTGGCCTTCAGCAACGCCGTGGCGCTCATGATCTGGCCGGGCTGGCAGTAACCGCACTGGGCCACGTCGAGTTCGCTCCAGGCGGCCTGGACGCGTCTGCCGACCGGATCGGCGGCCATGCCCTCGATGGTGCTGACCCTGGCCGCGCCGACGCTGGAGACCGGGACCTGGCAGCTGCGCACCGGCTGGCCGTCGATGTGCACCGTGCAGGCGCCGCACTGGCCGACGCCGCAGCCGTACTTCGGCCCGACGATGCCCAGGCTGTCGCGCAGGGTCCACAGCAGCGGCGTGTACGCGTCCACGTCGGCAGTCAGCACCTTGCCATTGACGTTGAGCTTGTAGGCCATGTCGCGTCCCCTCAGGTTTTGCGGACGTTACCGCGTTTTCCGGCGGGTTGGAATCGCTACCAGCGCGGCGCCTGTGGTTCTGAAGGTCGCCCCGTCTGTCTTGGTGAGAAAGGGCCTTTGCTGCCAAACCAGCCATCCCGCAGCGTTGCCCATTGCGTTGCAGCCGATCACCTCAAGCTTTCGGCAGGACCACGACCGCGTTGGGAAGTTCGTTGGGATTGTCCCCGTCGTGGGCCGGGAACCGCGGGGCCAGCACGTCGGCGCAGAGGCCCACGGCCGTGGCAAAGCCCGCCGCCGGTTCGCCGCGCTTCAGGCCCGCGATCAGGGCGGCCATGGCGGCGTCCCAGATCTTGGGATCCACATGGCCGGCGATGCCTTCGTCGGCGATGATCTCGGCCATCCGCTCGCCGAGCGAGACGAAGATCAGCACGCCAGTCCGCTCGCGGGTCAGATGCAGGTTCTTGGCCAGGAACTGCTCGGCCGCCCGCCGCCGCACCCGGTCGCGCTTCAATCCGCCGGGCGTCAGGGCCCGCCGCACCCGAGGGATGGCCACGATCAGAGCTGTCGCCACGAACAGTACGCCCTGCAGGACGATGGTCCCGATCAGCGCGCTGCGCACGGAAAGCTCGATCGCCTGGCCCACCTGGGCCGCGCTCCAGGTCGAGAAGAAGTCCGGGATGCTCACGTGGACACCTGCCAGCAGCAGGATCGCCGGGGCCAGCAGCGCTACCCCGCCGGCCCAGGCCAGCGGCGTCTCGCCGTAGTCCGAGCACTCCTCGGCCACCACACAGTAGATCTCGCCCGTCGTGCGGGTCTCGGCCTCGCGGACCGCCGCTTCGATGGCGCTCAGGTCTGAGGGAGTCAAAGCCTGCATCACCAGCTCCCCGACGATCCGCCGCCGCCGAACGAGCCGCCGCCGCCGCCGCCGCCGCCAAACCCACCGCCACCGCCCCAGTCACCGCCGCCCCGCCGGCCGCTCGACGACAGTAGCAGCGGCAACAGCCAC
Source organism: Caulobacterales bacterium (assembly GCA_038203295.1). Taxonomy (GTDB): domain Bacteria; phylum Pseudomonadota; class Alphaproteobacteria; order Caulobacterales; family Caulobacteraceae; genus Phenylobacterium. Next base: position 16,239 of record JBBREC010000020.1, read on the forward strand.
CACATGCCCCCGCCGCCGCCCCGGCCGCGGCGTCCGCCGAGCCGAAGAATGCCGCTCAGCACCCAGAAAATCACGATGATGATGAAAATAACCGGGATGTGCGCGCTGCTGGGTCCGCGCGGCTTGGCGACCGGCTGGGCGGCCGCTTGGCTGGCCACGGCCTGGGCCTGGTCGGCCGGCAGGGACAGCTGCTGGACGATCGCCTCGGCGCCGTCGACGACGCCCTGTTCCATACGGCCCGCCTTGAACTGCGGCAGGACCCTTGTCGTGAGTATGACGCTGGTCAGTGCATCGGTCAGCACGGGCTCCAACCCATAACCGACCTCGATACGGACCTTCCGCTCCTTGGGCGCGACCAACAGGATGACGCCGTCGTTGACGCCCTTTTTTCCGAGCGCCCAGGTGCGGCCGAGCTGATAGCCGTAGTCCTCGATCTCAATGCCCTGCAGGTCCGGCACGGTCGCCACCACAAGCTGGTGGCCGGTCGACGTTTCCAGCTGCGCCAGTTCGCCGTCCAGCTTCTGGGCGGCCTCGGCCGACAGGATGTGAGCGTTGTCGACCACCCGGCCGGTCAGCGGCGGAAACTTCGGCGCGGCGAAGGCGGCGCCGGCCATCGCGAAGATGGCCAGCGCCAGGACCGCGAGCCCGCCCCCGCGCAGGGAGAGGGCGGGACGGGTCTTCGTCACTTCGTCGCCGGCGCGGAGCCGGGCGGCAGGGCCGCGGGCGCCGGGGCGGCGGGCGCGTCGAAGCTGACGCTGGGCGCCGCCTGCGAGGCTTCCGTCGCCGCGAACAGGATCATCGGCTTGGAGCTCGCGTACATGGTCTTGGCGAAGAACACCTGCGGGAAGGTCCTGAGCGTGGTGTTGAAGTCCCGCACGCTCTCATTGTAGTCCCGCCGCGCGATGGCGATCCGGTTCTCAGTGCCTTCAAGCTGACTCTGTAGCGCCATGAAGTTGGTGTTCGACTTCAGGTCCGGATAGTTTTCCTGCAGCACGCGGAAGGGCATCAACGCCATCGAGACGTTGTTCTGGGCGGACTGGTATTTCTGGAAGGCAGCCGGATCGGTGGTGATCTCCGGGCCCGACGGCACGCGAACAGCGCCGGCGCGAGCCTCGGACACGCCGATCAGCACCTTGCTCTCCTGGGCGGCGTAGCCCTTCACCGTCGAGACCAGGTTCGGGATCAGGTCATTACGGCGCTGGTACTGGTTCTGCACCTCCGCCCACTGGGCCTTGGCCTTCTCTTCCTTGGTCGGGATGGTGTTGACGCCACAGCCGACGATCAGCAGGGGCGCGAGCACGACGAGGGCGGCGCGCGCGAGGGTCTTGAAAGTGGTCACGTGATGGGGCTCCCCAAAAACCAAGTCCAACTTGGTCGTTGCGTTATTTGGCCCTGTGATTCATCCAACGCAACGGCAACTGCCATGAACCTTCCGTAAGGTCGCAAAAGATGGCGCAAGCGCGCCCCTACTATGCCGACAAGGGCCTGAGCGCGGCCTTCTACGACGCCGTCACAGGCGTCGACGCCCGGCTGGACGGCGATATCGCGATCTACGACCGGCTGGCGGCGGCTGACGCCCAGGTGCTGGAGCTGGGCTGCGGCACCGGTCGGGTGGCTTTCGCGCTCGCCGCGCGGGGGCAGCACGTCACGGGCGTCGAGATCGCGCCCTCGATGCTGGTCCAGGCCCAGGCCAAGCGCGCGGACTTGCCGTCGGACGTTGCCGCCCGCGTGGCCTTTCAGCGCGGCGACATGACCGCGCTCGACCTCAAGCGGACCTTCGACCTGGTGATCTGCCCCTATTTCACCCTGGCCCACGTTCCGGCTGGCGCGGCCTGGCGCAACACCTTCGCCACGGCTGCCCGGCATCTGGAGGCGGGCGGCCTGGCCGCATTCCACCTGCCGCTGATCGAGCCGATGCGGGCGCCGCCGCCCGCCAATCCCGACCTGCCGGTGCTGGACCAGCCGCTGGAGGCTGGCCGCCGCCTGCAGCTCTACGTACGGGAACGCAGCTTCCGCGAAAGCATCGGCCGTCTGGATCAGGTGATCGAATATGTCGAGCGCGCGGCTGACGGGGCGGTGCTGCGCCGATCCTACGAGCGCCTCACCTACTACCTGACGGACCCCGAACCGCTGGCCGCGGGCGCGGGCCTGGTCCGCCACCAGGATCCGATCCCGCTCGGCGGCATCGGCGAGATCTGGGTGTTCAGGAAACCCTAGGTTCGCGTCGCGAACTCCGCGTCGCCGGTCACCGCCACCACCTGATCGTCGAAGCTGGCGTGCGCCGAGGTGTAGAGGTGGTGATAGAGCCCGCCGGTGGTCATCAGGTGGTCGTGGCTTCCCTGCTCCTGGATCCGGCCCTGGCTCAGCACGATGATCCGGTCGGCATCGCGGATAGTGGCCAGCCGGTGGGCGATGACGATGCAGGTCCGGCCCTCGAACAGCACCTTCAGCGCCTTCTGGATCGCCTGCTCGGTGAAGCTGTCGATGTTTGCCGTGGCCTCGTCGAGAATCAGGATCTGCGGGTCGGCCACCAGGGCGCGGGCGAACGAGATCAGCTGGCGCTGGCCCACCGAGAGGTTGCGGCCCCGCTGGCCCAGCCGGGTGTCATAGCCCTCGGGCAGGCGCATGATGAACTCGTGCGCCGAGACCGCTGTCGCCGCCGCCACGATGTCGTCCCGCGTGGCGCTTTCCGTGTTGTAGCGGATGTTCTCCGCGATGGTGCCAGAGAACAGGAACGGCTCCTGGAGCACCATGCCGATCCGGCGGCCAAGACTATCGAGCGCGATGTCCCGCACATCGATCCCGCCGACCCGCACCGCGCCCTGGTCGACCTCGTAGAACCGGTGGGTCAGCGCGATGATCGAGGTCTTGCCCGATCCTGTGGGCCCGACCAGCGCCACCACCTCGCGCGGCCGGACCTGGAAGGTCACGTCGTGCAGGATCGGCCGGGCCGGGTCATAGCCGAAGGTCACATGGTCGAACTCGACGATGGGCTCGAAGTCCTCCAGCTCGGCGGCGTCGGGCTTGTCCTTGATGGTCACCGGCACGTCTAGCACCTCGAAGATCCGATACCCCGCCGCCATGGCCCGCTGCATGATCGTGTACTGCATCGACAGCATCCGGACCGGATCGAAGAAGCGCTGCACATAGAGGACGAAAGCCACCATCACGCCCACGTCCAGCCGGCCGCCGAGCACTGAATTGCCGCCGACGATGATCACGATCCCCATGGCGAGGCCCGTCAGGACGTCGACGGTGGGCGTCATGATCCCGCTCATCCATGACGCGCCGACCTGGGCCCTGAAGTTCTCCTGCGCCTTCTCCGCATAGAGCTCGAAGTTGAGCTGCTCGCGACGGGTCTCCTGCACGGTGCGGATGCCGTTGATGTTCTCGGCCAGGGCGGAGTTGGCGGTCGACGAGGCGTCGCGGGCCTTCCTGAAGCTCTCCTTGGAGTAGGGCAGCCAGACCGCCCGGATCGCCACCAGCACCGGCAGGACGATGAGCGTCAGCAGGCCGAGCTGAACGTCCAGACTCAGAAGCACCGCGGTGATGCCGATCAGCACCACGACGTCGCCGACCGAGCCGGTGGTGCTCTCCAGAAATTCCTGCAGCGCCCCAACGTCGCCCTGCAGCCGCGCCATGATCCGGCCCACGTGGGTCTTGTCCATGAAGCTGAGCGAGACGTCCTGGAAATGGGCGAACATCGCGCGGCGGATGTCGAAGATCACCCGCTGGGCCAGCCGCTGCGACAGCCATTCGGCCAGGAAGAAGGCGACGATGAAGGCGCACGCCGCCACGGCGAAGCCGATCAGGGTGTGCTGGAACCGCACGGCGTCGTGCTTGACCACCGCGTCCACCGCCCGGCCGATCAGCAGCGGCACGGACACCTGCGCCGCCGCCGAAGCCACCGCCGCGGCCTGGGCGCCCAGGAACATCTTCCGGTGCGGTCCGAGGTAGCTGAAGAACCGCCGCACGATGCGGGTGTCGAACACCCCGAAGACGTCGTCGCCGTCCGGCGAACCCAGCGAGGCGCGCGGCTTGCGGCCGGTCGCGGCCGTCTGGTCGGCGCTGGTCCGGCTCACGCTTCCGCCTCCGCCGGCTCATCCAGGGTGGCCGAGGCGTCCGAGCGGCTCTGCAGCTCATAGAGCTCGGCGTAGGCTCCGCCCGCGGCCAGCAGTTCGGCGTGGCTGCCGCGCTCGACGATCCGACCGTCGTCCAGCACCACGATCTCGTCAGCGTGCATCAGCGACGACAGCCGGTGGGCGATAATGATGGTCGCCTTGGTGGCCGTGGCCCTGGCCAGACCCTCGCGGACCTTGCGCTCGGTCACCGCGTCGATAGCGGCCGTGGAGTCGTCGAAGATCATCACGCCTGGCCCCGGCACCACGCCTCTGGCGATGCTCATCCGCTGCCGCTGCCCGCCGGACAGCGCTACGCCGCGTTCGCCGACGCGGGTCTCGTAGGTCGCGGGAAGCTGCGCGATATGCTCGTGGATCTGGGCGGTCTTCGCTGCGCCCACGATGCGCTCATCTTCCGCCCAGGGATCGGCGTAGGCGACGTTATGGCCCACCGAGGCGTCGAACAGGAATGCCTCCTGCTGCACCAGGCCGACATATGCCCGCAAGGACGCCAGGCTCACCTGGCGGATGTCGCGCCCGTCCAGGGTGATGCGGCCGCCGGTCACGTCGTAGAAGCGCGGGATCAGGTTGGCGATCGTCGACTTGCCGCTGCCGGGCGGCCCCACGATGCCCAGCGTGAGGCCCGGACGGACCTCGAAGTTGATGTCGCTCAACACCGGCTTGCTGCCCGGGTCGTATCGGAAATCGACATGCTCGAAGCGCAGCACGCCCGCAGGGCGGTCGAGCGGCGTGGCGGCCGCCGCGTCGGCGATCTCCGGCTTCAGGTCCAGCACCTCGAACAGCCGCGCGCCCGACGAGGTCGCCCGCGCCATGGAGTTGAAGATCATCGCGATCTGCCGGATCGGCGCCTGCAGGATGGTCATGTAGGTCAGGAATTCGGTAAGCCGGCCCACCGTCATGGTCCCGGCCAGCACCCGCGTCCCGCCGTACCAGAGCAGCAGGCCTTGGGAGATGTAGAAGCTGGTCATCATCCAGGCGACGCCCCGGAAGCGCAGCGTGATGCGCTTGTACTGGAAGGCCAGGACCTCCTGCGAGGCCGCGTCGAACTTGGCGAGCTCGAAGCGCCGGCCGGCGAAGGCCCGCACCACGCGGATCCCCTGCAGGTTCTCCTCCATGATCAGGGTGAGCCCGCTCATCATCTGCTGCACGCGCAGCCAGGTGACCCGGAGCAGGAACCCCATCCGCCCCAGCGCGATCGCCGCCACCGGCACGAAGCCCAACCCGATGGCGGCCATCACCGGCTCGGTGGAGATCATCATCCAGGCCGCGAAACCCAGCAGCAGCGACAGGCCGAAGGCCGGCTGCATCGCCCCCTGGATGAAGGCGCGGCTGCCTTCCAGGTCCAGCATGCCGCGGGTGATCAGGTCGCCGGAATGGATCTTGTCATGGAAGCCGAACGACAGCCGCTGCAGTTGCTGGAAGAACGCGACCCGCAGGTCGTAGGCGACCTTCTGGCTCAGATATTCCGCGTGGTAGGCTGAGGCCATGGCCAGGAACCCCCGCACGGTCGTGGCCGCGAGCACCAGCCCGGCGCTGACCAGCAGGGCATGCCGGGCCGCATCCGCATGCGCCGCACCATCGGCCAGCAGGTGGGTCGCCTGGTCTACAGCGCGCCCGAAGAGGCGCGGCAGGGTCAGGCTCGCCGCGGCCCCGATCAGGGACGTCACGGCGATCAGCGCCATCCGGCCCGGATAGCGCAGCGCCAGCCCGGCGATCCGGACCAGCACCGAAGGCATAGCCGTGACGTCAACCGTCGGGACACCAGACGGCGACGCCCCCCGCCCATGGGGGGGCGAATCGGTCATCTCGAATTTTCCATCTGCCAGGGCTGGTATTCTGACCCGCCGGGCGAAGCCGCGCAATCATCCCTGCCTGTGGGAAGGGGACCTTACGCCGCCAGCTGGGCTTCCGGCGACACCGTCACGCGATGCCCCGTCTCCGGCGTACGGTGGCGGATCTTCTCGCCCTTCAGCCAGATTTTCAGCGCCTCGACGTGGATCGCGGCGACCACGCCCACCGTCATCCAGGGATGGCTCAGCCACGCCCTGATCAGGGCGCCGTCGGTGAGTTCCGACCGCTTGCCCAGGAAACTCGCCGCCAGCACCAGGCCGTCGGCGTCGTGGCTGTCGACCACCACCTTCACAGTCTCAGCCGGCCGCCGGATGTGGAAGGCATAGGAGAGATCCATGTCCATGAACGGCGAGACGTAGAAGTCCTTGGCGATGGCCTGTTCAACCTTGGCGGTGTCGGCGGCCGGGATCAGGTAGGAATGCCGCTCGCCGAATGTATTGTTCACCTCGTAGAGGATCGCCGAGAGCGTCCCGTCCGGGCGGTGGCAGAAAAACACCGTCAAGGGATTGAAGGCACGGCCCAGAATCTGAGGCATGGTCAGCACCTGTACCGGGCCGCCATGGTCGATGCCGGCGTCGGCCAGGGTCGCCTCAACCTGCGCTTTCAGGGGCCGGCCGGAGCCGTCGCCGTGCCGCGCCTCGTCGAAGCCGAACAGGTTGAACCGGCCAAGGCCCAGGGTCTTAACGCCACGCAGCGCCGGGGCCTCGTCCAGGTCGATCAGCAGCATGAAGATCCGATAGGCCAGCCGATGGGGCCGGGGCTTCACCCGGGCATGGCTCACGAGGCCCGTATAGAGGCCCGAGGCCGGCATCAGGCGGCGACGTCGCTCAGGCGTCGCGGCGACCGCACGTGGATGCGGCCCGACTCGTCCGCCACCGTCCAGGGCCGGCGCACGCCGCCCAGCTGTTCGGCCACGGCCAGGCCCGACTGCAGACCGTCCTCGTGAAAGCCGTGGCCGAAGTAGGAGCCGCAGAACCAGGTCCGACGAGCGCCCTGAATGTCCCAGATCTGTTGCTGCGCGGCGATCGCCGCGCCGTCGAACAGGGGATGGTCATAGATCTCCGTGCGGATCAGCTTCTCCGGGGCGATCTCCTTGTTCGGATTGAGCGTCACAAACAGGTCCGGCGCGTCCTTCAGGCTCTGCAGCCGGTTCATCCAATAGGTCACCGCGCCCTCGCCCGGCTGGGCGCGCATGCCGATATGGTTCCAGCTCGTCCAGGCGCGGCGGCGCTTGGGCATCAGCACCGTGTCGGTGTGCAGGGCCACCAGGTTACGGCTGTAGCGGAAGCAGCCCAGCAGGCGCGTCTCGTCCGGCGTCGGATCGTCGAGCAGGGCCAGCGCGGTATCGCCATGGGTGGCGATCACCACCTCGTCGAACCGCTCGCGCTCGCCGCCCGCGAGGCGCAGCTCCACGCCGCCCGAGTCGCGACGGACGCCGGCGACGCGGACACCCTTGCGCACCTCGCCCCGGAAGGCGTCGGTGAGCTTTTCCACATAGGCCCGGCTGCCGCCGGCGACCGTGCGCCACAGGCCGCGTCCCAGGATGCTCATCATGCCGTGGTTCAGGAAGAAGCGGATCAGCGAGGCTGCGGGATAGGCCCCGATCTCTTTCAGAGGCGTCGACCAGATCGCCGCGGCCTGCGGCAGCAGGTGGTCGTCGCGGAATGCCTGGCAGTAGCCGTTGTCCTCGAGATATTGCTCCAGCGAGACCGGCGGCGTCTCCAGCCCGGCCAAGTCCTTCGGGCTCTCGCGGTAGAAGCGGGTGATGTCGCGCAGCATCCCCCAGAACCGGGCGGAGAAAAGGTTTCGCTTCTGGGCGAAGACACCCAGCGCGCCAAAGCTGGAATACTCGAAATCGCCGTCGTCGAGGCTGACGCTGAGCGACATGTCCGCGTTGACGCTCGCCACGCCGAGATACTTCAGCAGCGCCGTGAAATTGGGATAGTTGCCCTCGTTGTAGACGATGAAACCAGTGTCCACGGGCGTCATGCCGCCCTTCAGATTGGGGGCCTCGGCGGTGTTGGCGTGACCGCCAAGGCGGGGGTCGGCCTCGAACAGGGTGACGTCGTGGCGCTGGCTCAACAGCCAGGCCGCGGAGAGCCCGCCGATCCCGCCACCGACCACGGCGACCTTCATGCGAGTCTCTGTTGAATCGAACACGCCGTCCAAACCCTCTCACGCACCGCGTCGCCGCCCCCGGCGCGACCACCATCAGCTACGGAATCGCGCCATGGCCGGATGCATCCCGTCCAGCTATCACCACGTATCGGCTGCATGGAAGACGGTTTGCGCATGTTCCTGACCCTGGACCTCTACGTACTGGTTTTCATGACGGCCGTGATGGTCGTCGCCTGGGCCTTCGGGCTGCGAGTGAAAAACGGCGGCTGGACGGATGTCTTCTGGACCTTCGGAACCGGCATAGCCCTCGCAGGCGCCGCCCTGTTTCCGATCGCGGGCGACATGCCTCAGCCTCGCCAGTGGCTGATCGCGGCGCTGGCCGGGCTATGGTCGATCCGGCTTGGCGGCTACCTGACGCCCCGCGTCGCGGCGCACGAGGACCCGCGCTACGCCAAGTTCCGCGCGGACTGGGGTCGCGACTACGCCCGCAACATGCTGTTCGTGACACTGCCCCAGGCGGCGGCCACCGCGCTCCTGGCCCTCAGCGTCATCCCCGCGGCCCATGCCCCTGGCCCCCTGGCCCTGCGCGATGTGCTGGGTGTCGCCATCCTGGTCATCGCGATCCTCGGCGAGGGCCTGGCCGACGGCCAGATGAAGATGTTCCGAAGCGCGCCCGCCAACCGGGGCAAGGTCTGTGATACCGGCCTCTGGGGCTGGTCGCGGCATCCCAACTATTTCTTTCAGTGGCTCGGCTGGCTGGCCTATCCGGTGATCGCGCTGGATCTCCCCCAGCCGCTGACGTGGCTCACCGTCACGGCGCCGCTTGTAATGTACATCCTGCTCACCCGCATCTCAGGCGTGCCCCCGCTTGAAGAGGCCATGCTACGATCGAGAGGCGTCGCCTATCGCGCCTACCAGGCCCGGGTGAGCGCTTTTTTTCCCCTGCCTCCCAAGGCTGCCGCGTGAGTTTTAGATGAGCCTGATTTCGACCGCCCTCGTGGCCTTCGAGGGTGCGCCGCTCCCCGATCCCGTCCGCAAGGCCGCCATCCAGGTCCTGGTCTCCGGCGCACGCCGGCAGGCGGCTGGCGCCGGACCCGAGACCGACGCCGCCTTCGCCCGCCAGATGGCCGAGCGCCCGATCGCCGAGCACACCGACGCGGCCAATGAGCAGCACTATGAGGTGCCGGCCGCCTTCTTCGAGGCCTGCCTCGGCCCGCGGCTGAAGTATTCGTCCTGCCTCTACGAGCCCGGCGACACCCTGGCCCAGGCCGAGGACCGCGCGCTTGCCGAGACCTGCCGGCACGCCGATCTCCATGACGGCCAGGAGATCCTCGAGCTGGGCTGCGGCTGGGGCTCGCTGTCGCTGTGGATGGCCCGCACCCTGCCCAACGCGCGGATCACCTCGGTGTCCAATTCCGCCAGCCAGGGCGAGTTCATCCGCGGCCGCGCCCGCGCCATGGGCCTGACCAACCTCACCGTCGTCACCGCCGACATGAACGACTTTCAGGCCGGCCACCGGTTCGACCGGGTGGTCTCGGTCGAGATGTTCGAGCACATGGCCAACTGGCGCGCCCTGCTCGGCAAGGTGCGCGGCTGGCTCAAGCCGGACGGCAGGCTCTTCATCCACATCTTCACCCACCGGGTCGGCGCCTACCGCTTCGACGTCGAGGACGAGGGGGACTGGATCGCCCAGCACTTTTTTGCCGGCGGTGTCATGCCCAGCCATGGCCTGATGGCCCAATTCCCTGATCTCTTCACCGTGGAGGAGGACTGGCGCTGGAGCGGCGCTCACTACGAGAAGACCGCCCTGCACTGGCTGGAGAACTATGACCGCAACATCGCCGTCATCAGGCCGGTGCTGCGCGACGTCTATGGCGCGCACGCCACGCTGTGGCATCGCCGCTGGCGGCTGTTCTTCCTCGCCACCGCCGGTCTCTTCGGTCACCGTGGCGGGACCGAGTGGGGCGTCAGCCACTACCGGCTGAAACCCGCCTAGAATCGGCGCCTGGGGGAACATGATGCTGAAATACCTGATCACCTTCCTGGGGACGGCCGCGGCCTTCGCCAGCCTGGACGCGGTCTATCTGACGCTGGCCGGCCAGAAGGTCTATCGACCGCTGCTCGACTATGCCCTGGCCGACAAACCGGCCATGCCGGCTGCCGTGGTCTTTTATGTGGTTTACGTCCTGGGCGTGGTGCTGCTGGCCATCCTGCCCAACAAGGACGCTGGCCTGGGCAAGGTGGCGCTGACCGGCGCCCTGCTGGGAGCCATGTGTTACGCTACCTACGATCTCACCAATCAGGCCACGCTGAAGGTCTGGGCAACCCGGATCACGATCATCGACATCTGCTGGGGGACCTTCCTTACCGCGGTCGGCGCCTCGGCCGGCTACCTCGCCTGGCGCTGGGCGTCGAAGACGTTCGACTAACGAACACGTCCCGCGAAGCCCGAGAGCCGAGGTGGGGGCCGCAAGGGGAATTGTCGCCCCGCCATTGGTCATGCCATGGTGCTTCCGAGGCCTCGGGCTGACGGGCGCGGATCATTTCGCCGCGGTCGCCGAAACCTCCAATTAGCAGTTCGCGCGCCGCCAAACTCAGGCGCCTGGGAGGATTTCATGGAAGACCTGAAGGACCGCGTCAGTCTCGACGACCGACTCGCCGCCGCCGCCGCAACCGGCATGACCGCCTCTGTCTGGGCCGAGATTCAGGGCGATCGCCCCTTCGTCCACAATCCTGACGGTTCCAGCCGCAGCTTCGCCGAGGTGAACGCCGCGGCCAACCGCATCGTGCGCCTGCTGCGCGCCCGGGGTTTGAAGTCCGGCGACAGCGTCGCGCTGGTCTGCTCCAACCGGTCCGAGTTCGTCGAGGTCCTGTCGGCCACCCTGCGCGGCGGCTTCCGCATTACCCCGGTCAACTGGCATCTCACCGTCGACGAGATCGGCTACATCATCCGCGACTGCGAGGCCAAGGCGCTGTTTGCCGAGGCCCGCGTGGCCACCGCCGGCCCCGCTGCGGCCGAATGCCCGGACCTGCTGGCGAAGATCGCCATCGGCGGCGAGATCGAAGGATTCGAAAGCTACGACGCGGCCCTGGCCGGGTTTGACGGCGCCGACATCGACGATCCCGTCCTGGGCAACCAGATGATGTACACCTCCGGCACCACAGGTCGGCCAAAGGGTGTCTATCGCGCGGCGGCCGTTGTGCCGATGCAGGCGATCTACGCCATGCGAGGCTACGACCACGAGACATCGGTGCAGATGTGCGCCGGCCCGGCGTATCACGCCGCCCCGCTGGCCTTCGACGTCCGCGCCGCCATGGGCGCCGGCTGCCCGCTGATCTTCATGGACAAGTGGGATTCCGAGCTGGTGCTGCGGACGGTCGCCGAGAAGAAGGTCACCCACTTCCATCTGGTGCCGATCATGTTCCAGCGACTGCTGGCGCTGCCGGACGACGTGAAGGCGAAATACGACATCAGCCAGGTGCAATATATTGTCCACGGCGCGGCCCCCTGTCCGCCCGAGGTCAAGGCCGCGATGATCGAGTGGTTCGGCCCGGTGATCAGCGAATACTACGCCGGCTCCGAAGGCGGCGCGGGCTTCACCATCAGTTCGGAAGAGTGGCTGCAGAAGCCTGGTTCGGTCGGCAAGCGTCCGGCGCTGCTGGGCTCCAAGATCCTCGACGAGCAGAACCAGGAATGCCCCACGGGCGTCGCCGGCACGATCTATCACCAGCTCCCGCCCGGCGGCGGCTTCACCTACTACAAGGACGAGACCAAGACCCTGGCCAACCGGGTCGGCGACTACTTCACCATGGGCGAAGTCGGTTTCTTCGACGAGGACGGCTACCTGTTCCTCACCGGCCGCAACGCCGAGACGATCATCTCCGGCGGGGTGAACATCTATC
>JBBREC010000021.1:0-27999 GCA_038203295.1 Caulobacterales bacterium
GCCTCGCCGAGGCCACCGCGGAGGTGCTGGGCCAGGGCGAGCGCGTCACCCGCGACATGACCGTCGCCAACTGCGACTACGTGGGCGAAGGCTATGGCCTCGTCGACGAGGCCGTCATCGACGCCTTGAAGCTGGCCGCCCGCACCGAGGGCCTGCTCCTGGACCCCGTCTACAGCGGCAAAGCCATGAAGGGCCTCATCGCCCTGACCAAGGCCGGTCACTTCCGCAACCAGAAGGTCGTCTTCCTGCACACCGGCGGCGCCCAGGGCCTGTTCGGCTACCAGTCGGAGATGGAAGGCAAACTCTGATGAGCGAGGATACGGGCGCGAAGCCGACCTCGCTGGTGCTGGGTCTGCTGGGCGGGATGGGGCCGGCGGCGACGCTGGATTTCCTGACCAAGCTGCAGGCCTTCACGCCGGTGAAGGTCGAGCAGGACCACATCCGGGTGATCGCCGACATCAACCCCAAGGTACCCGACCGCAACACGCCGGGCTCTGGCGCCGGACCGATCCTTGCAGAGATGGCGGGCGCGCTCAGAGGCGCCGGAGCCGAGGTGCTGGCCATCGCCTGCAACACCGCCCATGCCCACGCCGACCTGATCCAGCGGGCCTCGGGCCTGCCGCTGATCGACATGATCGAGACCGGCGCCCAGGCGGCGCGAGACACGGGCGCACGGCGCGCCGGGGTGCTGGGAACCAAGGGCGGCATCCGCCTCTACCGGGAATATCTGGCCGCGCAGGCCATGGGGATGGTGACGCTCGATCCGCAGCGCCAGGAAGACTTCATGGCCACCGTCTACCGGATCAAGGCCGGCGACACCGGCCCGCAGGTCCGCCGCGAGATGGCAGGCTACGCCGCCGACCTGATCGGCGGCGGCGCGGAGACCATCATCGCCGGCTGCACCGAGGTCCCGCTGGTCCTTGACCCTGGCGACCTGCGCGTCGACTTCATCGACCCCGGCGAACTGCTGGCCCGTCGCTGCGTGGCGGTGTGCCTGGGCCTGGAGCCCATGCCGACGCTCCCACAGGGCTGAACTAGCCCAGGAATATCCAGCCCTGCGGAAGACTGGAGAGCTGGACGCCGACCAGGATCATCTGGTTGCCGCCGCCCATCTCGATGACTGTGTCCGAGCCGACCTGGCCGACGACGTAGGTGGTGCCGGGATCCAGCTGCACCCTGTCGCCCTCGGCGGCGTTGAAATCCATCACCCTGTCGATCCCGGCGTCCTGCGATCCATGGAACCTGTCCGCGCCCGCGCCGCCCGTCACCGTGTCGTCTCCGCGATCCCCCGACACGTAGTCATCGCCGGCCCCGCCATTGACCACGTCGTTGCCCTGGCCCCCGCGCACCTGGTCGTTCCCGTCGCCACCGTCGAGGGTGTCAGCGCCCAGATTGCCCCAGACAATGTCGCCTCCCGCGTCGCCGAACTGAAGGTCGTTACCCTTGCCGCCCACCACCCAATCGTCGCCGAGGCCACCGGAGAGGGTGTCGTTGCCCGCGTTCCCGTTGATGTCGTCAAAGGCCTGGCCGCCGGTGATCCTGTCGTCGCCATCGTCGCCCCGCAGATAGTCGGCGGTGCGTGCGCCCACGAGGGTGTCGTCGCCGGCGCCCGCATGGACTTCGGCAAAGGTGGCGTTGGCCACCAGCAAATCCGCTCCCGCCGAGGGGATGTCCGTGGTCATCACCGCACCGGCGCCATTGGGCGCCGCTGACCCGCCGGCCGGACCCGTAAAGAAGGACAGATTGGCCGCGCCGCCGGCCCAGCCGCCGGTGTCATTGAGCCAGACGAGCTGGTAGGCGCCGGGCGCCAGCGTGAATTCGCCCTGCAACCCTGTCGCGGCGCCGCCCGCCGCGCCAAGATCCGTGAAGGCGAATGCACCGCCGTTGAAGCCGCCATGAGCGGCCATCTGGAAATCCTGAAACTGGGCGTCGGTCATGACCATGAACCGACCGCCCGAAGCCTCGGACTCGATGTAGCCGTGCGGCGCGCCGGTGACCGCAAAGCCCACCGCCCGCCAGGCGCCCGGGTTGCCGTTGGCGGCCATGGGGATGTTGCCGGAGCCGGTCTCTCCGGGCGCGGAAAGCACGGAGACGTCGACGAACGCCTGGACCGACTGGCCCACCGGCACAGAACCCGTCGCGCCGAAATACCAGACGCCGCCGGGCAGCACGTTGCGCGACAGGCCGAACTCGCCGCGCGGATTGAGAGAGATGCCTTCGAACGTACGTCCTTCGAGCATCGCCTGGGCGTTGGCGGCGTCGACGGCCCAAAGGCTCACGCCCGGACCCTGGGCGGCGCTGAACACCTGGACCTGGGTCTGGCCCGTCAGGGTCAGGGTGCGGCCGAGGTCGATGTGACGGGGCTGAGCCCCTGAAAGGGTGAAGGCGTCCGGTCCGCTCTCGATGGTCGCGAATGGCATTGTGGCGGTCTCCGGCATCTCACTCTCACGGGCTCTCCGGTCACGGATGACCGAAGAGCCCCCGGCGATGCGGGTGAGGAACGGAATGCATCGCGGTGCAACAAACGTCGTTACGGCCGCCATCGTTCCGCCGCAGACGGAACAGCGCGCCAGGTGTGGTCCCACTCGCCTCGAAGGCGATAAATTCCCGATTTGACACGGTTTTTTGGTTCAAACCGCCTGTGGATAACAAATCGTAAAAATGCGGGGCGGCGCGTGGAACGAAATGTGGCGACTTCCTGTTGGGTGGGCCGAGGGACATTGGTGGAAAGATTTGATCTATGAAAAAGTTCGTACTGGCGGCAGCGTTTGCCGCCACGATGTTGGTCAGCTCGGCGGCGAGCGCGATCCCCGTCATCACGTTTACGGCCCCTGCAGCTGACGGCTCGTTCACGGGCATGTTCGGCAACAGCGGGATTGCGGGAGACGCCATGGGCGCCTTCAGCGACACCTACACGTTCAACCTGCCGACCGGCTTGGCGGCGTGGACGGTCTCGTCGACGTTCAACAACATCGCGCCCACCAACAACATCGACTTCACGTCGGTGCAGTTCAACGGCGTGAATTTCAACATCGGCGCGACCGGGGACAATGAGTACCGGTTCCTGAACAACCAGGCCACCACTGGCGGCTCCCAGACGCTGAGCGTCAACGGCGTCAGCGGCGGTAACGGCAGCTATGCCGGCACCCTGGCGTTCTCGCTGGTTCCCGGCGGCGGCGTGCCGGAACCGGCAAGCTGGGCCCTGATGCTGGTCGGCTTCGGCGGCGTCGGCGCTCTGCTGCGCAGCAACCGTCGCCGTCCGGCCATGGCCAGCGCGGCCTGATCCACGCGACAGCACGCGCCGCTTCACAGCGGTGGCGAGTTCGAGGAGCCCCGGCGCCCATCCGCGCGCCGGGGCTTCTTCCGTTCGGCCACACGAGGCGGCTTTTGCCTAGATGTCCTTGAAGTCGCCGGGCAAAGCCGCAGCGGCGGCAGTCGCGGCGCCGCGGAACAGGCGTGAGACGCGCGCCAGCAGCATGCGGTCGTCGAAGGGCTTGGCCAGGTAGTCCCTGGCGCCCAGGCGGATGGCGCGTTCGACGTCGCCAGCATTGTGACGGGCGGTCAGCACCAGCGTCGGCGGGGCGTGGGTGTCGGGCTTGCGCATGTGCTCCAGCACACCGAATCCGTCCAGGCCGGGCATGTTGATGTCGAGGATCATCGCCTCTGGACGCAGATCCTTGAGATAGCGCAGCGCCTCGAATCCATCATTGGCGGTGGCCACCTTGTAACCGCCGATGATCAGGCGGGTGGAGATCAGGTCGACGATGCTGTCGTCGTCGTCCACCACCAGAATGCGGCGCGGAGCCAGGTCAAAGAGCGGCTGCAATGGGGGCCTCCATGGCGAAAGCTGCATCGTCGGCAACGGCCTGACTGATCGCGGCGAGCATCGCCAGGGGCTGGATGGGCTTGAGCACCCAGCCCTGAAACTCGGAGAGATCGTCCATGTCCGGGACGTCGCCGACATTGTCGGCGGAAAAGGCCAGGATCGGCATCGCCTGATTGGGGCCGGGCCGGCGGCGGATTTCGCGCACGGCGGAGCGACCGTCGAGGCCCGGCATGCGCATGTCCATCAGGATCAGGTCGAACGGCAGGCGCAAGGCGAGTTCGACGGCGTCCAGGCCGTCGGCGGCCTCGGACACCTCGACATCGAACTGTTCCAGGATGGCGCGGGCGACCTCGCGGTTCGCGGCGTTGTCGTCGACCACCAGGACGCGCAGGCCGATCAGAACGTCGTCAGTCCAGGCGCCCGGCGCGGCGATCACTGCCACTTCGGCGGGCGGCGCGGGCAGCTCCAGGCGGAAGGTCGAGCCACGGCCCAGCCGGCTGCTCAGGGTGATGCGCCCGCCCATGGCCGTGGCCAGCCCGCCGGAGATGGCCAGGCCCATCCCCGTCCCGCCCTTGCGGGTGGTGGAGGCGTCGATCTGGGAGAACAGCTGGAAGACCCGCGCGCGCTGGTGGGCGGCGATGCCGGGGCCGGTATCGATGACCTCGGCGGAGAGGCGTTCCGCCGCCGCGTCGTAGCCGAGGCGCAGGGTGACGGCGCCGCAGGTCGTGAACTTCACCGCGTTGCCGACCAGGGCGAGGAGGATCTGGCGCAGGCGATCGGCGTCGACCGTGACGTGGCTGGGGACAGCCAGAGCGGCCTCGAAGCGCAGGGCGATGGACTTTTCGGCGGCTGGGAGGGCGAAGAGGTCGAGGACCTCCCTTGCGGCGTCAATCACGGCTGTCGCGCGCGGCGCGATGGCGATGCGACCGGCTTCAAGCTGGGAAAAGTCGAGGACGTCGTTGACGATGGCCAGTAGCGCGCGGCCGGCGCCGCCGATGCGGGCCACGTATCGCCCGGCCGTCTCATCGAGATCGGGCCGCTCGGCCAGCAGACCCGCGAAACCGATGACGGCCGTGAGCGGCGTACGGATCTCATGGCTCATGTTGGCCAGGAATTCCGCCTTGGCTTCGGCCGCCTGATCGGCCCTGACCAGGGCGGCGCGCAGCTGTTTCTTGAGCGCGCGGATCTCTGCGGTCGGACTGGCGGGCAACGCGGCGGCTCCGGCGAGGCGGTCGCCCCAGTCCGACACCCTGCACCATCGGATTTACCCTGAGGTAAACTGGGGCCTACCCTGACCTCAATGCGGCGGGGGTCCACTCTGGAACCGGCCGACGAACTCCTCGGTGGAGTTGACCTTCGGCATGGGGCTGTCAGGCACGGGGACGCCGAGGAAGGCACAGAGCGGGTCCCAGCCCTGCGCGACTTCAAAGACCAGCAGTCGTTCGGCCGGGATGGTCGCGCGGACCTGGGCGTTGTGGCGGTTGAAAACCTCGATCAGCCTGTCGTGGTCGTGAAGCTGGCCATCAAAGAGGCGACCGATGACCTTTTCGAACATGGCCGCGAAGGGGCTCGT
This sequence comes from Caulobacterales bacterium, assembly GCA_038203295.1. Taxonomy (GTDB): domain Bacteria; phylum Pseudomonadota; class Alphaproteobacteria; order Caulobacterales; family Caulobacteraceae; genus Phenylobacterium. Next base: position 5,400 of record JBBREC010000021.1, read on the forward strand.
GGGATCGCCGTGGCTGGCGGCGGCGAAGATGGTGGCCTGGGTGGATCTGAACCACGATTCCGGATCGCGCTCGGTGTGGACGATCTTCGCGTCGGGATAGGCCGCGGCGAGTTCGGCGTAGAATGTGGCGTTGGGCCAGTCGACCGTGGCGGCGTAGCCGTCGAAGATCTTCGCCCAGTCTGGCTTGCCGTCGGCGACATCGACCCACCAGCCCGGCGCCTGGGGATTCTTGAGCACCTCGACCATGTGGTAGCAGGGCCCGAAGCCGAGCTGCTCCAGCGCCAGCTTCAGCGACATGGTTCCCGTACGGCCGAAGCCGGAGCCGATCACGTTCAAGGTCATGTTCGTCGTCTCTCCTGAACGGGCGACCGTGCCCCGCCTGGAAAGCGCGTTCAAGGCATCCCTCCGCCCTATGAGAACGGTGACCGCCTATGCCGCCGCGGGAAGCCTCGTGACGCCTTGGGTACGGGCGATCGAGACGCACATGCCGGGTCCGGCGTCGGTCTCATCCAGCCTTGCGTTGAGCTGCTTGACCAGGGCATTGACGATCACCGTGCCGAGGCCGCCGGAGGGCGATGGCGCAAGGCCGACAGCTCTGCCGATCCCGTTGTCACAGACGACCAGCTTCCAGGCTGTCCCCTCGCTGTCGAAACTCACCAGCACCCGCGCGCCGCCCCGGGGAATGGGGAAGGCGTATTTGAGGGCGTTGATCACTAGCTCGGTGACGATCAGGCCCAGGCTGACGGCCTCGGCGGAGCTGACCATGCCATCGTCGGCCTCGACATCGAGGACGATCGACTGGCTTTCGCCGATCATGGAGGCCGACAAGCTGCCGCAGAGCTTGCGGAGGTAGGCGCCGACCTCGATCTGCTCGATCCCCTCGGTAGCGTGAAGGTGCGACTGCACGGCGGCGACCGACATGACCCGCTCGTGGGCGTCGCGCAGGTGCTGTCGGCTTTCGTCAGAGGTCACCACCCGGGCCTTGAGCATCAGGATCGAGGCGATGATCTGGAGGCTGTTGGCGACCCGGTGCTCCATCTCCTGCAGCAGGGTGCGCTTCTGGCGCAGCAATTCCTCGGTTTTCTCCAGCAGCTCCGCCTTCTCGCGCTCGATGACGCGCCGGGCGGTGATGTCGGTGAAGGCCAGCAGGATCGTCCGGTCGGAACTGGTCTCGTAGCGCACAATGCGCGCGTTGAGCAGCATGGTGCGATGGCCGAGACCCGGGAAGTCGTGCTCGACTTCGAAGTCGTCCATGGCTGTGCGCTCGGGAATGATCGTCTCAAGCAGGATCCGAAGCGCCGGAATATCCCACTGGCCGTCACCCAGATCATAGAGCAGGCAGCCGTGGGTCTGCTCCGGGGCGACGCGGAAGGTCTCGTAGAAGGCGCGGCTCGCCACGACGACCCGCAGCTCGGCGTCGAGCACCAGCAGAGGCTCATGGATCGTGTTGACGATGGCCTGAGCCAAAGTCTGGACGTCTTCGACCGCGAGAAGCGAGTTCAGCATGGTCTGCGCGAGGAGTCCGATCCAGGGCGATGGCGTCGTCGGAACCTGCGACGTCCATTGCCCTATGTTAGAGCTACGCGCTTTATTCACTCCTGTCGCGCGCCAGCTAACCTAGGTGAAGATACCGCAGCTAGAGGCGGCCGGCGCGGAACGTATCGCAGGCGGCGGGGTCGCCGGTGCTGACGCCGGTGCGGAACCAGCGCATGCGCTGTTCGGACGTCCCGTGGGTGAAGCTGTCGGGAGATACCCGGCCGGTCGCCTGTTTCTGCAGGTTGTCGTCGCCGACCGAAGCCGCCGCACGCAGGCCATCCTCGACGTCCTTGGGATCGAGCTGCACCTGGCCGCCGGACACCTCCGGGGCATGGGCTGCCCAGACGCCGGCGTAGCAGTCGGCCTGCAGCTCAAGCCGAACCGAGCCGGACGTGGCCCCACGCGCGCCCTGGCGGCGGGCCTGGTCGGCGGCGCCGGTGAGGTTCTGGACGTGGTGGCCGATCTCATGGGCGATGACGTAGGCGCGGGCGGCCTCGCCCTGGGCGCCGAATTTCGTCTCCAGCTCCTGCCAGAAGGCCAGGTCCAGATAGACCTTCTGATCCTGCGGGCAATAGAACGGGCCCATCGCCGACTGGCCGAGGCCACAGCCGGTGCCGGTGGACTGGTCGTAGAGCACAACGGCGGCGGGCGGACGGTAGGTCCTGCCTTCCTGCTTGAAGATCTGGGTCCAGACATCGTCCACCGAGGTGGAGATCACATCTACGAACTTGCCGCCCTCATCCTTGGGCTGGCCGCGGAAGCCGTCCTGCTGCTGGGCTTCCGGCTGGGCTCCGGCGACGACGCTTGCGGTGGTCGAGGGGTCGATTCCGAAGACGAAATAGCCGATCAGGGCCAGCACCACGCCGCCAATGCCCAGGCCGCCGACGCCAACGGGCCCCAGGCCACGGCGGTCCTCGATATTTCCGGACTCACGTCCGCCCATCCATCGCATGCTTCAGGCTCTCCAGGCTTGGGTCGAAGGGGTCAACGGCGATTGGCGGCGGCCGCGCGCACGGCCGCGTTCGAGGCGGCCAGTTTGTCGTCGGGGATCGAGGCGTTGACCGGCGGCGTCGCCGCGACCGGCCGCTTCGGATCGTAGACGGCGGGCAAGGTCGGGCTCTGGCGCAGCGCGGCGAGGTCGCTCAGCGCCCGCTCGGTCTGCAGGCGGGCTTCCAGTGTGGAAATGCGGTTGGTCACCTCCACCTCGCGCTGGCGGGCAAGGTCGGCCTGGGCGTGCAGCCCGGCGTCGCGCTGGGCGGTGAGCGCAAACGTATCCTGCGCCGCGACGGACGTGGGGAGGCCGAGGGCTGCGAGAAGGATCAGGGCGCGCATGGAGAACTCCTTCCACCGTGCCTGAAGAGATGGGCGCGAAAGCGGTTCCCGCCTAGTCCCGCCAGACTACTCCTTACGGGATACCTTGAACCGCACGAGCTGTTCCTTTGGCGCGCTCCAGTCGGGGCTGAGCTCCAGGGCCTTCTGATAGTCGAAATAGGCCGCTTTGGCGTCGTCGAGGCCTTCGTAGGCCAGGGCGCGGTTGTAGTAGGCCTTGGCCGGCTCGCTGGCGCCGAGCGCGATGCCTTTGTTGAGGTCGACCATGCTCTCGGCATAACGATGCTGGCCGAGCGCGGCCGCACCCCGGTTTACGTACCCCTCGCCAAGGTCAGGCTTGATGCGTACGGCTTCGTTGAAGTCGTCGACAGCGCCGCCGTAGTTCATGCGGCGGAGCTTCATGACGCCGCGGTTGACGTAAGTGCCGGCCTTGTCGCGCGTATTCAGCATTTCGCCGGCCAGAGACTGGGTGCAGAGGTCCTCGAACCTCCGCTCGGACTTTCCGGTAATGGCGGCGTTGGCGCAGGCCTCCGCGAGGCCGCCGCCAATCACCGTGACCGCGGCGCCGGCCGAGCCGGCGAAGGCCAGGGCCGCGCCCATCATGGCCGTACTGAGGATCAGCCGCTTCATCGGGTTCGCTCCATCCCCGCCGGGGGAAAAGCGGACGAGGGCCGCGTACCGGCGTTCCGACGAGAATCCTCTCGTCCCGGGTCCCTGTCAACGCAACGCCGTCAATCCGGGCTGCGGAACCGGCGCATCTCGCGGTGCAGGATGTAGGCGCCGGAGGCCGCCACCACGACCGCCCCGACCAGGGTCGCCAGGTGCGGCAGCTCGCCCCAGACGAGGAAGCCGATCCCGGTGGCCCAGATCAGCTGGATATAGTCGAACGGCGCGACCACGCCCACGGGCGCCACCCGCAACGCCTCGGTAAGCAGCAGCTGGCCAACCCCGCCGATCAGGCCGCCAAGGATCAGCAGCGCCAGCGTCATCGGGTCCGGCGTCACCCAATGGAAGGCTGAGCCCGCCGCGCCCAGCACCGTTCCGGCCAGGGTGAAGTAGAAGACGATGGTAGCGCCCCGCTCGGTCGCGGCGATCTGGCGGATGGCGACCATGGCGCCGGCCGCGCCCGCGGCGCTGCCCAGCGCCAGCGAGACGCCAAGCACGTTCATGTGGCCGGGCTCCGGGCGCACCATGATCAGGACGCCGATGAAGCCCACGGCCACCGCGCCCCAGCGATGACGACCCACCACCTCGCCAAGCATCAGCGCCGAGAGCGCGGTCATGAACAGCGGCGAGACGAAATTGAACGCCGTGGCCTCGGTAAGCGGCAGGTGCTGCACGGCGGAGAAGCCGCAGACCATGCCCACCAGCCCGATGCCTGACCGGGTCAGGTGGCCGAGCGGCCGCCGGGTCTGCAGCACCGAGAACCCTGTCGTGCGCCAGATGTAGAGACCGAGCGGGACGAAGGCGAAGAGGTTGCGGAAGAAGATGATCTCGAAAACCGGCACGCCGTGCTGGCCGGTCCACTTCACGATCGCCTGGAGCAGGGCCATGCAGGCCATGGCCATCACCCGGTAGGCGATGCCCAGGCCGTTGCGCTGAACGGGCATGGCGGCGGTGTTGCTCACGGCCCCGGTGTGCGGGCGGCGGCGGTGCGGGTCAACAGCGGGGCGACGGCGCAAAATTTGCCCTGCCCTGTCGGCGTTGGGCATAGTCGTTCGTCCTGGGTCCGACTTGGAGCAACACCCGATGCTGTACGCCCTGCTTTGCTACAATCCTGAGGAGGTCGTCTATTCCTGGACCAAGGCGGAGGACGACGCGGTGATGGCGCGTCTGGACGTCGTGCATCAGCGGCTGGCCGCCCAGGGCAAGATGGGGCCTTCGTTGCGCCTGCTGCCGACCACGGCCGCCACGACGCTGCGCAAGACCGATCCGCCGATGGTGATCGACGGGCCATTCGCCGAGACCAAGGAACAGCTTCTGGGATTCTACGTCATCGACGTAGCCGACCTGGAAGAGGCGCTTGGCGTGGCGCGTGACCTGGCCAAGGCCAACCCCGGCGGGTCCTATGAGATCCGGCCGCTGCGCCTGTTCCTGCCCGGAGCCCTGCCCGAGGGGACCCAGGCCGGATGAGCGACCTCGCCTGGATCGATGCGGCCCTGACCTCGGCGCGTCCCCAGGCGATCGGCGCGCTGCTGCGCTATTTCCGCGATCTCGACACCGCCGAGGAGGCCTATCAGGACGCGTGCCTGCGGGCGCTGAAGGCCTGGCCAGGGAACGGACCGCCGCGCGATGCGGCCGCCTGGCTGATCATGGTCGGACGCAACGCCGGCCTAGACGGGGTGCGCAAACGCAGCCGCCAGACCGAGCTGCCGCCGGAAGAAACAATCTCCGACGTCGACGATGTCGAAACCCCGATGGCCGAGCGGCTCGATGGCTCCCACTACCGGGACGACATCCTGCGGCTGATGTTCATCTGCTGCCATCCCGAACTGCCGCCCAGCCAGCAGATCGCGCTGGCGCTGCGCATCGTCAGCGGATTGAGCGTCCGCCAGATCGCGAAGGCGTTCCTGGTCGGCGAGGCGGCGATGGAACAGCGGATCACCCGGGCCAAGGCGCGCATCGCCCGCGCCGATACGCCATTCGAAACCCCGGGACCAGCGGAGCGCGCCGAGCGGCTCGCGGGCGTGGCGGCCATGGTCTACCTGGTGTTCAACGAGGGCTATTCCAGCCGCTCCGGCGAGGCGCAGGCCCGCGCGCCGCTGTGCGACGAGGCGATCCGGCTGGCGCGCCTGCTGCAGCGCCTCTTCCAGACCGAGCCGGAGATCATGGGGCTGGCCGCGCTGCTGCTGCTGCAGCACGCCCGGGCCGCCGCACGCTTCGACGCCGCCGGCGACGTGGTGCTGCTCGACGATCAGGACCGCACGCTCTGGAACCGCGAGATGATCCAGGAGGGCCTGGCGCTGATCGACAAGGCCATTCGCCACCGCCGGCCCGGACCCTATCAGGTGCAGGCGGCCATCGCGGCGCTGCACGCCCGCGCGGCCCGCGCGGAAGACACCGACTGGGCCGGGATCGACACCCTCTACGCCGCCCTCGAGGCGATGCAGCCCTCGCCGGTGGTGACGCTGAACCGTGCGGTGGCGGTCGGCAAGGCGCGGGGACCTGAGGCGGCGCTGGCGATGCTCGAGCCGCTGGCCGGCCAGCTCTCGGGCTACTTCTATTTCTTCGGGGCCCGCGGCGCGTTCCTGCTGCAGATGGGCCGCGCGGCCGAGGCCCGCGAGGCCTTCGACCGGGCCATCGCCCTGGCCAGCACGGCGCCGGAAGCCGCCCACATCCGCCGCCAGCTCGACCGGCTGATGGAGAGCAGCACCATCCGAACGTGAAAGATTTCGCGACGCTGTCGGATCAGGCTCGCGCCGTTCGTCCTGGGATAGGACACCCGGCGACGCCGGGGCTTTTTGGATGAGGATCCGCCATGACCGCCGACAGCCCGCCTGCCTTGCCCGAGACGAAGGGCGGCCTCGTTCCCTACATCATTCAGAAGGACGCCGGCGCCTCGTCGGATTTTTACCAGACGGCGTTCGGCGCCCAGGAAGTCGCTCGGATGACCGCGCCCGGGGGCACGGCGCTGGTCCACGTCCACCTTTACATCAACGGCCACTCGCTGATGATGAACGACGCCATGCCCGAGCAGGGCTTTCCCTATGTCGCGCCCGCCGGCTACGCGCTGACGCTGATCGTCGATGACATCGACTTGTGGTTCAGGCGTGCGGTCGAGGCAGGCTGCACGGTCGCGACCGCCGTCGACACCATGTTCTGGGGCGACCGGTACGGCGAAGTCATCGATCCATACGGAATCCGCTGGTCGATGAACCAGCCGGCCAAGCGCGACTGACGGCTGCAAGCGAGGGGGAAAATCCGATGGCTGAGATCAATTCCAAGCCGATGCTGTGGGCCGGCAGGGTCCTGTGGGCGCTGTTCGTCGCCTTCATGCTCTTCGACATAACCATCAAGCTCATCCGGCTACCCATCGTGGAGACCACGGTGCAGGGGCTGGGCCTGCCAGCCGGGGCCGGCTTCTACATCGGCGTCATGGAGCTGGCGATCCTGGCCCTCTATGTCTGGCCCCGCACGGCCGTGCTGGGGGCGATCCTCGTGGCCGCCCTGATGGGCGGGACGGCGGCGACCAACTTCATCGCGCACAAGCCGCTCGTCGGCTTCGTCCTCTTCGGACCCTACCTGGCGGTCTTCGCCTGGGCTGGCCTATGGCTGCGCGACCCGGCGCTGCGCGTGCTGATCCCGCTCCGCCGGAGCGCCTAGACCAGCGCCTCGCCGCGGAACATCGGCACCACGCCGCCGCCGACGGTGGAGCGGACGCCACCGCCCTCGCGCCGGGCGGTGAGCTTCAGCCGCGACGGCCGGCCCATTTCGACGCCCTGGGTGACCTCGTACTTGCCGGTCTGGTCGGCGGTGAGCGACAATAGCAGCGCGGCCAGAGCGGCGTTGGCGCTGCCAGTGGCGGCGTCCTCCCAGGTCCCGGTCAGCGGCGCGAACATGCGCGCGCGGATACGGCCCTGCTCGCGGGAATAGAGCAGGATCGACAGTCGCATGGCGCCTTCGGGGAGCTTGCTGGCAGCCTCGCGGAAGGCGGCCAGATCGGGCGTAGCCAGCGCCAGCGCCGCCTCGGACACCTGGGCGATCACGAAGTTGACGCCAACTGAAGCCTCCACCGGGCAGTGTTCGGAAACTATGACGCCGGAGACGTCGATGCCCACACAGGCCGCTACGGTCTCGGGATCGAGCTCGGGACCGAGGGTCAGCGGCTGGGGGGCGGCGATCACCGCGCCGATGGGCGCGCCCTGGGCGTCCCGCTCGATGTTCACCTCGACGATCCCGGCTGGAACCTCCAGCGTGATCACACCCGCGCTGCCCCGCTGGGCCAGCACGTAGCCGGTGCCGACGCTGGGATGGCCGGCGAACGGCATCTCGGCGGTGCGGTTGAAAATCCGCACGCGCGCGGTGTGCGCCGGATCGGCCGGCGGCAGGATGAAGGTCGTCTCCGACAGGTTCATCTCGGCCGCCAGCGACTGCATCTGCGCGTCGGTCAGGCCGCGGGCGTCGGTGAATACCGCCAGGGGATTTCCCCCGAAGCGGCTCTGGGTGAACACGTCGACGGTGACGAACGGATAGACAGGCATGGCGCATCCCTTGGCTCGGGCGGCTGTAAAGGCCGCGGGCGACGCAATGCCATGACTTAGTCAGTTGGCAAAGTGACAATTTTGACCGCGGCGATCGCGGCTTCAGAGGTAGGCGGGCCAACGTGATTGCAGCCGCCGCTCGCCAGCTCGCCGACTTGAGGTCACAGGGCCGGCGGGCTTGGCTATAAGACACGCCAGCGGCCGACCCGCCGCCGGCTGACCCTCCAGGACGCGCACATGGATTTCTCTAAACTGCAGGCGACCAGCAAGGTCACCGACGAGTGGAAATACCCGCAAGGCGCCGCCAACCGCGGCGGCCTCGTCCAGGTCGACCACGCGCCGGACCACAAACTCTATTGGGAAGAATATGGCAGTCCGGACGGCGAGCCGGTGATGTTCCTGCACGGTGGGCCGGGCGGGGCTTGCGCGCCGGCCATGTCGCGGTTCTTCGATCCGGCCCGCTACCGGGTCATCCTGTTCGACCAGCGCGGCTGCGGAAAAAGCGAGCCGACGGTGGCCGCCGCGGGGGCGAAGGTCGCCCTGGCGAAGAACACCACCGATGACCTGGTGGACGACATCAACAGGCTGCGCGACGCCCTGGGCATCGCCGGCAAGATGCATGTGTTCGGCGGCAGCTGGGGCTCGACGCTGGCGCTGGTGTACGCGATACGCCATCCGCAGTTCGTGGAATCGCTGATTCTGCGGGGCATCTTCCTGGGCGCTCAGGAAGACCTCTTCTACATGTACCAGGGCAACGCCGCGACGTTCGCACAGGCGCCCTACGCCCTCACCGAGCCCGGCTCCTACATCACCTATCCGGACGAGTGGCGAGCGTTCCTGGAGTTGGTTCCGGCGAACGGACTTGGCGACGTGATGGCCGCCTACAAGACAATCTTCGATATGACGCCGGCCAGCGACGCCGAGCGGACGCTGCAGCTGCGCGCGGCCGTGGCCTGGTCGGTGTGGGAGGGCACGATCTCGAACATGATCCCGGAGGCCGCCAGTACGGGCAAGTTCGGCGACGACGACTTCGCGCTCTGCTTCGCCCAGATCGAGGCGCATTTCTTCGCCCATGAGCTGTTCCTGCCGGCCGATTACATCGTGAAGAACGCCGCGACCCTGGCGCCGCTGCCGATCCACATCGTGCATGGGCGGTTCGATCAGGTCTGCCCGCTGACCCAGGCCTCGCGGCTGGTGGATGCGCTGGCGGCGGCGGGGGCGACGCCGGCGACCTACGTCAAGACCACGGCCGGCCACAGCGCCATGGAGCGCGAGACCGTGCTGGCGCTCACCGCGATCATGGACGGACTGCCGACGATGGCGCGGCCGTGATCGCGACGAGCGCAGCATCGCTTCTGTGCGTGACCGGCACGGCGGCGCGCGCCTATGATGTTCGCCCTGTCGCTGAGGATGGCCACGACGTGTTCAAGCCCGCCAATCTGTTCTCGAACCGCGCGCCGGGGCTCTGCTGACCGCTCATGGCTGAACCCCCACGCCGCCGGCGTGTGAAGATCATCGCCACCCTGGGTCCCGCCACGGCAAACGCCGAGCGGATCGAGGAGCTGTTCAAGGCCGGCGCCGACGTCTTCCGCCTGAACTTCAGCCACGGCTCCCAGGCCGACCACGCCCTGAGCATCGAGCTGATCCGCAAGGTCGAGCGCCGCGTGCGCCGCCCGATCGCCATCCTGGCCGACATGCAGGGGCCCAAGGTCCGCGTCGGGCGCTTCGCTGCCGGCCATACCGTGCTGCAGTGGGGCCGCAGCTTCCGGCTCGACCTTTCGCCCCGCCCCGGCGACGGCGAGCGGGTACAGCTGCCGCATCCCGAGGTTCTGGCGGTGGCCAGTCCTGGCCAGGCGCTGCTGATGGACGACGGCCGCATCCGGCTGGAGGTCGTGCGCCAGGCCAAGGACCACCTCGAGACCCGGGTGATCGTCGGCGGGCGCCTCTCCGACCACAAGGGCGTCAACCTGCCGGGCGTGGCGCTGCCGATCCCGGCGCTGACCGAGAAGGACCGCTCGGACCTGGCCTTCGCCCTGGACTGCGGCGTCGACTTCATAGCGCTGTCCTTCGTGCAGCGCCCCGAGGACGTGGCCGAGGCCCGCGAGTTGGTGGGCGGCCGGGCCTGGCTGCTGAGCAAGATCGAAAAACCCCAGGCGCTGGAGCAGATCGACGAGATCCTGCGCCTTTCCGACGCGGTGATGGTGGCGCGCGGCGATCTCGGCGTTGAGCTGCCGCCGGAGGACGTGCCGCTGATCCAGAAGCGGCTGATCCGCTCCGCCCACCGCTGGGGCAAGCCCGTGGTCGTCGCCACCCAGATGATGGAGAGCATGACCGAGGCCGCCGCCCCCACCCGCGCCGAGGCCTCCGACGTGGCGACGGCGGTGTTCGACGGCGCCGACGCGGTGATGCTGTCGGCGGAGACCGCAACCGGCAAATATCCTATCGAGACCGTGCGGATGATGGACCGCATCCTGGCGCGCACCGAGCGTGACGAGGACCTGCTTGCGACCCGCGCCGGCCAGCGTCCGCCGCCGGAGCACTCGTCGCCCGACGCCATCTGCGCCGCCGCCCGCCAGGTGGCCGAGACCATCGGCGCCAGCGTCGTGGCGGCCTTCACGATCTCAGGCGCCACAGCCCTGCGCATTGCCCGCCAGCGGCCCGACTGTGGCATCCTTGGCCTGACGCCTACGGTGGAGACCGCGCGGCGGATGGCGCTGATCTGGGGTGTCCACGCCATCGTCGGCGAGCAGACCTACACCATGACCGAGACCGTCGCCCGGGCCACCACCCTGGCGCGGACCTCGGGCCTGGCCGGCCGGGGCGAGGAGATCGTGGTTGTGGCGGGCGTGCCCTTTGGAGAATCCGGCGGCACCAATTCGCTGCGCGTGGCCCGTGTCGGCGCGAAGCTGAAGGAATAGCCGTCCGGCGCGGCGCGCCACAGCCGGCCTGGTGTGCTCATCGATTCCGAAGGTCGTCCGAGCCTGCCCCGAGCGCTTGCGAACTTCAGAATCGGGAGACTAGGGCTGGGCGACCCGCACCCGCTCCCCACCGGGCGGCACGGCAGAGCCGGCGGAGGTCTCGACGGTTTGGATGTAGGCGATAATGTCCTGGATCTCGTCGCCGGACATGTAGATCGGTGGCATCTCGACGTGGCCGTTTCTTGAGATGTCCTTCAGATGCATCTCCAGGCTGAGGGCGTTGAAGCGCAGCCGCACGGCCCCGAAGGATGGGGCGCTGCCGTTCGGACTGGACCCCAGCGGCCCGACGGCATGGCAGCCGGCGCAGGAGCGCAGCACGAAGAACCGGCCGCGGTCGATCGAGGCCGAGGCCGCGGGCCGGTGCGGCGGCGCGGCGGGCCCGGTGGCGCACCCGGCGACGAGGGTCAGGAGCCCCAGCAAGATCAGTAGCTTGTGCATCGCACTCTCCTTTGCGGATGATGCCGCGACCTCATTCCGGCCGCATCGTCCAGGCGACCCGCGCGGCGACCGCGACCAGCCCGGCGGCGAAGGCCCCTCGCACCACGCGCGGCTGATGAGCATCGGGCCGTCCGCGGCCGCGAGCAAGCCAATGCCGCTGTGCGCCGCGACCGCGATCACGAGGCGGACCGCGCCGAGGGTAAGGCCCTGGAGCGCGACCTCCTGAGTTCGATCCGGATGAACCCCGCAAGGCCGGGAGCGGACCGCGCCTCGCCCTGTCACGCCTTGACCTGGGTCAAGGCGTGACAGGGCGAGGGTTCGCTTGATAACTTTCCGGGCGGGCTCTACCCCTTTGGCCATGCAGGCTCCCGCGGAGCGATCCCCAACCGCCGCCCCGAACGCCGCCAGCCCCCGACCGGCGCGCCCATGGGTCGGCTTTGCAGTGGCCGTGGCCGCCACGGCGGTTTCGTTCGCGCTCGAGCTGACCCTCGCGCCGATCTTCCAGGACCGCACCGTCTTCGTGGTCTACGTGCCGTCGGTCATCGCGGCCGCCCTGGTGGGCGGCGTGGGGCCCGCGCTGCTCGTCACCGGGCTGGGCCTGCTGGGCGGCCTTGCGGTGGACGGCGGAGCGATCACGCGCGACCCGGCGAACCTGATCGACGCGCTGTTCTTCCTGCTGCTCGGGCCCGCCATCGCGCTTGCCGGCCAGAGGCTCCGGGTGCGGACCCGCGAGGGCGCCGAGGCGCTGGAACACCTGGAAGAACGTGAGGCGCACCTGCGCTCGATCCTCGATACGGTTCCCGACGCCATGATCGTCATCGACGAACGCGCGATCATGCAGTCGTTCAGCGCCGCCGCCGAACGGCTGTTCGGCTGGAAGGCCGAGGAGGTCATCGGCCGTAACGTCTCCGAGTTGATGCCGGAGCCCTACCGCTCGGCGCACAACGGCTATCTGGAGCGCTATCTGCGGACCGGCGAGCGCCGGATCATTGGCATCGGCCGCGTCGTGGTCGGCGAGCGAAGGGACGGGTCCACCTTCCCTATGGAGCTGTCGGTGGGCGAGATGCAGGGCGGCGCCCACAAGGCTTTCACCGGCTTCGTCCGCGACCTGACCGACCGGGAGTCGACGGAACGCCGGCTGCAGGACCTGCAGTCCGAGCTGGTCCATGTCTCGCGCCTGACGGCCATGGGCGAGATGGCCTCGGCCCTGGCCCACGAGCTTAACCAGCCGCTGTCGGCGATCGCCAACTACATGAAGGGCTCCGAGCGGCTGCTCGACGTCGAGCCGCCGGATCGCGAGAAGATCAAGCGGGCGCTGGCGAGCGCGACGGGGCAGGCCCTGCGCGCGGGCGAGATCATCCGTCGGCTGCGCAACTTCGTCGCCAAGGGCGAGGCCGAGCGGCGTATCGAGAGTCTGTCAAAGTTGCTTGAGGAAGCCGGCGCCCTGGCGATGATCGGCGCCAAGGAGCGCGGCGTGCGGCTGAAATTCGACATCCATCGCGACCTCGATCTGGTCCTCGCCGACAAGGTACAGGTGCAGCAGGTTGTCCTGAACCTCATGCGCAACGCCATCGACGCCATGGAAGACGTCCCCAGGCGAGAACTCACCGTGTCCGCGGTCCCGGCCCCCGACGACATGGCGGAGATTTCCGTTTCGGACACCGGCTCGGGAATCTCGCCGGACGTCGCCGATCGGCTTTTCCAGCCCTTCGTCAGCAGCAAGGCCCAGGGGATGGGAGTCGGGCTGTCGATTTCACGTACGATCATTGAGGCGCACGGCGGCCGAATCTGGGCTGAATCCAACCCCGGCGGCGGCACGACCTTCCGCTTCACGCTGCGCGCAGTGCGCAAGGAAGAGATTGCAGAGCATGGCTGACGCCGTGGTCCACATCATCGACGACGACGAGGCGGTGCGGGACTCCCTGTCGTTCCTGCTGGAATCGGTGTCGCTGGCCTCCGTCACCTACGACTCCGCCCTCGCCTTTCTGGACCAGGTCCACCGGGCGGCGCCGGGCTGCATCGTCACCGACGTGCGGATGCCGGACATGAGCGGCCTGGACCTCGTGCGGCGCCTGGCCGAGATGGGCGTCGAGCAGCCGGTGATCGTGATGACCGGCCACGCCGACGTGCCGCTGGCGGTGTAGGCGATGAAGGCGGGCGCGGTAGAGTTCCTCGAAAAGCCGTTCGACGAGGACAGGCTGCTGCACGCCATCCGAACGGCGCTGGCCGTCGGCGGACAGGCCCATGAAGACCGGGCGGAGAAACAGCGGCTGAAGGCGATCTTCGAGGCCCTGTCGCCCCGCGAGCGCGAAGTGCTGCAGGGCGTGATCGACGGGAAGATGAACAAGACCATCGCCTTCGAACTGGGCATCAGCGCCAGGACCGTCGAGGTCTACCGCGCCAACATGATGTCCAAGACCGGCGCACAAGGCCTGAGCGAACTGGTCCAGATGGTGATGTCTGCACGCGGATGATCTCGATCTCGCGCGGGGTTGCGGTGGATCAAGGATCGGTGCGCTGGCGCGCCTAGGCTGGATGTTGGATTCCCGGCGACCACAGGCGCATGACCTCCCACATCCAGCCACGTCCGACTGTCGTGCTGGTCGAAGACGACGCGGCGCTGCGCGAGGCTGTCCAGTTCGCCCTGGAGATCGAAGGCTATCCTGTCGTCACCTGCGACAGCGGCGAGGCCCTGCTGGCGCTCGACCTGCCGGCCGCGCCGGTCTGTCTTGTGGTGGACTTCCACCTGGGCGGCATGAGCGGCATGGAGGCGCTGAAGGCGCTGGAGCGCCGCGGCGTCCTGCCCCCGACGATTGTCATGACCACGTCGCCGTCGCACCTGCTGCAGACCTGGGCGTGGGACACAGGCGCGACCCTGATCGAGAAACCCTTGCTGGAAAACGTGCTGATCGGGGCAATAGAGGCTCTGCCTACCCGGCGCGGTCCGGAGCCCCACCCGCCCCGCTGAGGGTGGCGGCGAGTTCAGCGATGACCCGCTCGCGGGCTTGGTCGTCAGGTGCGGTTTCCAGCCGGTCGTTCAGCGCCATCAGCAGCCGGGCCCGGGCATTGTGCCAGTCGGCCCTGGCGGCGGCGTCCGGCGCGATCCGGCGCGATCCGCCAGGCTGAGCCGCGGCGGCGTCTCGGCTGAGCACGAAGGCCTCGTCCATAGTGGGGATGACCAGCCGGTCAGCCGCGAAGCCCGCATCTGTCAGGCGCGATCGCAGGCCTTCGAGGCCGGCAGGTTCGCCATGGGCCAGGAAGACCCGGCCCTCGACCGGCCCCCGCGCCTTCGCCCAGGCCACCAGCCCGGGCGCGTCGGCGTGGCCGGAATAGACGTCGAGCGTACGGATGCGGGCGCGCACCTGGATGTCCTCGCCCTGGATGCTGACCCGCCGCGCGCCTTCCTCGAGGATGCGGCCAAGCGTGCCCACCGCCTGGTAGCCCGACAGCAACACCGTGGCCTGGCGCTGCCAGAGCAGACGTTTCAGATGCCGCCGGACCCGCCCGGCGTCGCACATACCGCTGGCCGCGACGATGACGTGCCAGCCGGATAACCGCTCCAGCTGATCGCTTTCCTGGGGTTCGCGCAGGAACTTCAGCCGGCCCGAATGGGTGAGGCCCTCGAACGGATTGACCCCGGTCGACCGGTTCCAGCCGCGCTTCTGGAAGACCTCGGTGGCTTCGATGGCCAGTGGCGAATCCAGGAAGATGTCGCAGCTGGGGACCGCGCCGTCGTCCATCAGCAGCAGCATATCGGCCAGCAACTCCTGCGACCGCTCCACCGCGAAGGCCGGGATCAGCAGAGGTCCGCCGGCGGCGTGGGCGTCGTTCAATTCCTGGGCCAGCAGGGCGCGGCGCGCGTCGCCGGCGAGCGTCAGACGTTCGCGGTCGCCGTAGGTGGACTCGATAATCAGATGGTCGACGCCGGCGGGGCCGTCCGGATCGGGCGAGAAGTCGCGCCCGCCGGGACCAAGGTCGCCGGAGAACAGCAGGCTGACCGGGCCCTCGGCCGTTTCGACTCGCATCTCGATGGAGGAGGAACCGAGGATATGGCCGGCTTCCCAGTAGGTGGCGGTGACGCCGGGCGCTACCTGCACCGGCTCGCCCAGCTTGACCTTGGAGAACAGCTCAAGGCAGCGGTGAGCGTCGCGCACCGTGTAGATCGGCTCCACCTCCGACCGGCCTCGGCGCTGGTTGCGGCGGTTCAGGTGGCGGACCTCGCTCTCCTGGATCGAGCCGGAGTCGGGCAGCATCACCGCGCAGAGGTCGCGCGTGCCGGCGGTCGCGTGGATCGGACCCGCGAAGCCGGCCTTCATCAGCTTGGGCAGCAGGCCTGAGTGGTCGATGTGGGCGTGGGTCAGCAGGACAGCGTCGACGGATCCCACGTCGAATGGAAAGTCGCCGTAGTTCAGCGCCTTCAGCGTCTTCGAGCCCTGGAACATGCCGCAGTCAACCAGCACGACGGCGCGCTCGGTCTGTAGCCTGGCGCAGAATCCTGTGACGCAGCCCGCGGCGCCGTGAAAGGTCAACTTGAGGGTCATGCGGTGAGGTCCTCGTAGAGCGCGCGCCGGCCGTGGCGCGAAATAGACGGCGTCGGTGGGTTCGCCTGTCAACCTCGCCCGACGCGGCGGCGCCATCCCTGATCTCGATCAAGGACCGCGAACCCGCGGCATGGTTCCTGGTGATCGGAGACTCGTCATGAAACACGCCGTCATCATCGCCCATCCGAACGCCGACAGCCTGACCTGCTCGATCGGCAGCGCCTACGCGAAGCACGTCAGATTCCTGGGCCAGGAGGCGGTCGTCCGCGATCTCTACCGGATGGGTTTCGACCCCTGCCTCAGGCCGGGCGAAGTCCCCTCGCCCGGCGGGTTCCAGTTCGGCGCAGACGTCGTCGCGGAGCGTAAGCTGCTGGCCGACGTCGACGTCTTTACCCTGGTCTACCCCTTCTGGTTCAACGCCCCGCCCGCCATCCTCAAGGGTTATGTCGACCGGGTATTCAGCATGGGCTTCGGCTACGAACCCGGCCTCGGCGGCACGGAGACCTTGCTCGACGGCAAGCGCCTGATCAGCTTCACCACTTCCGGCGCGCCCGAGCAGTGGGTTCGCGAGACCGGCGCCCTCCAGGCGCTGTTGGCGGTGTTCGACCGGCACCTCGCCGCCACCTGCGGCCTGCAGATGGTCGATCACATCCATTCCGGCGGCATCGTCTCCAACATGCGCGAGGAGGCCGTGGACGATATTTTCCTGGGCGTACGCCGCGCGATCGACGCCCATTTCGGCGATCTCGCCCGGCGTGACCCGCTTTCCGCCCTCCGTAGCAATACTTAGGGGGCGGGCACGAATTTCGCGGTGTGGCGCGAACGGGGAGCATGAGGTCATCGGTTGAAGGACCCCGCCATGACCCTCGCCTACGCCCCAGACACCCATGCCGCGCCGCAACCCATCGCAGAAATCATGGAGCGCCTCGGCGTCCGGATGACCTTCGCCAAGGGCGAGGAAATCTTCGGCCAGGACGAGGACGCCGACCTGATCCACGCCATCGTGCGCGGCTCGGTCCGGACCACCCGCCTGCTCAGCGACGGGCGCCGCCAGATTGGCAACTTCTATTACAACGGCGACCTGATCGGCCTTGAGACCGGCGACGTCCACCGCTTCTCGGCTGAGGCGCTGACCGACTGCATCGTCCAGGTGGTCAAGCGTTCGTCGCTGCACGCGTTCAGCGGCGACGGCCAGCTCGACCGCGCGATCTGGGAAGCCACCCGCCGCGAACTGGAACGCACCCAGGAGCATTTGATGGTGCTGGGCCGCAAGACCGCCTGCGAAAAGGTGGCGAGCTTCCTGATGGATGTCGCCCAGCGTGGCGATGGCGAGCAGGTCGACCTGCCCATGGGCCGCCAGGACATGGCCGACTATCTTGGCCTGACCATCGAGACAGTCTCGCGCATGGTCACCCAGCTGCAAGGCTCGCACATCGTCGAATTCGCCGGCTCGCGCCACTTCCGCGTCAAGCGCTGGGACGCCCTCGAGCGCCTCGCCGAGTAGACGCCGGCGACGCATGGGCGCAGCCTGCCGTCTTCATCCCGCCTCGAACGCAGGAGTTGATCATGTCCACGCAGAACGAGACCGCCACGCGGGTCCGGCCGCAACAGAAGGGCGGCGCGATCCGCTCGCTGCTGGTGCATGTGGAACCCGGCGCCGAGTCGCGCGCCCGCCTGCTGGCCGCGGCCAGCCTCGCGCAGAAACTCGATGCGACGCTGATCGGCGTCGGCGCCGAGATGATCCAGACCGCCGGCGTCACCGACCCCTTCGGCGTGCTTGGGGCCGAGTGGGTGGTCGAACTGCAAAAGCTTGTCGTCGATGACCTGGCCCGCGCCGAAGCGGCGTTCCGCGCCGAGACCGCCGGCCTGAAGACCGAATGGCTGTCGCTTGAGACCTATCCGGGCCCCGCTGTCGCGCGGTTGGCGCGCGGCGCCGACCTGGTGATCGCCGGCGGCGCGGCGTCCAGTTTCACCGACGATTTCCGGGTGGCCCACACCGCCGAACTGGTCGTGCAGTGCGGCCGGCCCGTGCTGGTGGTTCCGTCAGAAGGCGGCCGCCTGCGCGCCGAGGCGGTGGTCGTCGCCTGGAAGGACACGCGCGAGGCCCGCCGGGCCGTCGCCGATGCATTGCCCTTCCTGCAGTCCGCCGAGGAAGTCATGGTCCAGGCGGTGTGCGCGAAGGAAGTCGTCGCCGACGCCGAGGTCCAGACCGCCTCGGTCGTGGCCTATCTCCAGCGCCACGGCGTCGTTGCCCGCGCCCGGGTGAGTGTGGGCTCCGCGGACGACGCGGTTGGCGAACTGATCGCCACGGCCCGACTGATCGACGCCGACCTGATCGTGGCCGGCGGCTATGGCCACAGCCGCATGGGTGAATGGGTGTTCGGCGGCGTGACCCGCAGCCTGCTGCGGCAGCCCAACCTCTTCGTCCTGCTCAGCCACTGATCCGGCGAGAGCCCGCCCCGCCGTCCCGCGGGCGCCCAAGGGTCGCTAAGCGCCCTCCTCGGGGACCCGGCGGTTCGCAAGCGCCAGGCCGGCGGCGACGATACACCCCGCGACGATGCCGAAGGTGAGATCCTTCGCAAGGGTCACGCCCAGCGTCGTGAGCAGGACCGCCGCGGTCCGCCAGTCACGCACGAGCCGTGCGAACTCGGCCTTCTCGGCCATGTTCCAGGAAACCACCACCAGGACGCCCGCCAGGCTCGCCAGCGGCACGAAGCCGGCCAGCGGCGCGGCGACCAGGATGAAGAGCAGCAGGAAGGCCGAGTGCAGGATCCCCGAGACTGGGGTGCGCCCGCCAGCCCGCACGTTGGTCGCCGTCCGCGCGATGGTGCCGGTGACGCTGATGCCACCGAACAGGGCCGAGGCGATATTCGCCGCGCCCTGAGCGACCAGCTCCATGTTCGAACGGTGCCTACGGTCGGTCATGCCGTCGGCGACCTTGGCCGAGAGCAGGCTCTCGATGGCGCCCAACAGAGTGAAGGACACCGCAGTGGGGAAAACTTGCAGGATCAGAGGCAGGTTGATCGCCGGCAGGCGCGGCGCCAGCAGGCCGTGGGGCAGGTCTCCGAACCGGCTGCCGATCGTCTGGATGGGCATGTGCAGCAGCGCGGCCAGGGCCGAGGCGCCGGCGACGGCGATCAGCATTCCGGGCCAGGTCGGCCGGTAGCGCCGCACGAGGAAGATCAACACCGCCGAGCCGACGCCCACGGCCAGGGCCGCGGGGTTGACCGAGGGCAGGACCCCGGCCAGCATCGCAAGCTTCGGCATGAGCGCGCCAGGTTCGGGACCGGAAAGCGTGAGCCCGGCAAGGTCCTTGAGCTGGCTGGCCAGGATCGTGATGGCGATGCCGAAGGTGAAGCCCACCGTCACCGCGTGCGGGATGTGCCGGATAAGCGAGCCCAGCCGCAGCACGCCCAGAAGGGTCAACATCAGCCCCGACAGCAGGACCGTCAGCAGCAGTCCCTCGACGCCGACCCTGGCGACAGTGGCGGCGACCAGCACGATGAAGGCGCCCGCCGGACCGCCGATCTGATACCGGCTGCCGCCCAGCACGGACACGACGAAGCCGCCGATGATGGCGGCGTAGAGCCCCCGGTCCGGCGACACCCCCGAGGCCACGGCTATCGCCATGGAAAGCGGCAAGGCCACGATGGCCACGGTCAGGGCGGCGACCGCGTCCCTGCGAAACGTGTCGAGGCTGTAGCCCTCCCGAAAGGTCGTCGCCAGTTTCGGCAGGAGAAGGTGCGAGGTCGCGCGGCCGTCAGGCATGTCCGGTCACCGTTTTCTGCACCCGCGCCAATCGGCGGTCCGGAAACGCCGAGAGCGCTCCGGCCCTTGGGCTGGAGCGCTCCACCTGTCCGCTTTCGGGGGGTGAGAATTGGACAGGCTGGCTTAGGTCCTGACTCGAAGGACGCGCCGGCGCGCGGACGCTGCATGCGCCAGGGACGACAGCCCCGACGCCAGCAGGGCGACCGGGACATAGCAGGCCGGACAGTGGGCGAGCAGACCCGCCTGCGACCCGCATACGAAACCGTAGGCGGCGTGGAACGCAGACATCTGCGCCCAGGCCATAAGCGCCGCTCCGGTCATCGAAACCACGCTCAAGGCGACCAGATCGCCAAGGGGGAAGCGTGGCGTCATCGAAGTCCTCCGAACCAATGGCCGCAGACTGGCAGGTCCGGAAACGCCGCGCCTTGAGCCAGATCAAGGCCGTTGCGACTCGCTCGCGTCATGAAGGCCGCCACACTTCGCAAGTGAACTGACGGGGCCAATGACCGCCACAATCCCTCGCGAGGACGAAACGCCCTTCGGCGCCGTCCTCCTATTCGTCTTCTGCGGCGTCGCGGCGCTCGTCAGCCTTCTGGCGACCGCCTACTCGCACGATCCGCTGTTCCGCCTTCAGGGCTGGATCTTTACGGGAGCCTTCGTCCTCGGCCTGCTGGCCATGGCCGGCGGGATCACCGAGGGCAAACTGCGAGAGCGGCCCGACCGCTATCAGGACGGCGTCATCCGAGCCGGGGTCATCGCCACCATGTTCTGGGGCGTCGTCGGCATGCTGGTGGGCGTGGTCATCGCCAGTCAGTTGGCCTGGCCGAACATCTTCTACTTCCCCCAGGCGGGCTGGCTGAACTTCGGGCGGCTGCGGCCGCTGCACACCTCAGGGGTGATCTTCGCCTTCGGTGGCAACGCGCTGATCGCCACCTCGTTCTGGGTGGTGCAGCGGACCTGCCGGGCGCGCCTGGCCGGCGGCGTCGCGCCGTGGTTCGTCTTCTGGGGCTATCAGCTCTTCATCGTCCTGGCGGCGGTCGGCTATCTTGCAGGCGTCACCCAGAGCCGGGAATACGCTGAGCCGGAATGGCTCACCGACCTGTGGCTGACGGTGGTCTGGGTCGCCTACCTTCTGGTGTTCCTGGGCACGCTCTGGAAGCGCAAGGAACCGAACATCTACGTGGCAAACTGGTTCTACCTGGCCTTAATCGTCAACATCGCCCTGTTGCACCTGGTCAACAACGCGGCCATGCCGGTCAGCCTGCTCAACCACCGCAGCTATTCTGCCTACTCCGGCGTGCAGGATGCGCTGGTCCAGTGGTGGTACGGCCACAACGCGGTCTGCTTCTTCCTGACCGCTGGCTTCCTGGGGATGATGTACTACTTCGTGCCCAAGCGAGTGGACCGGCCGGTCTATTCCTACCGCCTGTCTATTGTCCACTTCTGGGGTCTGATCTTCATCTACATCTGGGCGGGCCCGCACCACCTGCACTACACCGCCCTGCCGCAGTGGGCCCAGACCCTGGGCATGACCTTCTCGATCATGCTGTGGATGCCGTCCTGGGGCGGGATGATCAACGGCCTGATGACGCTCTCGGGCGCCTGGGACAAGCTGCGCACCGACCCGGTCGTCCGCATGATGGTGGTGTCGCTGGCCTTCTACGGCATGTCGACTTTCGAAGGCCCGGTCATGTCGATCCGGGAGGTCAACGCGCTGTCCCACTACACCGACTGGACCATCGGCCACGTGCATTCCGGCGCGCTGGGCTGGGTCGGCTTCATCTCCTTCGGGGCGATCTACTGCCTGGTCCCGTGGCTATGGAAAAAGAAGGAGCTGTTCTCCAATCGCCTGGTGGAGTGGCACTTCTGGATCGCGACCACCGGCATCCTTCTCTACATCGCCGCGATGTGGGTCTCGGGGATCATGGAGGGCCTCATGTGGCGCGAGTACACGCCGCAGGGCTTCCTCGCGAACTCCTTTGTCGAGACCGTCTCCGCCAAGCACGTCGAGAACGTCATCCGCATGATCGGGGGCAGCATGTACCTCTCCGGCGCAATGATGATGGCCTACAACCTGTGGCGCACGATCCGCATGCCCAGTCCGGCTCCGGTCGAGACGGAAGCCTCGCGTCCCGCCCTCGCCTTCGCGGCGGAATAGAAAGCGCCCGAAAATGTGGAAGCAACACTCAAAGCTCGAGCGAAATTCGCTCATCCTGCTTGTCGGCATTATCATCGCCGTCTCCATCGGCGGCCTGGTGGAGATCAGCCCGCTCTTCTACCTGGAGAGCACGATCGAGAAGGTGCAGGGCATGCGGCCCTACACCCCGCTCGAACTCGCCGGCCGCGACATCTACATCCGAGAGGGCTGCTATACCTGCCACTCGCAGATGATCCGGCCACTGCGTGATGAAGTGGAGCGCTACGGGCACTACAGCCTGGCCGCCGAGAGCATGTACGACCACCCGTTCCAGTGGGGGTCGAAGCGGACCGGGCCAGATCTCGCCCGGGTCGGCGCAAAATACTCCGACGACTGGCATCGCCAGCACCTGACCGACCCCCGCGCCGTGGTGCCGGAATCGGTGATGCCGCCCTACGCCTTCCTGGCGGACAAGGACCTCGACTATCACGACATGGTCCAGAAGCTGGAAGCCATGCACAAGGTCGGCGTCCCCTACACCAGGGACGAGATCGACCACGCCGTCGACGATCTGGAATCCCAGGCCGATCCGTTCGACGCCCGCGGGACGAAGATGAAGCGCCGCTACGGGGCGACCGTGGCTCAGCGCGATTTCGACGGCAATCCGGACCG
>JBBREC010000022.1:0-27823 GCA_038203295.1 Caulobacterales bacterium
GTACCCCGGGCGGCGGCTATGCAGATGGCCGCGACACAGCGTCCGATCCTGCAGGGAGCGCTTGCCGAGCCAGCCGGACCAGCCTCCTGGAAGACGATCCCTTCGTGGTTCATCTACGGCTCGGCGGACAAGAACATCCCCGCCGCGCTGCACGCCTTCATGGCTGAGCGCGCCCGTTCGAAAGAGACCATCGAGGTGAAGGGTGCGTCGCATGTCGTGATGATCTCTCACCCTCATGAAGTGACCGAACTGATCGAGCGAGCCGCTAACGGCCATTAGGGGCGCAAACTGTCAGAGGGGTGGCGATCGTCACTTCATCACAATTTTCAACAATCTCATCCGTTGGTAGATTTGTTGGTATTTTAGCCAAATATCGGAAATTTTCCTCGAGCATTCGAGTCCTGCCGGGCCCACCAGCGAGGTTCCACTGACGCCCCACCACGCGCTCAAGCCGGCGCGAGAGCGTTGGCAAATTTGCGGGTAGGTCGGGCGATGAAGTCTCCTCGCAAGGCGTGGCGGTGGGTCCTGTCAGCTCAACCACGAGTGTCATGGCCGAAGCCCGGATTCCGAGAGCGTCGCGGCTTCGCGCCAGTCCCGAGCCTTGCTCCGTCCACTAATTTGACGCCGTCCTTCGAATGCAGCGAAAGCCAATGTGGCCGGTGGGCGAGTCCGCCGCCTGGGCGATGCGCGCAGCCGGGCGAAATCGGCGACAGTGGTTCCAGGCGCAAAGATAGGAGCCGCCCTTGAGGATGTAGCCACCGTCGCCGGCGGCGCTGCAGGCGCAGGCCGGATTGGCGTGCGACGACCACGGGCTGGCCGTCCATTCCCAGACATTGCCGATCATATCGAAGAGGCCATAGCCGTTGGCCGGATAGTTACCCACTGGCTCGGTCCCGGGCCGCGCCGACTTCTGGGTCTCGTGGGGAAATTTGCCGAGCCAGATGTTCGCCATCGTCCGACCGTCGGGCTGGAATTCGTCCCCCCAGGCGTAGACGGTGTCTGCAAGCCCGCCCCGGGCAGCGTATTCCCATTCCGCTTCGGTAGGCAGCGCGCAGCCGGCCCAGTCGCAAAAGGCCAGGGCGTCCTCTCTGGCGACCTGCGTCACCGGATGGTCCGAGAGGCCGTCGAGCTCGCTACCGGGCCCCTGCGGCGTGCGCCAGCTGGCGCCGGGAACGTACGTCCACCAGGAGGCGGTGCGAGGATCGACCTCACCGCACGGGTGGCGGAACACCGCAGACCCCGGGGTCAGCAGATGGGGCGCTGCGCCTGGAAAATCAGCCGGGTCCGGTTGGCGTTCGGCCACGGTGACGTAGCCTGTCGCCTGGACAAAGGCCGCGAAGTCGCGATGTCGGACTGGCGTTGCGTCAATCCAGAAATCCTGGACCTCTACCTCCCGGCGCGGGCGTTCCTCGGCATAGTGGACGTCCGAGCCGAGCCGGCAGTGGCCGCCGCGGACCAGCACCATGGGCGCAGACACACCCATAGGGTGGAACCGGGTGTCGCCGCCCGAAAGGGCCGGCTGCGCCACCTATAGCCCGTCTTCGTCGACGGCGCCGGCTCGCACTGGCGGATGCTGGCGCAGCGACTTCTGGTGTTCCGCCAGCACCTTCAGGGTGGGTTTCAAGACCCAGTAGCACTCGTGCGCATAGGTCTGCCAGAGCTCCTCGCGGGGATCGAGCAGCAGGTTGACGATCCGTCCGTTGAAGTTCTGCACCTCCGAAAAGCCGGTCGCCTGTTCCCGGAAGGTCATCTTCCAGTCGCGCCATTTGACGCCGTAGATCTTGTTGCCGACATAGATGACGAAGGACTCGCGGTTCGATTTTTCCTGGGCGAAGGTCAGGAAATCCAGCTGGTCGACCCCATCCATCGGGCGGTCGTCGGGAACCGCCGCGCCGCCGATCCGCGCCAGCGTGGGGAACACATCCATCTCGTGGACGATTTCGTTGGACACCGCGCCGGCCGGGACGTGGCCGGGCCAGCGCGCCAGGAACGGCACGCGCAGAGAGCCCTCGAGGCCGGTGAAATAGGTGCCGCGCCAGGGGCCCGCCCAGCCCGCCCATTGCGGTATCATTTCCGGGCCGTTGTCCGAGGTGAAGATGAACAGGGTGTCGTCGCGCAGGCCCAGCCGGTCGATGGTGTCGAGCAGCTCGCCCGTATAGGCGTCGATCTGGGCCAGGATGTCGGCCCAGTGGCCCTTGCCGGTGCTGCCGCGGAAATCGGGATGCGGCAGCACCGGATAGTGGGTCTGGGTGTAGGGGATGTAGGCGAAGAAGGGTGCCTCGCCCGCAGCGCTTTGCTCGATGAAGTCGATGGCGCGGTCGGTGATTTCGCGATCGACCCGGCTGCGTGCCTCCAGATCGTAAACCCTGAGATTGCGCGGCGTCTCGCCCCGGCGCGATTCCATGACGTACTCGTAGTCCAGATCGGGCACGTCCTCGAGGTCGAGCAGGTCGCTGCTGGGCCAGTGTGACCCATCGCTGGAATTGGGGATGCCGAACCACTCGTCGAACCCGTGGTCGGTCGGGAACCGTCCTTTGGTGTGGCCAAGGTGCCATTTGCCAAAACAGCCCGTGACGTACCCCGCGTCCGATAGGCTGCGGCCGATCGTGACTTCCGAGCGCATGAGCCCGTAGACGGGTGTGCCCGGCACGGTCCCCGTGCCGGTCCGGATCGGGCAGCGCCCGGTCATCAGGGCCGAGCGAGAGGGCGTGCACTGCGCCTCGACATTGAAGTTGGTGAGCCGCAGTCCTTCCATCGCCAGGCGGTCGATCCGCGGCGTCGGTGCGCCGCGCAACAGACCGCCGCCATAGCAGCCCAGCTCGCCGTAGCCGAGATTGTCCATCAGGATCAGGACGATGTTTGGACGTCGTGCGGCAGATGAATGGGTCACGATGGCTCTCGATATCTAGGTCCGAAAGGGAGGGCGCCGCAGCGCCGTTCGGGAAGGCGTCAGCCGCCGACGCCCATCGTCTGCTCCCAGTGGTGCAGCGTGCGATCGATGCGATCGACCATGTCCTCAACCTCGTCCTCCGAGATGTGGAAAGGCGGCGAGATCCAAAGCGGCAGGCCGCGCCGCAACAGCGGGTTGCGCCGCGATCCGTAGAGCGTCGAATAGAAGGCCAGGCCGTTCGAGAGACCGATCTGCTGGAACTTCAATTCGGATTCGGCGGCCGGCGGGAAATAGGTCCGGTTGACCGGGTCGCCGACCAGCTCCAGCACCATGAACAGGCCCCAGCCGCGGACATCCGCCACCGACGGGTGGGCCAGCAGTCGTTCCTTGTGGGCGAAAAGCTGGCGGCCGCGCTGATCGGCCTGCTCGATGAGGTTCTCGGTCTTGATGATATCGATCAGGGCGCAACCCGCCGCGCAGGCCAGCGGATGCCCGCCATTGGTGAAGCCGTGAATAAAACCGGCCCCTGCCAGGAAGGGCTCGTTGACCTTGTCGCTCACCGTCACCGCGCCCAACGGCACGTAGCAGGAGGAGATGCCCTTGGCGAAGGTCATCATGTCGGGAATCACCCCGAAGTGCTCCATGCCAAACCACCGGCCGGTTCGCCCGAAGCCGGTCACCACCTCATCGGCGATGAGCAGGATGTCGTTCTCGTCGCAGATCCGGCGAACTTCCTGCCAGTAGAGGGTCGGCGCGACGGTGCCGTAGTCGTAGCCGCAACCGTGCGGCGTGGCGATGAATGCGGCGATCGTATGCGGGCCCTCATACAGAATGGTCCGCTCCAGATCCTGCGCGGTCTTCAGGGCCCACGCATCACGACTGACGCCCTCGGGGCGGGTTACGTCGCTGTACTGGTGCGCCTTCGGCCAGCGCTGGATCATCGGATCGTAGTGCCGCACGCTCTGCGGATTGCCCGACAGCGCCATCGTGGCCAGCGTCATGCCGTGATAGGATTCGTAGTTGCTGATGATCTTGTGCTTGCCATGCGCGCCGCGCGCCACGTGGTACTGCCGCGCTAGCTTCAGGGCGGTCTCCACGGCTTCGGAGCCACCGGAGACCAGGTAGCTGGTGTTCAATCCTTCCGGCGTGACCGAGGCGATCGCGTCGCAGAGATCGGCGCGGCGCCGGTTGGCCAGGGTCGGATGGACGTAGGTATAGGCTTCGAGCTGCTCTGCGATCGCCGCCTTCATCTTCGGATGGCCATGGGCGAGGTTCACCGCCATGGGGCCGCCCGAGGCGTCGTAATAGCGATTTCCGTTGGTGTCGTAGATGAACACGCCCTCAGCGCGGGCCACCTCGACATCGAGCGCGTGATAGTCGAGCGCGTGCGCCCAGGCCCCCTCGTGCTTGATCGGATTGAAAGCGTCTTGCGGTGAACTCGACACGGATCATCTCCTATCGACCCGGGAGCGCGGACTGACAGATGTAGCCGCTCATCTCAGGCTCGTTGCGGGAGACCTTAGCGCCGGCCCCAGTTACTGGGGCGGCGTCGTCATCCTATTTCACCAGGTGAAACATGCTGAGCGGGATCGAACGCGGCTGATACCGCCGCCGCCACCTCTCGCAGCGGCGTCAGATAGCGGCGCGTCGCTTCATCGGACGTCATTGCGGAAGCGAAATAGCGCATGCCGACGGTGGCGATCACGCCGTCGCGATACGGCACCGGAACCGCAAACCCGACCACCCGATCGTCCGGCGTCGCGCGGCGCAAAGCATATCCTAAGCGCTGAACGTCAGCGATCATCCGCGCGACAAACCCCGCGTCCCTCGCAAAGGCGTTGGCGGGGTTCTTCGAGGCCTGAAGCATGGCCAGGATGGCGTCGCGCTCGGTGTCGGCGCAGACTCCCAGATAGGCCTGTCCATGGGCAGTGGTCAGGATCGGGTAGCGTTTCCCGATCCGCGGCGGATCGATCGACAACGCGCTCTGATTCGCCGTGGAATAGCGGGTGCACATGGCGCCGCGCACGCAGATCTGCAGGTTGACCGGCCATTTGTGCTCAACCGTGAAGGCGTCGAGAGGCCGGCGCGCCGCCGCCACCAGCCGGTCCGCGTTCCGGAACCCGTCCGAGAGACGAAGCACGCCTTCGGCCAGGACATATCCCTGCGTTCGAGACACGCGCTCCACGTAGCCGCCATCGACAAGAGTCAGCAGCAGCCGCACCACGGTCGGCTTTGGGAGGCCGCAAACCTCGGCGAGTTGAGCCACTGTGGCCATGTCGTAGGTGTTCAGAGCTTCGAGCACCTGAAGCACCCGCGCCGCCGACCGAACCTTCTGCGTGCCGGTCATGCAGCTTCCATCCATCCGACCCGCCTAAGCCCCACCGCATCGCACACACGGGCGCCGCGTGGAACGCAGGTTAGTCTATTCGTCTATGAGGCCGGTGGTCTCTGCGCACATCCGGCGCATCGAGGAAGTCGACCCGCGGCTCAACGCCGTCGTGGTCAAGGACTTCGCCAGCGCGCGCCGCCATGCCCGCGCAGCGGACGCGCGCCAACCACGTTGCGTCGCAGGACGCTGCGGCGGTCGCACGCCTGCGCGACGCCGGGATGGTCATCCTGGGAAAGACCAATGTCGCTCAGCTGCTGCTGTACTGGGAAAGCGACAATCCGGTCTACGGACGGACCAACAATCCCTGGGACCTCGCCCGGACGTCGGGCGGAAGCAGTGGCGGCGAGGGAGCGATCGTCGCCGCCGGCGGTTCACCGCTTGGCCTGGGAACCGACATCGCCGGCAGCGTGCGTATTCCGGCGGCCTTCTGTGGCATCGCCAGCCTCAAACCCACGGCGGGTCGGGTCGAGGATCCCGGTCGCTTCAGCGTGCCGGTCGGTCAGCGCACCATCGTCAGCCAGATCGGGGCCCTGGCGCGCGAGGTCGACGACGTCGCGCTTGCGCTGAAGATCATCGACGGCGCTGGAGCCGGTCGCGGGGCGCCGCCCGCGCTCGGCGACCACCGCCAGGTCGATCTCTCCACGCTTCGGGTCGGCTGCTACCAGGATGACGGAACGCTATCGGCCGCCCTGCGGCGATCCGCGCCGTCAACCAGGCCGCCGAGATCCTGAGGGGACAGGGCGCGCAGGTGTCCTTCTGGGCGCCGCCGGTCGTCCCTGAAGCCCTGGCCCTCTACTTCGACCTGCTTTCGGCGGATGGCGCCGCTGGCTTCAAAAGGATGTGGGCCGGCGGCAAACGCGACAGCCGGGCCAACTCGATGGCCTTGCTGGCAGGCCTTACCGGGCCGGTGCGCGCCGCCGCGGTCACAACCCTCAAAGGTTTGGGCCAGCCGTCGCTGGCGGCCTTTGTGGGTCTCTTCGGCCACACGCGCGCCGACCAGTATTGGACCCTGGTGGAGCGATTGTTGGACTATCAGTCCCGCTTCGACGCCGCCCTTCAGCGCGACCGGATTGACGTGCTCGTCTGTCCGCCCTGCGCCCTTCCGGCCTATACCCACGGCGCCAGCGGCGTGCTCGGAACCGCCGGCGGCTATTCGATCCTCTACAACGTCCTGGGATACCCCGCGGGCGTCGTGCCGATCACCCGGGTGCGTCCCGAAGAGGAGGCGAGCCGTGTCCCCGGATGGGACCTGGTGAGCAAGGCAGCCCTGGCCGTCGAGACCGGCAGCGCCGGGCTGCCGATCGGCGTGCAAGTCGCCGCACGTCCCTGGCGAGACCACGAAGCCTTGGCGGTCATGTCAGCCTTGCAGTCCACCGCACAGCGCAACGCCGGATCGCCAGTGTGTGTTTGCGGATGCCAGCCCTACCACGAGCATGGACCCCTCGGATCGCGCGCCGATGCCCTGCCGCGTGATAGGCAGACCGCTGCGGCCCTTGGCTCGCGTTCGGCGCAGTGTGTCAGGGAATTCGATGAATGCGGATCGCCTGTTCAGCGACGCCGGCGTTGGGCGTTTTTGAATCCGTCGCGACGAGCCGCAAGACATATCGTCCTGGCGGACTGCCAGCGAGCGTCGCGGCGAATTGGCCCGGCTTTCCCGCATAGGCGAGCGCCGCCCGCGCCACGACGCGTTCACCCTGCAGAAGCGTGGCCTCCACGCTGTAGTTTGCCGCGTCCCAGATACCGTTAGGTTCAATGGGACAGCCGCACATCGGGCTGACCTTGGCGGAGACCTTCAGCGACCCGTCGGAGCCAGGAATCGCACTGGGCTCGACCACAAGTCCCGGAAAGGTCAGGACCCAACCATCGCCGACGACATCGCGGCCGGGGATGATCCAGAGACTGGAAGATACGGTGATCGCCGAGCCTGGCTTGCCTTCGGGCCCCGTCGCATCGGCGCGGACCAACGTAGGGCGCTTCAGGTCGAGGGCTGCTTCGAACCCCGCGGTTGCGGGGTCGGCGACCGCGACGCCTCTGGTTCTGGCCCCCATGATCCTCGGCGTGTCGCCGGTCCCGCCCTTGATCATACCCTTCGCCAGCACGGTTCCCGTCCTGGCATTCGTCAGGGTGACGCGCACGCCGCCCATATGGTCGCCGATGAACTTGGCGTCGAGCGCCTGGGCCCGGATCATCACGTGGGTGGGCTCCGCCTGGGCGACGCTGGCGAGCATCGAGAATGCAACGGCGACGGCGAGATGGTGGGGCTTGATCATGAACTGGCTCATACCGCGTTAAGGGGAATTTTCAGATAGCGGACGCCGTTCTTTTCCGGCTCGGGCAGGTGACCGCCCCGCATGTTCACCTGCACCGACGGCAGGATCAGGCGGGGCATGTCGAGCGTCCTGTCCCGCGTTTCGCGCAGGGTCACAAATTCGGCCTGTGTGACGCCGTCATGCACATGAATGTTCTCGTGACGCTGGACCCCGATTGTCGACTCCCAAAGGAAGTCCGCCCGGCCCTCCGCCTTGTAGTCGTGACACAGGAAGACGCGGGTTTCATCCGGAAGGGCGAGCAGGCGCTGGATGGAGCTGTAGAGCGTCGCAGCATCCCCGCCCGGGAAGTCACAGCGCGCGGTGCCGTAGTCGGGCATGAACAGGGTGTCGCCGACAAACACCGCGTCGCCGATCACATAGGCGAGGCAAGCCGGCGTGTGGCCGGGGACATGCAGGGCCACGCCCTCCAGGCCGCCAATACTGAAGCGTTCGCCGTCCTTGAACAGATGGTCGAACTGCCGTCCGTCACGGGCGAAGTCGCTTCCAGCGTTGAACAGCGCGCCGAAGGTGTCCTGCACTCGCACGATCTTCTCGCCGATCGCCAGCCGGCCTCCGAGCGCCGCCTGCAGATACGGCGCCGCTGACAGGTGGTCGGCGTGGGCGTGGGTCTCGAGCTGCCACGCCACCTCGAGCCCTTCGGCCTGAACATAGGCGATCACCGCGTCCGCGGACCCGTGGTCCGTGCGGCCTGAGGCTGGATCGTAGTCGAGCACGCTATCAATGATGGCGCAGACCTTGGAGGCGGGGTCGCGCACCACATAGGTGACGGTGAAGGTGGCTTCATCGAAGAAGGCCTTCACCTGCGGACGCCGGGTGGCGTCTCGCGTGGCCGCCTCCACAATCGTGGTCGCGACGATCACCGCCAGGTCGGAAGTCGCGCTTGTGTCTCGCATAGTCGATCTCGTGGGTTGCATCACAGCGCAAGAACTTATATGCGAATATATGCAGATACAAGTCCTATGGGGGACTCCCTCGATGACCGACACGATGATCGCTCTGGCCGTGGCAAGCGGCGCCATTGTCGGCGCGCTTCTGGGGCTGTTTGGCGGCGGCGGATCGGTGCTGGCCACGCCGCTTCTGCTCTATGTCGTGGGGATCCACGACCCCCATGTGGCGATCGGCACCTCGGCCGCCGCGGTCGCCGTGAACGCGGCGCTCAATCTGATCGGCCATGGCCGGGGCGGGCGGGTCAAATGGCCCTGCGCCATCGTGTTCGCCGGAGCAGGCCTGCTGGGCTCCTTCCTCGGCTCCAGCCTCGCCAAGGCGGTCGATGGCCAGAAGCTGTTGCTGTTCTTCTCCATCGCCATGGCGGCGATCGCGCTTTCGATGATGCGGCGGCCCAAGTCCGACGGCGACCCGCAGGTCCACATCACTGGACGGCTGATGCTGAAGCTGGCGCCCTTGGGCGTGCTGACCGGACTGGCGGCCGGCTTCTTCGGCATCGGCGGCGGGTTCCTGATCGTGCCGGGCCTGATGCTGGCCACCGGGATGACCATGGCCAATGCCGCCGCCTCGTCCCTGGTGTCGGTCTCCCTGTTCGGCGCGGCGACCTCGCTCAACTATGCCGTCTCCGGCCTGGTCAACTGGCCTGTCGCGGGACTCTTTATCCTCGGCGGCCTTGGCGGCGGCCTGCTCGGGGTGCGGGGTGCGGCCGCGCTGGCCGGCCACGCGCTGCTGGCGCGGCGGCTGTTCGCGGGCCTGGTGTTGGCGGTGGCGGCCTACGTGGCCTGGAAAGCGACGGGCGGATGAGCCAGACGGGCAATCTCTGGGACAGGCGCTATGCGCAGGACGACTATCTGTTCGGCGTCGAACCGAACGCCTTCCTGGTGCGACAGGCGGGGCGGCTGAAGCCGGGGCAGGTCGCCCTGGCGGTCGCCGACGGCGAGGGGCGAAACGGGGTCTGGCTGGCGCAGCAGGGCCTGCGCGTGCTGTCCCTGGACAGCTCTGAAGTGGCCCAGGCCAAGGCAGGACGTCTGGCCCGGGAACGCGGCGTGACCCTCAACCTTGAGCACGCCGACGTGGCGAACTGGTCCTGGCCGGTCGGAGCGTTCGACCTGGTGGTCGGCATCTTCATCCAGTTCGCTACGCCCGTTCTGCGCACGGTTCTGTTCGACAAGATGCAAGCCGCCCTGAAGCCCGGCGGCCTGCTCCTGTTGCAGGGCTATCGGCCGGAGCAGCTGGCCTATGGGACCGGCGGCCCCTCGCAGGCCGAGAACCTCTATACGGAGCCGATGCTGCGGGACGCCTTCGCCGGCCTCGAGATCCTTGAGCTGACCGCCCACGACTCGGCCATCGAAGAGGGACATGGGCACGCCGGCATGTCCGCCCTCATCAATCTCGTCGCCCGCAGGCCGGCCTGATCGGAGAGCCCCGACCATGGGGGCCGACCGCAGATCATCGCCCACGCGCCTGCTGGCGCTCACGGGGTGACCGTTCAATCGGTGCTGGGCGAGACGGCCAACTCGCGGCGCTTGGCGGCGCCATCGGCTGACTGGCCGCGATAGATCTGGCACAACGTGTCGAGTACCCGCATGGCCGCAGGATCGGCCAGCCGATAGTAGATGCTTTGAGCGTCGCGCCGGGTCGCGACCAGGCCTTCGGCGCGCATCTTGGCCAGATGCTGCGAGGCGGCGGACTGCGCCAACTTGGCATGTTCGGCCATGTCCCTGACAGAAGCCTCACCCTCCACCAGCCGGCACAGCAGCAGGAGGCGCTGTTCGCTGGCGAGGAGCTTCAGCATCCGGGCCGCGTCATGCGCGCAGTCCTGCAGCTCGGAAATTTCGCTCGGTGAGGGCCGGGGGGCGACTTTGGAGTTCATCTGCTTAATGTAGAATATGCGCAGTCATGATCAAGGACGACCCGCGTCGGCGGCTAACCTGCCGCACCTATGCCTTCGTGGAAGGCAGAGCCACGCCGTCGTCGCGCAGCACCACATAGATGGCGGGAATGACCAGGACCGTCAGCAAGGTCGATGACGCCAGGCCGAACAGCAGCGAGATCGCCAGGCCCTGAAAGATCGGATCGGTCAGGATCACCGCCGCGCCGATCATCGCCGCTGCGGCCGTCAGCCCGATCGGCTTGAAGCGGATCGCGCCGGCCTCCAGCAGCACCTCGCGCAGCGGCCGGCCCTCGACCTGGCTGTGACGGATGAAGTCCACCAGCAGGATCGAGTTTCGAACAATGATGCCGGCGAGCGCGATGAAGCCGATCATCGAGGTGGCGGTGAACGGCGCCCGGAACAGGATGTGGCCGATGACGATACCCACCAGGGTGAGCGGGATCGGCGTCAGGATCACCAGCGGCAGGCGGAAGCTTTTGAACTGGGCGACGACCAGGACGTAGATGCCCAGGATCGCCACCCCGAATGCCGCGCCCATGTCGCGGAAGGTCACCCAGGTGATCTCCCATTCGCCGTCCCACAACACCGTCGGCCGGCTCTCGTCGTCCGGCTGGCCGTGCATGCGGATGTCAGGCTTGGGAACACCCTTCCACTCGCCCTGCCTGATCGCCTTGTCCACGGCCAGCATACCGTAGATTGGCGCCTCATAGGCCCCGGCGAGTTCGCCCATGATCATGTCGACGTCACGGCCATCGCGGCGGAAGATGTGGGTTGAGCCCGGCTCCTGCGAGGCGGTCGCGACCTCGCCCAGCGACACCAGCCGGCCGCCAGCTGGGCCTTGCGAGACGGCCACCGGCATGGCCGCGAGGCCTTCGCCCCAGCTGCGGGCGGATTGCGGCAGGCGCACGGAGATCTCTAGCGGATCGCGACCCTCGCCGCGATGGGCGTAGCCCACCACCTGGCCGTTCAAGGCGGCTGCGATGGAGTCGTAGACGTCGCGGTCGCTGACGTTCAGGGCTTCCAGCCGGTCACGGTCGGGAACCAGGCGCAGGCCCGGCCGGGGCTGGCCGTAGCTGTCGTCGATGTCGACGATGTAGGGGACGGAATGGAAGGTCGCCTTGACCCGCTCGGCGACGGCGCGCCGGGTCTTGGCGTCGGGGCCGTAGATCTCGGCCAGCAGGGTCGCCATCACCGGCGGGCCAGGCGGCGCCTCGACCACCTTGATGGCCGCTCCGGCGGGCAGGGCGACCTTGGCGAGTCTTTGGCGCAGGTCCAGCGCGATGGCGTGGCTTGAGCGATGACGTTCGTCCTTGGCGGCCAGCGCAACGGACAGATCGCCCATCTCCGGCCGGTTGCGAAGGTAGTAGTGCCGGACCAGGCCATTGAAGTTGAACGGCGAGGCCGTGCCGGCATAGGCGTCGATCGCCACCACCTCCGGCAGGGCGCGGGTGATGACGGCCGCGTCGGACAGGGCCCGCTGGGTGGCCTCCAGCGAGGTCCCCTCGGGCATGTCCAGCACCACCTGCAGCTCGGACTTGTTGTCGAACGGCAGGAGTTTCACGGTCACGGTCTTGGTGGCGAACATGGCGCAGGCCACCAGCGTCGCGAGCCCAACGGCGATCAGAAACGTCCGGGCGCTCTTGCGCGTGGCGATCACCCGGCTGGCGACCTTGCGGTAGAGCGGGCCGAGCTTGCCTTCGCCCTGGTGAGCGCCGGCCGCGAGGGTCTTGCGGGCGAAGCGCACCATCAGCCAGGGCGCGATGACCATCGCCACGAAGAACGAGAAGACCATGGCGGCCGAAGCGTTCACGGGGATCGGCGCCATGTAGGGACCCATCAGGCCGGAAACGAACAGCATCGGCAGCAGGGCGGAAACCACCGTGAGCGTCGCAACGACGGTCGGGTTGCCGACCTCCGCCACCGCTTCGACAGCCGCATCGACCCGGTTTCGGCCGTCCTCCATGGTCCAGTGGCGGGCGATGTTCTCGATCACGACGATGGCGTCGTCGACCAGGATGCCGATCGAGAAGATCAATGCGAACAGGCTGACGCGGTTGATGGTGTAGCCCATCAGGTTGGAGGCGAAGAGGGTAAGCAGGATGGTCGTCGGAATGACCACGGCGGTCACGGCGGCTTCGCGCCAGCCGATCGCGAAACCGATCAGGATCACGATGGAAAGCGTCGCCAGCCCCAGGTGGAACAGCAGCTCGTTGGCCTTGTCGTTGGCGGTCGCGCCATAGTCGCGGGTCACGGCCACGCTCAGGCTGTCGGGCAGCAGGGAGCCCTTGAGCGCCTCGACGCGGGCCAGCACGGCCTGGGACACGACAACGGCGTTGGCGCCCTTGCGCTTGGCGATCGCCAAGCTGACGGCCGGCGCCTCGCTCCACCGCTGGCCCACCCGAGCATAGCGCCAGGCCCGCGCCTGGTCTTCCCGTGGCCCCTCGATGACCTGGGCGACATCGCGGACATATACGCTTTCGCCCTTGATGGAGGGCAGGGCGAGCAGGCCGATCTGCGTGGCGTTGGCCAGGGTTCGCCCGGCCGTGACGTCGACGGCCTGGCCCCCATTGCGCACCTGACCGGCCGGGAAGGCGCGGTTGGCCTGGCGGACCGTGTCCATCAAGACGCCCAGCGAGACGCCGTGCTGGGCGAGCCTGGCGGGATCGGGTTCGATACGGATCTCCTGCGGCCGCCCGCCGACGATGAAGGTCAGGCCGACATTGTCGACCTTGGCCACCTCGGTGCGCAGCTTGCCGGCCAGCTCGTAGAGCGCCTGGTCGGTCCACTGGCCGGCCGCGCCCGGCTTGGGCGACAGGGTGAGCACCAGGCTCGGCACGTCATTGATGCCGCGGGTCTGGATCAGCGGCTCGGGGATGCCTGCCGGGATACGGTCGTAGTTGGCGCGGATCTTCTCGTGGATGCGCACCGCCGCAGCATCGGGATCCACCCCGACCTTGAAGCGGGCGGTGACCATCACCTGATTGTCGTCGGCGAAGGTGTAGACATGCTCGACGTCGGCGACGCTCTTGACGATCGTCTCCAGGGGTTTGCCCACCAGTTCGACCGCGTCGGGCGCGCGCAGGCCTGGAGCCGCCACCATGATGTCGACCATGGGCACGCTGATCTGCGGCTCCTCCTCGCGGGGGATCGAGACCAGGGCCAGCAGTCCAACAGCGATGGCGGCCAGCAGGAAGAGCGGCGTCAGTGGCGAACGGATGGTCGCCTTGGTCAGGCGTCCGGACAGGCCGAGGTTCATTTCGTCGACCCGGCGGGTGTCAGGACGTCACCAGCCCGAAGGCCCGAGAGGATCTCGACGGTATCGGCCGAAGGGCCGGCCGTTGTCTGAACCGGCGTCTCCGACACCGTACCGTCCGCGCGGACGAGGCGGGCGTAGTCGACCCCGAACCGGGTGGTGAGATAGGTTCTCGGCACGATCAGGGCCTCGCGCGCCCCGACCTTGATCTGGGCGCGCACGCTCTGGCCGATGAGGTCCTGCGGCAGCCCGGGCGCGGTCACATCGGCGGTCACCTGCCCGCCGGTCACCGACGGATAGACCTGGGTGATGGCGCCCTGGGTAGCCACGCCGCGCAGGTCCTCGGCGGCCAGTTGCACAACGTCTCCGACCTTCAAGGCGCGCGCCTGGCCTTCCGGCAACTCGATGCGCACGACCATCGGGCCGGCGGTGATCCTGGCGATCGACTGGCCAGGCATCACAACCGAACCGACCGGGACGTCAGCGACCAGCACGCGGCCCGCCGCCGGGGCCAGAACTGCGCCCTGGGCGCCCAGTTCGGCGCTGGCCCCGCGCTGCGCACGGGCCGCCGCCAGGTTGGCGTTGGCGGCCTTGGCCTGAGCCTCGATCTGGTCGAGGCGAGCCTGGGCATAGACACCGTGGGAGAAGAGATCGCGGGTACGGCCAAGGTCGGCCTGGGCGCGTGCAGCCTCGGCGGCGGCGGCGGCGACCTGGGCGTCGAAGGCGCCGGTCTGCAGGGCGAGCCGGTCGTCCCTGACCCGGGCGATCAGCTGGCCCTGACGGACCAGGTCGCCTTCCTTGACCGCCAGGGCCACCAGCACGCCCGAGATCCGCGCGCGGGCTTCGGCCATGTCGCGCGTGGTCAGGGTCGCCGGGACCGGCTTCTTGTCGGCGACAGTCTGGGCTCGAACGGTCAATCGCCCCGCGAGGGGCGCTGTCTGTGCCGCAGGGGCTGTGGGCTCGGCTTGGCCGCAGGCGCCCAGCAACAGGGCCACGCTCAAGGCGCTGATCAGATAAGGCCGTGACGCCATGGTTCGCCCTCCCGGTTACTGGTGTTCTGGCGCCGCTATCGGCGGGCGGGGCCGGCCAACGTCGGCAAGCCCGAGGCCTTCCAGGCCGCCAGCCCGCCCGCGAGATGGGTGTCGATGGCCTGGCCGGCCGCGCGGCACTTCTCCACCGCCATGCCGGAGCGCTTGCCGCCGGCGCACTGCAGGACGACGGCCTTGCCGTTCGCGTCGGGAAGGGCATTCGGATCGAGTGTCGAGAGCGGCACATTCAAGGCCCCGTCGATGCGCTCGGCGGCGAATTCCTCTGGCTCGCGGACGTCGATCAACAGGATCTCCCGCGCGTCGAGCGCGGCCTTCACCTGGTGCGGCGTCAGGTCCTTGGTCTTGGGGGCTCCGAACATGGAGAGGCTCCTTGGGGTTGGGCGCGGGCGGGGGCCGCGCAGAACAGGTTCGAAAGGGTTTCGACGAGGGCGCGGGCCCGGCCGCATTGCAGGCCGTAGTAGATCGTCTGGCCATCGCGGCGGGCGGCGACCACGCCGTCGCGGCGCAGCAGGCCCAGGTGTTGCGAGGCCAGGGTCTCGCGCACGCCCAGCATCTGTGCCAGGGCGCCGACCGACTGCTCGCCATCAATCAGGGTGCAGACGATCATCAGCCGATGCGGGTTCGCCAACGCCCTGAGGAGGGCGCAGGCGTCGTCGGCCGAACTCTTCAAAACGGAGGGGTTAAAATTCATAGTTGCGTATATGCGTCCATTCGCATATTCAGTCAAGAACTCTAAGGATCACCCTAGGACTGCACCCGCGTCCCTGACCTGATCTGCATCAAAGCTCCGCGGCAAAAACAGGCGGACATTTTCCGTCGGATGTCGCGGGCCACTGGAGGAGACCCACTATGGCCAAGCCACGTATTGTGATCCTGGGCGCCGGACTGGGCGGGGCGATCGCCGCCTTTGAGATCAAGGACGCGGTCGGCGACAAGGCCGAGGTCAGCGTGGTGTCGCAGGGCGACACTTTCCATTTCGTTCCGTCCAACCCCTGGGTCGCGGTGCATTGGCGCAAGCGCGGCGCCATCGAGGTCAAGCTGCCACCGGTGTTCAAGAAGCGCGGCGTCGCCTTCACCGGCGTCGGCGCCAAGCGCGTCTCCCCGGCCGAGAATCAGCTGGAGCTGAACGACGGGACCGTCGTCGGCTACGACTATCTGGTCATCGCCACCGGCCCCGAGCTCGCCTTCGACGAGATCCCGGGCCTCGGGCCCCACGGCGGCTTTACGCAGTCGGTCTGCCACGTCGACCATGCCGAGGCTGCGGCCACAGCGTTCGACCGCTTCGTCGAAAACCCTGGTCCGATCGTTATCGGCGCGGTTCAGGGCGCCTCGTGCTTCGGCCCGGCCTACGAGTTCGCGATGATCCTCGACACCGAGCTCAAGCGCCGCAAAATCCGCGACAAGGTTCCGATGACCTTCGTCACCTCGGAGCCCTATGTCGGCCATCTTGGCCTGGACGGGGTGGGCGACACCAAGGGCCTGCTCGAAAGCGAGATGCGCGAGCGCCACATCAAGTGGATCACCAACGCCAAGGTCGCCTCGGTGGAGGCCGGCATGATGCACGTCGAGGAGATCGCCGACGACGGCTCCGTCAGGCAGACCCATGACCTGCCCTTCGAATATTCCATGATGCTGCCCGCCTTCAGGGGCGTGGGCGCCGTGCGCGGCATCGAAGGCCTTACCAACCCGCGTGGGTTCATTGTCATCGACAAACACCAGCGCAATCCGACCTTCCCCAATGTCTTCGGCCTCGGCGTCTGCGTCGCCATCGCGCCCACCGGCAAGACCCCCGTTCCGGTCGGTGTGCCCAAGACCGGCTTCATGATCGAGAGCATGGTGACCGCCATCGCGCAGAACATGGCGCAGGTCATCGCGGGCCAACCCACAACCCACGAAGCGACCTGGAACGCCTTCTGCCTGGCCGACTTCGGCGACGGCGGCGTGGCGTTCGTCGCCCAGCCGCAGATCCCGCCGCGCAACGTCAACTGGTCTGCGAGCGGCAAGTGGGTCCACCTCGCCAAGGTCGGCTTCGAGAAATACTTTCTGGGCAAGATCAAGCGCGGCGAAAGCGAGCCCTTCTACGAGAAGCTGGCCCTGCAGGTCATGGGCCTGCGCAAGATCAAGGGCTGAGCCATGCGCCAGTTCGTTTGCCCGGCCTGTCGCGCGGCCAATCGCGCGCCGGACGGCAAGGACCCTATGGCGGCCAAATGCGGTCGCTGTGGCGAGCCCCTGTTCAATGGCCACCCGACCGAGGTGGACGCCAAAGCGTTCAGCGCCCATCGCGCCTCCACCAGGGGCGCCGCGGTGCTGGTGGATGTCTGGGCGCCCTGGTGCGGACCCTGCCGGGCCATGGCCCCCAATTTCGTCGCCGCCGCGAGGACGCTGGAGCCTGACGTCCGGCTCCTGAAGCTCAACTCCGAAGCCGAACCGCAGGCCGCCGCCGACCTGGGCATCTCCGGCATTCCGGCCCTGCTGCTCTTCAAGGATGGCCAGGCGATCGCGCGCACCGCTGGCCTGATGAGCGCCCAACAGATCGTCGCCTGGACGCGCCAGGCCCTGACCCAGGCGCAAGCCCGGGCGTGACAGGAGACGTGAGATGACTGTCGACCGTATGGTCTTGGCCTTTGCCGGCTGCATCGTCCTGTTGGGGGTTGCGCTCGCCCACTACGTCAATCCCTGGTGGATCGGCCTGTCCGTGTTCGCGGGCCTCAACATGATCCAATCGGCCTTCACAGGGTTCTGTCCGGCCGCGATGGTGTTCAAAAAGCTTGGGATCAAGCCTGGGGTCGCTTTCCGTTGACCCCGACGCGCGCGCTGCTGGCGCTCGGGCTGGCGGCGGGTCTGGCCGCGCCAAACAGCGCCTTCGCCCTTTCCCTCCCGGAGGCCATCGTCTTGGCCCAACGGACCAATCCCGGCCTCGCCCAAGCCAGGGCGCAGGCGGACGGAGCCGATGCGCGCCTGGCTGAGGCGCGGGCTGGACGGCTGCCGGCGCTCACCCTGTCTGGCGAAGCCGGGCGGGGGACCACGGACCTGGGCGGCTTCTTCGGGTTCGGCCGGGTCGATGTTTCACCGCGAGCCGCCGCCCTGGAACTGCGCCAGCCGCTGTTTACGGGCGGCGCCGTTAACGCTGCGATCGACCGGGCGCGGGAGGGCCGGGATGCGGCCCTGGCGCAGGTCGGCGGCGCCAGGGCGTTGCTGGCCGCTCAGGCGGCCGAAGCCTACGTCGCAGTCTTCGGCGCGCTGGAGATTCTGGCCCTGAACGAGGCGCAGGTCCGCCAGATGGGCGAGATTGCCGGGCAGGCGGAGCTGCGCTTCAACGGCGGCGAGACCCCCAGAACGGACCTGGCCCAGGCGCAGGCACGCTTCGCCGAAGCCCGCGCCGGGCTGGCGCGTGCCAGGGGCGACGTTGCCCGCAGCCGGTCGCACTTCGTGTCCATCGTCGGAGTGGAGCCGGACGGCCTGCAGGCGCTTCCGCCGCCGCCGCCCATTCCAGCTTCGCGTGACGAGGCCATGGCGATGGCTGAGCAGACCAGCCCAGCGCTCGTCGCCGCCCAG
Organism: Caulobacterales bacterium; assembly: GCA_038203295.1. Lineage (GTDB taxonomy): Bacteria > Pseudomonadota > Alphaproteobacteria > Caulobacterales > Caulobacteraceae > Phenylobacterium. The sequence continues at coordinate 18,306 of JBBREC010000022.1, forward strand.
GCTCAGGCGCGGGCCGCGGACGCGGGGGTGCGCTATGCCCAGGCCGAGCGGCTCCCGAGCCTCGAATTGACGGCGACGGCCAGCACCGCGCGCGACAAGTTCTTCCCAGGCTATCGCGCCGACGACGTCACGGTTGGGGTCCAGGGGCGCTGGACGTTGTTTTCCGGCGGTCTGATCAATGGTCGCGTCGCCGAGGCCCGGGCCGGCGCCCGGGGTGCGCAATCGAGCGTCGACGGCGCCCGCGCCCAGGTCCGCGAAGCGGTGATCGGCGCGTGGGAAGATGTCCAGACCTCGCGCGCCCTGGTCGAGGCCGCGTCGGATCAGGTTACCGCCACCACGGGCGCGCTTGAGAGTGTTGGGCACGAGGTCCGTGTGGGCCAAAAGCCAACGCTTGATCTGTTGGATGCGGAACGCGAGGCCCTGGCGGCCCGGAGCGCCCTGGTCGCTGCTCGCGGTGGAGCTGTCGTGGCCGGGTATCGGCTCAATTCGCTCCTGCATGCCGGGTGACGGAATCAGGATGGGTGAGAACCGATCGAGGTTGGGCCGTCGAAAGCCGGACGTGGCAGGTTGCCTGCCGCTGATCGTCGATCCAGGCTCGGCGCGACAGGACTTGAAGCAGCAGGACCGGGGATCGTGGCCGCCATGAGCCAACTGGACTTCGACGCGGCCTCCGCGCGTGCCGTGGAAGCAATATATCTGACGCCCGACGTGGTCGCCCAGCGTGCGCGGGTGATCGACCTGCTGGCCCCGGCGGTGGGGGAACGCATTCTGGATGTGGGCGTCGGCCCAGGCCTGCTGGCCCTGGATCTGGCGCGGCTGGTCGGTGAAACCGGGCGCCTCGTAGGGCTCGATCTTGCGCCGGCGATGATCGAGATGTCGTCGGCGCGGCTGACCGGGCTGCCCCAGGCCGAGGTCAGAATCAGCGACGCGACCGCTTTGGACCTTGCCGAGGGAAGCTTCGACGCGGCCGTGTCGACCCAGGTCTACGAATATGTCTCGGACATGCCGCGGGCCCTTTCCGAATTGCACCGGGTGCTTCGGCCCGGGGGCCGGGCCCTGATCCTGGACACCGATTGGCGAAGCATCGTCTGGCATGCCTCGGACACCGCCAGGATGGATCGCGTGCTGCAGTGTTGGGACGCCCATCTGGCCGATCCGCACCTGCCGGCAAAGCTCGGGCCGCTGCTGCGGGCAGCGGGGTTTGAGGTGCGCCGCGCCGAGATCCTGCCGATGTTCGCGCCGCGCTGGCAGCCGGTCAGCTATGCGGGGGGCATGGCCCGCTCGATCCGTAATTTCGCCCGGACCAATGGCGCAGGCTTCGGCCTGGAGCCCGAGGAACTGGCAGCCTGGTGGTCCGACCAGGAAGCGCTGATTGCCGGCGACGCGTTCTTCTTCAGCGTCAACCGCTACGCCTTCCTGGCGACGCGTTGAAACTGCGCCCGGGGCAACCGCCCGCGCCGGCGTCCGCCTTGGGCGAAGGCGGCCGTGGCCGCGCTCGGGACCCCGTCAGCCCTTTTCGCAGATCAGATAAACACTCGCGCACAGGTCCGGATAGGCCATCCCCAACTGGTAGCAGCCTTCGATATAGGCCTCGTCAATGGTCCCCTCCGCCAGCGCCCTGTCGAACTGAAAATTGGCGAGCGGCTTGAAGACCACCCCGCCGCGCTGCACGACACGCAGTCCCGCCGCCCTGGCGTCGCGTTCGAGCGTGTCGAGCGCGTAGGTGCACCTGTGGCCGTGCGTCTGCTCGCTCTCCGTGACCGCGGCGTTGTGGGAGATAAGCCCCATCTTCACCGCGATCTGGCGGGACGCGGCGTTGGCGTTCGGCACCGCGAGGAACAGGCGGCCACGCTCCGACAGCCAGCCGTTGATCGACTTTAGGACGTCAACGGGGTGGTCCAGGTGCTCCAGCGTATGCACCAGGAAGATCGAGTCATAGGCCTCGGCGGGTTCGAACGCCTCGAACGTCGAGTGGATGAACCTGGGCTTTTCCCTGAGGCGCTCGCGGGTGTGAGCGATCAACTCGTCCGAAGCCTCGACCACGGTCAGGTCTGCCAGGTGCGCGGCGAGGATTTCCGTGAAGTCGCCTTTGTAGCATCCGAGCTCGAGGGATTTTCCCGGAACCACGAAGGGCTCGAAAGTCCGCATCATGTAGCGGCGCAGGATCGCGTCGAAGTCGTAGAAGTACTTCTTGTCGACCGTATCGCGGTGTTCCTGATTGTAGTCGCGCGAGCTCATGGACCTTGTCTGGAACGTCCGCTGGAGGGAGTCAAACGGGCGGACTAGGGCAGCTTCTCGTAGACCACGAGCTTGATCAGGCCGTCCGCGGTCTCGACCAGAAGCTTGCCGTCGTACGCCAGCACGACCGCGCCGGGGACACCCTGGCTGAACCGCCGGTTGGCGTCCACATGGGTCACAGCGCAGCCCTCGAAGACGCGGAATTCGCCGTCGCGCGTCGCCAGGGTCACGCCCAGCGAGCGGATACCAAAGGCGCGGATCTTCGTCTCGATCTCCACGGCTGGCTCAAGCGCGGCGTCGGCTGTCCGATCGGCGGCCGTTCGCCGGTAGACGGCGCCGCCCTCGGCCTGGGCCTGGCCCGCCAGGCGATAGTCCGCCGCCCTGAGCGCCGCCACGGCCTGCCGGAAAGCCTCGGCTTCGAGCTGGAACGCCAGGCGGTAGACCAGGCCGGCGTCCAGGTCCGGCGTGAGGGGCGCCCGCGCCTGGGCGAGGATCGCCCCGGCATCCACGTCCTCGGCCATGTAGTGGGTCGTGGCGCCGAACTCCCGGCGGCCTTGCAGGAAGAGCCCGTTGACGGGGTGTGGGCCCTTGAGATCCGGCAAAAGCGAGGGGTGGGTATTGATGAACTGGCGGCCCTCCCGGCGCAGGCGCGAGATCGGGAGGATGAAGGGGCAGCCGTTGGAGACCAGGATGTCGAAGTCCAGCCTGTCCAGCTGACCAAGAACGGCCTCCTTGTCGGCGAAGGCGAACGGCGTGTGCGCCAGCGGACGGGCCGCCAGGTCCTTCTCCAGAAAACTGCCCCGATACGCGCAGACGGCGACGACTTCCCAGTCGAGCTCCTGCAGGCAAACGTCCAGGACCTGCGCGCGATTGCCGATGAAGACGATTTTCTTTTTCATCGTTGTTTCAGGGCTATCCTGGTCGCCGGGGCCACGGTTCGGGCTCCATTATGTCTGGCGTCCCCGAGGAAGAATATGCCCAGCGATAAACTTAAGAGCGCGCCAGACTTCCTTGTGGAGATGCAGACCAAGGGCTGGTCCGTGTTCGACTCCGTCGTCCCGGAGCCTCAACTCAAGGCCCTCCGCGCCGCCCTCGACGACGCCTGCGCACGGTGCCGCGAGATGCAGGTCCGCAACGGACTGCCCAACACCGAGGGCACCGCCCATCATGTTCTGACGTTCGAGGGTCCGTTCATGGATTTCCTCACCCGTTACGACCTCGACGCGCAGATCGAAGCCTTCTTCCAGAGCCAGTACATCCTGAACAGCTTCGGCGCGGTGGTGACCCGAAGGGAAACCTCTTCCTACGCGATGAATCCGCATCGCGACGTCAGGACGTTCACGGGCGAATTCAAGCTGATGCTAAATCTGCTGCTGATGCTGGACGATTTCACCCTCGACAACGGCGCGACCTATCTCCTGACCGGATCGCACGCCCTGCCTGAATGTCCTTTGCCCGAGACCTTCTCGCGCGAGGCGGACCGACTGACCGGAAAAGCCGGTTCGATCTGCCTCTTCGACTCCAACCTCTGGCACGCCGCTGGACAGAACCTGACGGACACGCCCCGTCGCGCGATTACGCTCACGTTCAGCAAGGGGCTGGTGAAGCCACAGTTCGACTACATCCAGTTCTTCGGCGAGGCGCGCGTGGCGAAAATGGCCCCCCGCCTTCGCCAGATGCTCGGCTGGGACGCCCGCGTCCCCGCCAGCCTCGACGAATGGTACCAGCCTGCGGAAACGCGGTTCTACAAGTCCGGGCAGGACTAGCTCAGGTTGCTCCGCTGAACCGGTAGGCCGGAAAGGGCGTGGCGTGCGCTGTCGTTCCGCCGCTCATCGCCGCATACCGGTCGTGATCCAGGATCGCGCCGCAGAACCAGGCCTGGGCCTCGGCGTTGGCGAAGCCACGCTTGAAACGGGTCAGGCCGTCGTCTTCCGTCGAAATCCCGGCGCCGGCGCCCAGGTTCAGCGTCTTCAGGTCGGAGAACAGACGGATGGAAACATCATAGACCGCGTAGGCTGCGGAGCGTCGATAACCCTCGGCGCTGCTGGCGGCCAGCAGGCTGTAGCCGTGCCCGGTCGTGGCGTCAGTGACCCACAGGTGCATCGAAACGATCTCGTCGTCCGCGAAGGCGGCCACCGCCGTCAGACCCTCAACCGCAGCCAGGCGTGCGAAGGCGCCGGGCGAGAAGGCGGTCATGCCGCCGATCTCGTGACGCTCGACCAGTTCGGCGTAGAGGCCGCGCCAGGCGACGAGGTGATCGGCCAGCGGCGCGACCCGGACTGACACCTCGCGAAGCGCCTTCCTGGCCTCGTAGCGGTGGTGCTTGGAGAACCGGATCTCCCGGCCGTAGTCGACCACGAGGTGGGTCTTGAACGGCGCGCAAAGACCGAAGGCGGCCTGCAGTTCGGCGAGCGGGGGCGCGGTCGCCGGATCGGGCACGAGGCCGACAGAGACCAGTCCCTGATCCTTCAGCCAGCCGAGCCCGGCCCCCAGGTCGGCGTCCGGCCTGAACGGTGCAAGCGGATAGACCCCCATTGCGTCGCGCCCGCCCCCGCCAGGAATTTCGCGGGTCAGGACATAGGCGCCCCAGGCATCGACCCAGAGCGGTCGGGCGATCTCCTCGAACACCCGGGCGTAGGCGGCGCTGGCGTAGGGATGGCTCATCGGCAGGCCAGAAAAGTCTCGGCTACCCGGGCCATGTCGTCGTCGTCGTAGCGATGGTCGCAGGGCAGGGTCAGGAGCCGCTCGGCGAGCCCATGCTCGGTGGGGAAATCCGCAGCGGGCGACGGTAACTCGGCCCAGTGGCGGGCGCAGAAGATCCGGGTCTCGGCCATCCGCGCCGAGACAGTCCCGGCGTCAGGCGTCAGCACGGGGACCCCAAGCGGCGCGCCGGCCAGCAGGCGCTCGCCACTGAAGAAGGCGGCGTCGCCGATCCGGTCGATCAGGGTAGCGGCGTTGCGCCGCCGGCGCCGGGCCATGGCGTGGGTGTCGAGCGCGTCGACAACGGTCGCCGTCAGCTGGCTCATCGGGCGCGGCGCGCAGGTCATTGCCGCCTCGGCGGACTGATAGGCCGGAAACCAGGTCCCGTTCCGAAGCCCCAGCGGGTCTTCGGCCCTTAGCCGTGAGGGCTCTAGCCGGCTCTGGTCGAGGTCGGGCGCCCAAGACGGCGCCGGGATCGGCGCAAGGCGCGAGACAAGCACCCCGCCATCGGGCGCGCCGACAACCTTGCGGGGGCTATAGAGCAGGTGATCGCCCCAGGGCGCCGCATCCGGCCAGAGCGCCTGGGCCCGGTCCTGGATCCAGGTCACATCGGTGAAGCGCCGGGACAGTTCCGGCAGCACCTCCGACCGCGCGCCGAAATAGTCCACGCCCAGCACCGCGTCGCCGGAGCGCAGGTTCGGCGCCAGGGCCTGACTGTCGGGAATCAGGTCAGAGCCGACGGCGTAGAACATCACCTGGCAGTTATTCTGAGCTGCGGCCTGGGCGGCGTCGATACAGATGTAGGCCGGCAGCCAGACGCGCGGCGCTTCCAGCATGCCGAGCAGGTGCGCCAGCGCTGAGCGGGCATTCCAGAACCGCAGCTCGTACGGCGCCCCGAAGTCCGCTGTCCGATCCGGCTGACCGGCCGGCCTCTCCAGCCCGAAGAACCCGCCGATCGCCTTGCTCGGAGTCATGGGCAGATCAGGGCCGCCGCTGGATGAACAGTGCCGTGCCCGCCACGAATGCGACGGCGACCTCGTCGCTCCACGCCGCCAGCAGCTCGTCGCCCGCGATGCGCGGGCCGTCGCCGAACGGCCACTGGTAGTCGTCCAGGATCGCCCAGCCGCCCGGCGCCACCCGCGGCGCCCAGAGGCGCACATCCTCGCGGACGGGCCCCAGTTCATGGTTGGCGTCGATGTGCAGCATCGAGATGACGCCTGTGTAGTGCGTGGTCCCGAAGGCCTCGGTAGTGGCCGAGCGGGTGGTCGCATATATGCCGGCCGCGTCGCGCGACGGCATACGCAGGTAGTTGGCGTCTCCGGCGAGCATGGCGAGATTGGTCTCGAATACCGCGAGCACCTCCTCCATGTTCCACTTGGCGGTCTGGGCGTTGACGTCCTCGCTGACCTGCAGGGCCTCGCCCAGGTCCCATGGGTCCACACACAGCAGTTTGCCAAGGCCGTAGCGCCGCGCAAGCCAGCCCAGCGCCACCGCCGACTTGCCCCACCAGGCGCCCAGTTCCACGACGTCGCCTGCCGGCGCCAGTCGCGCCGCCGCGGCCAGCGCCAGGATCTTCTCCTCGCTGCAGAGACCGGGAACCGATCCCGCGAAGCGCAACAGGCCCGCCATCTCGGCTGGCGTCAGCGCGGGCGATGGCGCCGTTGGCGAGGCGATGCTGTCGAGCGCCCCGGCGGTGTCGCGACGCTTCAGCAGGGCGCGATAGGACGCGATCTCTTCAGTGAACGGCTCCGTGCGCTCCAGCGCAACCTGCGGCAGCAGGCGCGGCATGATCTTGCGCAGGTGCTCCCAGACCACGGTGTGGGGTGAATAGATGGTGGTCACGCTGTGGCTTTCGACGACCGCTTTCAATGCCGTCTCAAACGCCGGATCGTCGTAGCGCGGGATGTAGCCCCAGCGCGGATAGTGCTGGGCGGCGGAGTCGGCGGCGATCGACGAGGCACCGATCACCTCGACCCCCTGTACGGAAGCCCGGACGGCGCGTTCGATGGCGGCCGGCATGGCCCCGGGGAAGATCAGGAGCAACGGATCAGTTCCTCGCGCAACGCCTGGCACACCGTGTCGACCTCTTCGGCGGTCATGTCGATGTAGAAGGGCAGGCCAAGGACCGTCTGGGAGAGGCGCTCGGTGGTCGGGAGCGGCAACCGTGGGAATCCGGCGAACGCGCGGTGGGTGTGCATGCCCCGTCCCCACCAGGCGCGGGTCTCCACGCTGGCCGCATGCAGGGCGTCGAGCACCGGCATGGTGGCCGCCGGGTCCTCCAGTTCGACGACGCAGGTGGTGGATATCCATTCCAGGCCCCAACCCTTCGGCAGCGACGCGCCGGGCAGGTCAGTGAGGTTCTGGCGATACCGCAGCGCCACGGACTGGAACGCCGCGCGCCGCTCCGGCCACTCGTCCAGGCCGGCCAGGCCCACGGCCGCCGCGTACTCGCTCAGCTTGCCGTTGGTGCCCGAGACCTTCGCCTCCCGCGAGCCAAGGAACCCGAAGTTGGCGCTAAGCCGGACCGCCGCCACCAGGTCCGGGTCGGACGACATCACGAAGCCGCCCTCGCCGATGCCTAGGACCTTGGTGGCGTGCAGGCTGACGACCGAAAGCCCCGCTCCGGGCGTGGCGGCGTCGAATCCGGGCGCGGCATCAAGCACCACGGGCAGTCCGGTTTCACGGGAGAACTGGTTCCAGGGCATTGGATCGATTGGCTGGCCGCAGACGGCCACCGGCATCACGGCGCCGACCTCGCCAGTCGCCGCGCGGATGGCTTCGCCGGCTATGGCTGGCGTCAGCACCCCGCTTGCGTCGACGTCCGTGAAGAAGGGGATCAGGCCTGCATCGATGACCGCGTGGACGGAGGCCGAGAACGTCCAGCTCGGCACGAGGCACAGCGTGCCGGACCTGGCGCCCGCGGCTTTCAGGGCCAGCGCTAGACCGACCGTAGCGTTGGAGATCGTGCTCACGCCCGCCGAATCGAGCCCGAACCTGGCGGCGAGGCGCGCCTCGAACTCCCGGCACAGGGGCCCGAAGTTCGAGTACCACCGCGCGCCGTCTATACGTTCGATGTAGGGCGCAAGAGCAGCCAGTCGGGGTAGCCGCGGCCGGGCCACGGGAAACTTTTTCGGGCTATGAACTTGTCCCACCGCGACCGGTCCCGGGATCTGCGGCTGTCCGGCGAGCGCGCCCGAACGCCTAGGCTCGAAGACCCGACTAAGCTGTGCGCCGCCTGAGGTTGTCAACGACGCGGACGGTCACCCCGTCAGGGACTCGACGGCCGCGACGAGGCGAGGGATCGGAATTGTATAGCTGGCGTGCTTCTGGCCGGTCTCCTCGTCGCCGCAGAAGAAGGTCAGCTCATATCCGAGCTCGCGCATAAGCCCGTAGTAGGTGCCCCAGTTGAACAGGCCCCGTTGCGACAGGACGATCAGCGTCAGGTCCCTGGGCGCGAAGATGGCGTTGAGCAGGGACGAGCCGTTCGGCGCGACGACGACCTGAGCCGCCCGGTACATCTCCACCTGTTCCGCGAAGCTCATGTCCTCAGGATAGAGGATCTCGAATCCCAGCGCGGCCAGGCCCGTGCTGACCTCGTCCTCATTGAGCAGCCGCCGCCATACGCTGCTCCTGCGCGACAGGTAGATCTTCCGGTCCCGGACCGCAGGCTCGGGCGTGTTGCGCAGAACCCGCTCCTGAAGGAAGCGGAAGCCGCCAACCGGCAGGCCGCCCTGGTTCTCGGGCGGGACCTGATGGTCCTCGGTCAGGTGGACGGGAAAGAAGCAGGAGGGCGATGCGACGATCAACTCGCCGCAATGCAGAGCGCCGCCCGGCGGGATCTGGACGATCCGGTTGGGGACCAGCAGGCTGAGATATTCCAGGTGCTGGGGCGGCATGTCGCTGTCGACGATGATCGGCAGGTCGGCGAAGCGCGGGTGGCGTTCGAGATAGGCGACCCGGCACAGGTATTCCGGCACCCAGTGGCCGAAGTGTTCCGAGACCCAGCCTGAGAGCATCACCCCCGCCTCGATCTCGGTGACGCGATGCTGGCCAACGTTGAGGAGCAGCCGCTCGCCCCGGCGGCCGGCCAGGGTCCTGTCGTGCGGCAGGTCGAGGAAGCGACCGAACCTCGGGTCGGCGATTGTGTCGTTGAGGACTGTCCCGTCGGGCATGAGCACGAGGCTCGACTTGGCGAAGATCGTCGCGCCAGGCAGGGTGCAGGCATGGGGGACGTAACCCGCCACCTCGGCCCTCAACCGGTCCGTGTCGGGTTCGCCGAAGACGGGCGGGTTCTCCACGACCATGATTTCCTGCTCGCCGACGAAGTCCGGCGTCGATCCCGCGCTGGCGATCCAGGCCGCCAACGACGTCACGGGCGCCGACACCGCGCCCGGGGGCATGTCCGCGTCGATCCCCGCTTCGAACAGGAGCCGGGCCCAGCTGATCGCCACGCCGGGGTCCGGGAGTCTGCCGAAGACCTCATCGAAAACCACGCGGGCGCGGTCGAGTCCGTATGCGGCCGCCGTTTCCTCAACCAGCATGCAGGCCGCGTCGACCCGCTCGGGCAGTCGTCGGTGGGC